>DASUAV010000247.1:0-17600 GCA_035763605.1 Candidatus Acidiferrales bacterium
TGCATTCACTGCGGTCTGTGCCTCAACGCCTGCCCCACCTATCGCCTCTGGCACAACGAAGCCGATTCGCCTCGTGGACGCATTCGCCAAATGGCGCTCATAGATCAAGGCCGCCTCGAATTCAACGACGCCTTCGTCACCCACATTGACCGCTGCCTCGATTGCCGCGCCTGCGAAACTGCCTGCCCCTCCGGCGTCGAATACGGCAAGCTCGTCGAACTCGCCCGCGCCCAAATCGCCCGCAACTTCCAGCGCCCGCGCCTTTCGCGCCTCGCTCGCCGCTATGTTTTTGAGCGCCTGCTCCCAAGTCCGCGCCGCATCGCGCGCCTCGCCGGCCTCATTCGCGTTTATCAGCGCTCCGGCCTCGAAACTCTCGCGCGCGGCTCAGGCATCCTGCGCCTTTTCGGACTTCAGCAACGCGCCGCGCTTCTCCCGCGCATTGATTCCGAATTTTTCTTCTCGCGCCTCGGAAAAACGTTTCCCGCAAAAGGCCAGCGCCGCGTGCGCGTCGCCTTCTTCGCCGGATGCGTCGCGCAAGTCACTTTCACCGAACTCAACGACGCCACCATCCGCGTTCTGCAGGCCAATGGCTGCGAAGTCGTCGTCCCCGCCGATCAATTTTGCTGCGGCGCCCTTGCCGCCCACGCCGGCGAACGCGATATCGCGCGCGACCTCGCCCGCAAGAACATGTCCGCGTTCCTCCGCGAGCCTTTCGACGCCATCATTACCAACGCAGCCGGCTGCGGCTCAACTCTCAAGGAGTACGCGCATCTTTTCTCAGAAAACCATGCCGATTCGGGCAGGCGCTCAGCATCTCCAGACGCGAATGGCGCAGCGGCCGCAACCGCCGCCGAATTCTCCTCTCGCGTGCGCGACGTCACCGAATTTCTCGCCGAACTCGGTCTTTCCGCGCCGCTCCGCGAGACGAAGCTCCGCGTCACCTATCAGGATTCCTGCCATCTCGCGCACGGCCAAAGAATCCGCGAAGCTCCGCGCCAGCTCATTCGCGCGATTCCCGGCGTCGAACTTGTGGAAATGCCGCTCGCCGATCACTGCTGCGGCTCCGCAGGAATTTACAACGTCACCGAAACGCCCGCGTCCATGCAAATCCTTGCTGAAAAAATGCAGCACGCGAAATCCACTGCTGCCCCGGTCGTCGTCACCGCGAATCCCGGCTGCATTCTGCAACTGCGCGCCGGCGCAAAACTTCACAAGACGAACCAGCAAGTCCTCCACGTCGTCGAACTCCTCGCCCGCGCTACTGCCTCCTAGAATCATGAGCGCTTTTGCGGAGGCAGCATCAGCTAAAGTAGAAGGGAGTCGAGGTATGGCGAGATCTAAGCACTTTGCATTAGCCCTTTTGCCGATGGTGTTCCTTTTGTGTTTAGTGGGACACAAAGCAACTAAGGTCCAGACAGAAGCTAATCTCTTAAACCAAAATGGGGCAGAGCATTCACGCAATTCCATTTGCTATGCCTTTTTGGCGCAGGGGAATTTGTTTCTGCGATGCAAGGGCACTCTCATGCAGATCACGAAACGCGACAACGTAAATGAGTTTGCGGTAACTCAAACTGGCACGGCTATGGTTCTCATGCGACAGACGGGCACTCGGAAATTGAATGATGGCCTGGGCAGCCCGATTATGAGTTTGCAGGTAGTTCCGCTTGGGCCAGGAGGTGAGGAGCGCAATGCGGCAATCGGAAATCAGTTTGGGAGCCTGGTTGCATCCTGCGGTACGGCTCTCTTTCTTTATCGCACGACCAAGGATCTGGTGAACGGTAGAGATGTGGAGTTTCAGCCATACGATGATTTTCGATGCAGTTCTAATCGCAAGGAAATCGCCGGGCAGGTTGAACTCGACATCAACGGCGACGTTGTGACGGGGCTTCCAAAGGGAAACGACCATAGCGCGCTCGTCAGTGGCCTTCCTCCGAATACCGAGAACCCTTTGGTAGCAGATAGTGGTTCTGAGGCGTTCGCTTACGACATTAGTCCAAACGGAGAATATCTTGCATACTCCATGCCAAACGAATTGTGTCTCGTCGAAGAACATGCAAGTAACAGTTGTGTATCTGGCATTCAGGGTCTGCGTGACATCTCTGTTTCCGACTCGGGCGATATCTTCTTCACGGAGCAGACGGGCGAGACTTGCAATTACCGGGACCCATTCCACATTTCCTTGACTCCTCGCGTCGGGTATTCCGACAGCGGTCCGTGTATTGCGGTGGCCGTTTTGCAGAGAGGCAAACGCTCTCCAAAAACAATTGAGCCCCTGGCGCGGCAATCACAGTGGCTGACATCAGAAGCTGCAGATGCCCTGCTAAAGTGGAAAGAATCAAATCACTCGTTTGAATGATTCAGTTGCTCAGAGAATCTGGAGACTACTTCTCCCCAATCAGATACTTGCAACCATTCGGCCCCATTTCCGCCGAATGCACCGCACCGGCCGGCACATCACATCTTTCACCTGCCTGATATGTTCGCGAATGCCCGTGCATCGTCAGCGTCATTTCGCCCGCAAGAATGATGTGCGCCGTTTCCGTTTCATGCACATGGTCGCGATACTTCGCGCCCGGCCCATCCTGCCACACGTACGTCGTGGCAAACCCCTCCGCCTGCAATTTCCTCTCGAATGATTTCTCATCGATGGTGTGCATGAAGCAACTCCGCCGTTGCGTGCGCCTTCACTTGAGCGCTGAACGCCATCGGTGGCCCCGATTCTCGCACGATTTCCTCTCGCGCGTTCCTCCGCTTTTCCATGTAAACTTTAATTTTGGAGCCGCACACTCGCCGATGAAAGAAAAGCAGCCGAAAGCCCTGCTCCTTGAAAACATTCACCCCGACGCCGCAGCTCGTTTCCGCGGCGCCGGATACGAAGTCGAATCCCTCCCACAAAGCCTCGATGAATCCGCTCTGCGCGCGAAACTTCCCGGCATCTCCGTCCTCGGCATCCGCTCCAAAACGAAAATCGCCGCGCCGCTCCTCTCGCACGCCCCCGATCTTGCGGCCATCGGCGCATTCTGCATCGGCACCGACCAGCTCGACCTCGACGCCTGCGCCAAACGCGGCATCGCCGTTTTCAACGCGCCCTACAGCAGCACGCGCAGCGTCGTCGAAATGGTCCTCGGCGAAATTCTTCTCCTCGCCCGCGGCGTCGTCGCAAAAAGCCAAAAGCTTCACCGCGGCCAGTGGGATAAATCCGCCGAGGGCAGCAACGAAATTCGCGGCAAAAAGCTCGGCATCATCGGCTACGGCAAAATCGGCTCGCAACTCTCCGTTCTCGCCGAAGCCCTCGGCATGGAAGTTTATTTCTATGACGTCGACGTGAAACTCATCCTCGGCAACGCCCGCAAATGCCGCTCCCTCGCCCAGCTTCTCAAAACCGCCGATTTCGTCACTCTCCACGTCGATGGCCGCGCCGAAAATCGCAACCTCATCAGCCGCCGCGAATTTCAGCAGATCAAGCCCGGCGCAATTTTCATCAACGCCAGCCGTGGCTTCGTCGTGGACAATGATGCCCTCGCCGACGCTCTCAAATCTCGACGTGTCCGCGCCGCCGCCATTGACGTTTTCCCGCGCGAGCCCAAGGGCAATCAGGAGAAGTTCGAATCCCCGCTCCAGAAATTCGAGCAGGTCATTCTCACTCCCCACGTCGCCGGCAGTACCGAGGAGGCCCAGCAGGACATCGGCTCATTCGTTTCCGAGAGAATTGTCGAATACGTCCGCGACGGCAGCACGCTCCACAGCGTCAATTTTCCCGGCGTGCAATTGCCTAAAGCCAACGGCGCTCATCGCCTCATCCACATCCACGAAAACATTCCCGGCATGCTCGCGCAAATCAATCACGTCCTCGCCGCCCATTCCGCCAACATTCTCGGCCAATATCTGAAAACGGCCGACGCCATCGGCTACGCCATCACCGATATCGGCTCCGCCTACCGCGGCAAAATCATCGAAGACCTGAAGCGCATACCTCACACCATAAAATTCCGCGTGCTGTACTGATGCCCGTCTTCGTCCTTCGATTGCATGAAGGAGTTAGCGCCGTAATGGCTGTCCTTCTGAGCCGCGCAGTTTACGGCGAAGAATCTCGCCGTGGCCTTTGACTTTGTAGCGCAGAATCGCGCTGGGTGCGCCAAACCGTGCGCTGCTTTCGAACCGAGCGCTCCAGCCTGCAGGGAAGCAATTTGCGCTTCGAGTGACGAACATTGTCATCCCGAGAGTAGGGAGGGATCTGCATTTTGTTTTGTGGCAGCGCAGAGTCGCGCCTCTTTGCGAATCTGCGGTTTGTCCTTTGGGCAGGGTTCGCAAAGTCTGTCGCTCTCTGCACGCGCAAAAAAAAGGGGCGCGCGAGCGCGCGTCCCTCTTTATTTTCCCCCTAACAGCTTCGTGGAGTCGCTGCCGGGGCCCTTGTTCGCGCGGCTGGATGCGCAGCCGCGCGTCAAGCTCTTCATTTTCCGGCGGACATCAGTTGTTGTTTTGCGTGGACGGCGGTTGCGTTCCGCTCGGCGCGCCCTTGTTCTTGCGCCACATTCGCATCCTGCCCATTCCCGGCGTGTAATCCTCCGGCACCACAAACATGGACTGCGGCGGCTCATTCAAGTTGATGTTGCTCAGTTGATACGTCATCGTGCCGAACCGCGGATCCGTATGCGTCCGCGAAATCACCATTTGCAGTTGCGGCGAATACCATTCCTCCGTCGTAATCACGATGGGTTTGTCGTTGCCGATTTTCCCCGCCGGAATCGTCCGCGTAAACCGCGTCCCTTCCGCTGTCACTCCGTTAATGGTCTTGCTCCCCAGCGACTCCTCCTGCTCGTTCTTCCCGCTGCGCTCCTTCATGTCCTTGCCCATGTCCGCGCGCATTCCACCGTTCGCTTTTACGGGCAGCGGCATGGTCATCACCGTCTTGCGATTTTCGTTCAGGATGTATCCCTTGCCCGCCGCATTGTCGCGTATAAACACGATGTGCGGCACCTGTCCCGACGCGCTCAGCGGCCCAATCGCCGGCAAACTCATCTCCTGCCGCGTACGCCCAACCGAATCCCGCGCGATGTTGCCCGTCTCTGTCCGATTGATCTTTGTGCCATCAGCGAGCGTTTGACTCGTCGAACGCGTCACCTGCGCCGAGAATGGCGCGTCCATCACCACTTTCCCGCCGAACCCGCCCACAATCCGCTCGAACGCAAAGCTCCCCGGCCCCATTCCGCGCATCTTTTGAATCATTACTGGTCTGCGCGGATTTGGTTCCGTCTGCGCCCGCGCCGCGCCGCTCAATCCCAGCGCCACAAAAACCATCAATATGTATCGAAACATTCGATTGGCCATCTTTGAGCCTCCGTTCCTCATAACTTCCCTGACGAAAAAAATCTGGCCACTGCTTTCTAGGGTGTCGGAACCTTAGGTCCGACAAAGAGTCGTCCCACAAGAACCGGGGACTCCGCCGTTGAGGAAAGCAGTTTCGCTCTGTCCCAAGTATTTATGAGACCGCTTCCAAAACTCTCACTGCACCAATCTCACCGCGCGCGGCCAACCATCTTCTCCAACCACCAAATCCGCCTGCACCAAATCCTGCCCGCGCATTTCGTTCACCGGATAGCCCAGGCTGCCGAGCGCTTCACGGGTCATCGAAACGCGCACGACTACACCGGGATCGTCCGCCGAAAAATCCTCTCCATACGGCAGCGGCACAAAATCCGAATCCTGCGCCGCCGTATCCTGCGAGTCCGATGCCAGAGCAGCCGGAGAGTTCACATTGGTCGCAACTGGATTCACCGTTGCGGCTTGCGCAGCCGCAGTCGCCGAATTCACATTTGCCGAATGCCTCTGCGAGAATTTCCACCCGCCAATCGTCATTAGCACTGCCGCTGCCGCCGAAACCGCAATCCACTCCGTCCAGCGCATCGGCAAACGCCGTTGCCGGTGCTGCATCCGCTCTTGCGTCCGCTGATGCTCGCGAAACGCATCCAGCACCGCCATTTCCACATACGGCCGAGCTTGCGCCTTCGCCGAATCCTCCGCCGCAATCTGCAAAGCGCTCGCCACCGCTTGCGCTTCCTTCAGCCGCGCCCCGCACGCCGCGCAAGTCTCCGCATGAAATCGCGCCGAAACGGCTTCCGCCGCGCTCAGCGTTTTGCGGTCCCCGCGCGCTTCCTCTCGCGCCACCTCATGAACAATCTTCCGAAATTCCTCGCAATTCATTCCCATTCACCTCTGGAGCTACCTTCTCCCGGTCGCCGATTTTCTCGCCCCCGGAACGCCGCGCAACTTCGCCGCCAGCATTTCTCGTCCGCGCGCCAGCCGCGAACGCACCGTCCCGATCGGGCACTCCAAAATCGCCGCCGCGCTCGCGTAATCGTGCTCCTGCAAATCGCACAGCGTCACCGCCTCGCGATAATGCAACGGCAGCCGCTCCAGCGCGCCGCGCACCTGCTCGACAATCTCAGCCCTCTCCATCCCGTCCAGCAAATGCTCGTTCGCCGAACCCCTCTGCGCCATTTCGCTCCCGTTCCCATTCCCGTTCAAACTTTCTTCGTCCAGCAATGGCTCATACCGCCGCTCGCGCTCCAGCAAGCGACGCACATGATTGCGCGCGATGCCGTACAAAAACGCCTGCGGCGCTCCGCGCTTCGCATCGAATTTCCCCGTCTCCCGAATCAGTGTCATAAACGCGTCTTGCACAATCTCCTCTGCCGCTTCTGACCGCCCCGTCATGTGCAGCGCGAACCGAAAAATCCCGGCCTGATGCCGCTGGTAAAACTCGCGAAACGATTCCTCGTCTCCCGCCGCCAGCCGCCGCAGCAGATCCTCGTCCCGAACCTCTGCCTTTCCCGCCATCATCTATTCGACGTATCTGCCGCGCTTCTGTATACGTATTCCGCCCCGCCCGCCCCAAAGTTCCACAAAGTTGGGACCGGCGTCCGGAATTGTCGCAAACCACTGGGGTTCGCGTTACTATAAGCGGCCAGTTTCAGAAAGGCATGCATGATTAAACGACCTAAGTCCTCGGCGCTGAAATGGGGCGCTGAGATTGCAATGCGAGGGGCGCATGACTGAACCAGCAAAACCGCCCGCCGAGGTGGTCGGCATTGGCAGTTGCACGGTGGATTATTTCGCGATTGTGCCGCGGCTGCTTGGGCCAGAGGAAAAAACCAATGCCGACAAAATGGAAATCCATGCCGGCGGCGTCACGGCGAATAACTTGACGCAAGTGGCACGGCTCGGTGCAAAGTCCGGCTGGCTGGGGCTGCTCGGCGATGACGCCAACGGAAAAATCATCGAAAAAGCGTTTCTAGATGATGGCATGGACATTTCGGGGATCGAAGTGGTGAAAGGCGCGCTTTCTTCGCTGACGTGGATTCCCGTGGACTACGAAGGCGAGCGTTGCATTTACATGTTCCCGAACGTCACCGGAAAAATCACGGAATATCAAGTGCTGAATCGCTTCGCGCCGCACATCAAAGCGGCAAAACATTTTCATACCGAAGCATCGCAACTTCCACTGAAGCCGGTGCGGCAGGCGATGGAAGTGGCGCGCGCAGCGGGCGTGCGCGTGATTTTCGATCTCGACGTTTCGCCGGATTTTTTCTGCCAGTGCAATTTGGGCACACAGGAAGAACTGGCCGCGTCGCTGAAATTCGTGGACGTGTTGAAACCGTGCAAAGCCGCGGCCATTGAATTCACCGGCGAAGATGATCCCGAAAAAATGGCGCAAAAGCTGTTGGAAATGGGCCCGAAGATAATCGCCGTCACTATGGGCGCGAACGGCTGTTTGCTCGCGAGCAAAGACAAAGTGACGCATGTTCCGGCATTCACGGTGAAGCCCGTAGACACCACTGGCGCGGGCGATGCGTTCATGGGCGGATTGTCATTTGCGTTGCTGCAGAATTGGGACCTCGAGCGCGTTGGCGCTTTCGCCAACGCGTGCGCGGCGCTCTGCTGCACCAAAGTCGGCGCACGCGCCATGTCAAAATACAACGAAGTGATGACGTTCATTCACGAACAGCGCCCCGCATTTTCAGCAAACATCTGACGCTCGCACATACCTCATGTTCACGCCGCATAATTTTTCCGTCGCGCTTCTGATGGTCATCACCAGCACGATTTGCTGGGGCTCCTGGGCCAACACCTTCAAGGGCGTGAAGAACTACCGCTTCGAGCTTTTCTACTGGGATTATGCGATTGGAATTTTTCTGATCTCGCTGATCCTCGCGCTCACCATGGGCAGCACGCACACGGGGCCGTTTTCATTTGCGGCGAATGTGAGCGCGGCAGGCAAGTCGAACATCGTGGCGGCGCTCATCGGCGGCGCGGTGTTCAATCTGGCGAATTTGCTGCTGGTAGCGGGAATCGAAATGGCTGGACTCGCAGTGGCGTTTCCCGTTTCGATTGGAATTGCGCTGGTGGTTGGCGTCGCGCTCAGCTACGCATTGCAGCCGAAAGGAAATCCGTGGATGGTGACGCTTGGAGTGCTGTTTGCGATTGTGGCCGTAGTTTTTGACGGCAAGGCGTATGCGGCGCTGGCCAGCGGCGAACGAAAAGTCTCGCGCAAGAGCATCGTGGTCTGCGTCATTTCTGGAATTTTGATGGGCCTGTGGGCGCCGTTTGTCACTAGCGCGCTCACCGGAGCAGCGCCGCTCACTCCCTACAGCACATCGGTGTTTTTCACGCTGGGCGCGCTGCTTTCCTGCTTTATTTTCAACATTTATCTGATGCACAGACCGCTGGAAGGCGAACCGGTGAGCATCGGCGGATTTTTTCGTGCGCCGACCGGCTACCATCTGCTTGGACTTTTCGGCGGATTCGTGTGGGGCATAGGCACAGTCTTCAATTTAGTGGCGGCGAATTTCACGGGAGTGGCCATCTCCTACGCGATTGGACAAGCCTCGCCGATGGTCGCGGCGCTGTGGGGCGTTTTTGCGTGGCATGAGTTCCGGAATGCGCGCCCGCGCGCGAAGATATTTCTGGCGCTGATGTTCGTTTTTTACCTGCTGGCGATCATCAGTGTGTCGCGCGCGCAGCTTGCATCTTGATTCGCCGCGCCTCGCCGTGAAATCGCGCAAAGACTGTCGTTTGCAGCCGCTGCAACTTGCTTCGCGCGGGACGTAATGATATTTTCAAGTTCCTAAGCCTGAGTTCAATTTTTACATTCGTGGACGTGACCTCGCAGCACCAGGAATCTGCGGAAACTTTTGTGGACACCGCCTCCTCTGCGGCAAAACCCAATTTGAATAGCGCCACATTCTGGCGCGTCGAAGGCAGCCTGCTGAATCTCACCGCCGTGCGCCCCGTGGCCTTTTTTACGTGGAATGCGCAGAGTTTCCTCGAGCGCTGGGGCCGCCGCGGAGCGATGCTGACGCTCGCCGTGGCGCGCCCATTTCTATACTTGACGAATCGCACGATGGCCACGCGGCTCCTGCATACCGTCTTGCGCGGGGTGAGCCGCGACCGCCTGGACCTGCTCGGCGAAGAATACTTCGAATACCAATTGAAACCGGCGCTCAAGAAAGCCGGAGTGGACGCGCTGAAAAATGCGCAGAACGGCGGCGCGGAAATTGTTTTGGTGAGCCAGGGCCTCGATCACGTGATGATTCCGCTGGCGAAGCATCTGGGGGTGAAATTTCTCGCGTGCAACCGGTTGGATTTTCGCGATGGATTTGCAACCGGCAGATTGCGCGCTCCCGTGATTCGCCCGCGTGGGCCGCTGGCGCGTTTTACCGGAGGCGCTCCCGACGGCCGCGTGCCGTATAAGCGGCTGGCGAGAAATCTGGGATTCGCGAAATATCCCGCGAAACTGGAAAACGCGATTCGTCCTGCGGAACGCGCGATTGCCAGAAGCCCGGTGCGCGTAGTGAATTTCGGCGTAAACGGCGACTGCCGGCCTTTTTCCGTACGCGGAGCGTTGCGAGGGAAAACGATTCTGCTGATCGGCGCGACGGGATTCATTGGAAAAGTGTGGCTCGCGAACATTCTCGCGGATGTGCCGGACACCGCGCGGATTTACGCGCTGGTGCGACGAAACCGTTCCACGCCCTCGAAGGAGCGCTTCTACAAAGCTGTGAGCAATTCGCCAGTCTTCGAAAATCTAGCGAAGCAGTTGGGTCCGCGTTTTCGAGACATTTTGGGAGAGCGCATCGAAGTCGTGGAAGGCGATCTAACCAGACCAATGCTCGGCGCAGACGATGCGATCGTCTCGCGGCTTGCTCGCGAAACGGACCTGATTATCAACAGCTCTGGATTGACGGATTTCAATCCCGATTTGCGCGATGCGCTGAGCGCGAATGTCGAGTCCGTCGCGCATTTGCTGGCTTTTTTGCGCAAGACAGATCACGCGGCGCTGCTGCATCTCTCGACATGCTACGCAACGGGGGAGCGCGATGGGCGCATCACCGAGCAGCTAAGCGCGAATTACATCCCCAAACAGACCAGAGGATTCGATGCCGAACAGGAATGGCTTTCATTACAGGAATTGATTCGCAAAACGGAAGCGAAGGCGGACAGCCCGGCCGTTATCGAAGAGCTGCGCAAGGCCGCATTGAGCAAGCGCGCGTCGGCGAAGACTCTCGAAGGTGCGGCGCTCGAAAATCAGATTCGCAAGAACCGCACCCGATGGGTCAGGCAAGCCCTGATGGATGCGGGAACGCAACGCGCGCGCGAAATGGGCTGGCCAAATACGTACACGTTTACGAAAAGCCTGGCGGAATCGCTGATCGTGAAGCGCGGGCAGGGGCTGCCGATAGCGATTGTGCGGCCATCCATCGTTGAATCGTCGCTCGCCAAGCCGTTTCGCGGATGGAATGAGGGAGTCAACACGTCAGCGTCGCTTTCGTATTTGCTTGGAACTTATTTTCGGCAGCTCCCCACAAATGAACGGAAATGCCTCGATTTGATTCCTGTGGACGAAGTGACGCGCGGCATGACGCTGATCGGCGCGGCACTTGTCGAAAGGCGTCACGAGCCGCTGTATCAACTGGCGACTTCGGTGACGAATCCGTGCAACATGCGGCGCTCGATTGAGCTGACCAGCCTAGGCCATCGGAAATTTTACCGAACGCAGGAGGGATTTCATCACTGGCTGCGTTCGCGATTCGATGCCATCCCAGTATCGAAGAATCGCTACGAGAAGCTCTCCGCGCCGGCGCAGCAGGCGATTGTGCGCGCAATCAATCGCGGGGCGTCGAGCATGGGCCTCAAGACCGCTCCGCTCGCGCGGCACGAGAGAGAGTTGGAACGCGTGATTAAGCTCATCGCGCTCTTCGAGCCGTTCATTCTGCACAATGACCACACATTCGAGGCGATGAATATCGAAAAGCTCTCCGCGCTGCTGCCGGAAGGCGAAAAGCGTAATTTCGGATACGATTGCCGCTCTATCGATTGGTGGGACTACTGGATCAATCTGCACATCCCCGCATTGCGGAAGTGGTGCTATCCTCTCATCGAAGGCCGGGCTGGAGAGTTGGGCGAAGGCGGAGAAAATCCGTCCGGCGACGGTTCCGCGCATGGCGCTGCGAACGAAAACGCGCCGGTCGCGGCTTCCTGAGATTCCAAAACAGTGGGCATATTTCTAACCGGATCCACCGGATATATCGGCGCGCACGTCACGGCGAATTTGCTGGCGGAATGCCGCGAGCCGCTGAATCTGTTGGTACGCGCGAAAAATCAGCACGAAGCGCGTGAGCGGCTCTGGCGCGCCCTGCAACTGCACATGGAGTTCCCGGAATTTCTCGACACGGTTGATTCGCGCATACGAATTTTCCTCGGCGAACTCACGCAGCCGCAGATGGGAATCGAGAGCGGCCAGTATTCCGAGCTGGTTCGCAGCACGGATTCCGTCATTCATTGCGCAGCTTCGCTCAACCGCAAATCGGAAAAAGCGTGCCTGAACGTGAATCTGCGCGGCACGCTGCAGGTGGTCGAACTCGCGATGCGTGCGCGTGAGAATCATGGGTTGCGGCGGTTCAGTCACGTGAGCACTGTGGCCGTGGCGGGTCAAAGGCAAAACGAAGTCATCGAAGAGGACTCCGCCATTGACTGGGACCGCTCCGATTACGATCCCTACGCACGCACGAAGAAATTCTGCGAGCACATGATTGCTGAGCTTTTGCCGAACGTGCCGCGCACGATTTTCCGGCCAAGCATCGTTTTGGGCGACAGCCGTAAGCCGGAGACGAACCAATTCGACATGGTGAGAGCTTTTGTTTTTCTCGCGTCGCTGCCCGTCCTGCCGTTTCACGCGCGACATCGCGTGGACATTGTTCCAGTGGACTATGTGGCCGCGGCAATCTCGCGCGTTCACTTGAAAGAAAAGCCTGAATACTCGATTTATCACTTGTCATCGGGTCGAGACTCGGAAACTTATGGCGAATTGACAGCAGCTCTCGCATCCGCGCAAGGGAAGCGCGCGCCACTGTTTGCGCCATCGCTTGAAAGCTCAACAAAGGGCATGGTTAACCTGCTTTCGGGAAGATTCGGCAAAACCGGAAAAGTGGCGACGCTGTTGAAGGTCTTCCTGCCTTATCTCACGTGGAACACAGTGTTCGACAATTCCCGCGTGATCTCAGAAATGGACCGCAGGCCAGTCCCTTTTTCGCAGTACTGCTACGGGCTTCTGAAATTCAGCCGCGAAAATCATTTTATGTATCCGTATAGGCAGTGGCCGCGCTCGGCTGACGCGACCGACGCTCGAGAGCCGCGCCCAGCGGGAACGCGCCCATGATGGATTTGGTTCTGGAAGGCTGGATCGCCAGTTCGATTGAACGCGCCAAGCTCGGATGGATGCTGGGCCGAGGAGGCGCGTGGCGTCCGGGGAAAAAGCTGCGGCTGCTGTTTGCGTGCTATTGCGGTGCGCGCAACACGGGCTCGGACTTGCGCGTCGAAGAAGTTTTGCGGCAAGTGCGGCGCGTGCTCGGCGAGGAAAATACCGAGCTTGCGGTGATGACGCAGAATTTCGATTTGACGCGCGGATATTTTTGCGGCGCGCGCCAGGTGCATCTGCCCGATCTCTTTCCGCCATTCTTGAACCGAGAAGTTCCGAAATACCACGGCGTGGTGGCGTGCGAAGGCTCGATGTTCAAGAGCAAATTCGCGAACGCGCTGACAACAATGATGATTGGCGCGCTGGGTCTCGCGTCCGTGCAAAACCGTCTTTCTGTGGGATACGGCGGCGAGGCCGGTTACATGGACCCGCTGGTCGAGAAACTGTGCCGGCGTTACTGCCGGCAATCTGTAGTCATCACGCGCAGCGAAGAATCGCAGGCGGAGCTTCGCAAACTAGGCATTGCCACGGAGTTAGGTACGGACACGGCGTGGACCTTCGAGCCGCTCGGGCCCGCGTACGGCGAAAAAGTTCTTCGCGATGCGGGTTGGGACGGGAGGATGCCGATACTGGCAGCATGTCCAATCAATCCGTTCTGGTGGCCGGTGAAGCCATCCCTGGTAAAGGCCATGGCCAAGGCGTTCACCGGCGCGTACAAGAGCAGCCATTACCGAACGATTTATTTTTTTCGCTCGGGGCGCAAAATCGAAGCGGATTATGCGAAATACATTGCGGCATTCGCGCGCGCAGTGCGTAGATTTCGCGACGAAAACAAAGTGTTCACCGTTTGCGTCGGGATGGAGATGCTGGACCGTGATGCATGCGAAAGGTTGGCAGCGCATCTCGGAGGCGCGCCCGTTTTTTGCTCCGATCAGTACGACATGTACCAGATTGTGAGCATTTTGCGGCAATGCCATCTGATCGCTTCGTCGCGTTATCATGCCATCGTGACCTCGATGCCCGCGGGCGTGGCGTCGCTGGGAATTACGATGGACGAGCGAATTCGCAATTTGATGCGCCAGCGCGGGCACGAACATTTTCTGCTGGAAGTGGACGATGCGGAGCTGGAAGAAAAACTCTTCGCGAGTTTGCAACGGCTGTGCCGCGAGCGCGAATCGGTACGCGATGGAATCGGGCGGACCGTCGCGCGAAATCTACAGTTGATGGCGCGCATGGGGATGTATTTCGAACAGATTGTCGCGCAGCGCTATCCGGAATTTCCGCTCCGTCCCGGACAGCTGAGCTGGGAGGACTACCTGCCGCCGCTCAGCAAAAATCTCCGCACAATCGCCGAGACGTACGATCCGTGAGCCTGTCTCGCGTGAGATTTTTACAAGACATCCTGCACCGACTGGCCGAAGCCGGAGATTCGCCTGTCGTAGAAGAGGTGCGCGAAGGCCAGGTAAGAAAGTTTTCGGGAAAAGAACTTCTGCAGATGTTCACGCGAGCTGTGGCCTTCATTGAAAGAGGCCTACGGTTGCAACCCCCGAGTCGCTGCGCGATCCTTGGGCCAAATAGCGCTCGATGGATCGCTTTGGATTTGGCACTGATGGCAAAGGGAATCATCGTCGTGCCTCTATACGCCCGACAGGCTCCCTGCGAACTGGCTGCGATGGTGCGCGATAGCGAGGCGTCCGCAATTCTTTGTGATGGACCGGAATTAGGAAGCGCTTTGCTGGGTGAACTTCGGGAAGCACCTGCCACAACTCTGTTCGATGAAATTTTCAAAGCAGAGGCTACAACTTCGATCAGCATGCCAGCGGCAGTGGATGCGCCAGTCACGATCATCTACACGTCCGGAACTTCGGGCGAAGCGAAAGGAGTGGTGCTGACGGGAGGCAATGTGGACTTCATGTTAGGTTGCACTGCGGCGCGACTCGACAAATTAATGGGCAAGCAAGCCTCGCCGGAACGCGTTTTTCATTATTTGCCTTTTAATTTCGCCGCATCGTGGATCGCGCTGCTCAGCTATTTATCGCGTCACAGCGTCGTCACGCTCTCGACGGACCTGGGCAAACTGGCAGACGAAATGCGCATCGCGGCGCCGAATTATTTCCTGAACGTACCGGCGTTGCTCGAACGCGTGCGCGCGAAAGTCGAAGACGGCATACGCGCAAAGGGCGGATGGATCGCGGCACTTTACGTAAAGGCAAAGCGCGCATACTTGGCGGGCAGCGAAGCGTCATTTGGCGACCGCGTTGCTCTTGAGGCGGCGCGACGATTTCTTTTTCCGACTGTTCGCAAAACACTAGGGCCGCAGCTTAAGGCGCTGATCTGCGGTTCCGCGCCGCTCGCCGTTGAAACACAGAAGTTCTTTTTCATGCTGGGAATTCCCGTCCTGCAAGCCTATGGACTTACCGAAACAACGGCGATTTGCACGCTCGACGATCCCTCCTTCGTTGAACCGGGCTGTGTTGGCCCGGCGATTCCGGGAATCGAGATGAAGCTCGGCGAGAATCAGGAAATTCTCGTGCGCGGGCCGAATATTTTTTCAGGATACTGGAACCGCCCCGACGAAACCGCGAGAGCGCTGCGCGATGGATGGTTTCATACTGGCGATCAGGGCGAAGTGAACCGAAACGGCCGCTGGAAAATCACCGGACGCATCAAGAATCTCATTGTCTTAAATTCAGGCCACAACGTCGCGCCGGAGCCGCTCGAAGAAGAACTCGCGAATCTCCTGCCTGGCACGCAGGTAATGATGGCCGGAAACGGGCACAGTTATTTAGCGGCGCTGATCGCTTCGGGACGATCGACCGTGAATCGAGAGCAAGCGAATACGGCTATCGAGGCGTTGAATGCGCGGCTGCCACATTATCGCCAAATTCGCGCGTTTCACCTGACCAACGAACCGTTCACCATCGAAGGCGGAATGCTCACCGCCAATGGTAAACTCAGGCGCGACGCCATCGCGGCGCATTTCCGTTCGCAAATCGAAGAGTTGTATCGCAAGCGGGCACAATGAAAGATTTTGCCGGCAAAACGCTTTCGTGGATTGCCAAAGACGATATCATCGACCTCGAATTGCATCGTGAGCCGTGCAACGAGATCGGCACAGCGACGCTCGAAGAGCTGGAGAAGTTCGCGCAGGCTGTCGAGCACGCGGAAAAGAACTTGCGCGCGATCGTCATTCACAGCAGCATCGCGGCCGGCTTCAGCGCGGGCGCGGATTTGCGCGAACTATACCGCGGGATTCGGGAAGCGCCCGTCGAGCAACGAATTCCACGCGTGCGCGATTTTTTGCAGCGGATTCATCGCGTGCTGAATACAATTGACGCCGCGCCGCTGACCACCATCGCCGCCGTGCACGGCGTGACGTTCGGCGGCGGACTGGAGCTGGCGCTCGCGTGCGACATAATTATCGCTGACAAATCGGCGCGCTTTTGTTTTCCGGAGCTGCGGCTAGGACTCATTCCCGGATTTGGCGGTATTCCGCGGCTCAAGCGCGACATTGGAAACGCGGTGATTCGCGATCTGCTGCTCACCGGACGCAGTTTCAACGCGGCGAAGGCGCAAGCTGCCGGGCTTGTGTCGCAAGTAACCGCCGAAGGAATAGCTCTCGCCGCCGCGCGTGCCACCGCTGCTCAGGCGTGCAAGTTCGATCGCGAGACAGCGATTGGAGCGAAACGATTCATCAAGCCAATTCCTTACGACGAATTGCGTCAGGAAATTGAACTCTTCTGCGAAATGTTCAGCCGTCCGGCGGTAGAAGAGGGATTGCGGAAATTTGTGGAAAGTACGGATAAAATGCCCTATCTCCCGTGAACGCAAGATTCAATATTCGAGTTTTCTGCGGCGCGCGAGTTTAGAATTGAAATTATGCCAACTCTTCAACAGGTGACGGACGAGGTCTTGCAACTGGCCGCGGAGAATTTCAAAGTTCCGCGCGAGCAACTCGCGCCCGGCGACGATTTCTTCAAAAAACTCGGCATTGACAGCCTGCAGGCGCTCAGCCTGCTTACGCGCATAGAAAATCATTTCCGCATCGAGCTGCCCGACTATGAACTGCAGGGCGTTACGGATTTTCAGGCGCTCGCCGCGCGCATTCATGCGCGCCTGTGATGCTGAAACTTAGCGAATATTCCTCACTGGGCGCAGCTCTGCGCGCCGCTCTCGAACACTGGCCGAATGAAATCTGCCTAATCGAAGCGGATCGCGAGCGCGAAAATTGCCGCCTCACCTACAGACAATTCAAGGAAAGAACTCTGCCATTCGCGCGCGCTCTGCAGGATGCCGGCTTCGGAGCAAACACACGCGCGGCTATTATCATGAGCAATCAGTCGAAGTGGCTGATTTCGGCCTATGCGATTTGTTTTCGTGGCGGAGTGCTGGTCCCGCTCGATTACAAACTGACCGCAGCGGAGCACCTGCAACTTCTCGCGCACTCTCGCGCCGAATTCCTGATTGTCGAATACCATCTCTGGCGAGCCATCACGCAAGCGGCGGACTTCGCAAATCTAAAAGTGAAAACCGTGATCGTCACCGAAGCGCCGGCAAACGCTGAACTTCACAGGGCGAAGCGTTGGGAAGAATTTTGCGGTGAGGGCACCCCTGACTTTGTGGAGCGAACGAGAAGCGACTGGGCCTCGATTGTCTACTCGTCGGGAACGGGTGGCCGCCCGAAGGGCTGCGTGATGACACATGGCAATTATCTCGAGCAGTGCGCCTCGCTCGCGTCACTTTTTCCTTTCTGGCCCGGCGTTCGCTACCTCAGCATTCTCCCCACGAATCACGCCATAGATTTCATGATTGGCTTCGTCGGGCCCTTCGTTTGTGGCGCGGCGGT
>DASUAV010000248.1:0-4406 GCA_035763605.1 Candidatus Acidiferrales bacterium
CGCATCAGCCGCGATTTTCCGGAAGTGAATCTCGAATCCCTCTACGTGGACAATGCCGCGCTGCAGATTGTTTTGCGTCCCGCGCAGTTCGACGTGATGCTTACGTCGAATATGTTCGGCGACATTTTGAGCGACGAAGCGGCGGCCCTGGTCGGCTCGATTGGACTGATTCCTTCGATGAGCCTCGGCAATGGCTCGGCGCTCTATGAACCCATTCACGGCTCGGCTCCGCAGCTCGCCGGAAAAGATTGCGCGAATCCCATCGGCGCCATTCTGTGCGCGGCGATGATGCTGCGCGAGTCTTTTGGCCTGAATCGCGAGGCGACGGCCGTCGAAATGGCCGTACAGAGCGCGTTGAGCGCAGGCTTGCGCACGCCTGACCTTGCTTACGGCGCTGTGCGCGTCGTCAGTTGTTCAGCGATGGCCTCTGAAATTCGTGCGGCTCTTGCGACTTGGGCATTGGAAACTGAGAATTACGGCTGGGGAGTTTGAATCAAAGCGCAACCCTGAAGGACTTCAGATTTTTCGAATCACCAGGCAGCCTGCAATCATATCGTGCAGCGCCTGTTTCTTTTCTGTGAAGCCCGCCATGATGTAGCCGATCCAGAATGTCAAGACGGAAATGATTTTGGCAAAATACCTGCCCGTCGCGCGCGCGAACGAAACGCGATGGCCCGCAAGGTCCGTCACTTCCAGTCCCAGGGTTTTCTTTCCAACCGTTGCCTGCCATGCGGAGCTTTCAAGCAGCGCATAGTACAGCCACCTGATGCACGCGCTCACGATAATTAATTTCGACAAGCTGCCGAACAACGCAATGACGTCTGCCGGCGATTGTGGCGGGTGATTCAGTATGATCTCTCGGATTCCGCTGCTGACAACAAAAGGCAATATCGCGAAGGTCGAAACAATCTGAAGAATGATCGTGTCAATGAGCCAGGCCACGAATCGCAGCCAAAAACCCGCCCAGCGGATTGGCTGCGCCGCTGATTGAACATAAACGGGCGCTTGGCTGCCGCCGGATTCATAGGAGGCAGACGGCGCAGTTGCTTTCGGCGTAAAAGCCCCCGGCGCCACGGGAATTCCGCGAGGAGCGGTGCCCTGCGCTCCGGTCGGATTGCCGCATGTCGGACAGAACGCCGCGTTATCGGCAACCTGCGAGCCACATTTCGAGCAGAACATCAATCCTCCTCAATCACACTGCTGGATGTTGCGAGGCATCGTACTTGTGCACCCAGAGCAGGTCAAGCCGCTAGCGCACCGCGGATTTCGCCCTTGTTTGCTGACGTCGCAATTCCGCGCGAAAAACAGCCTCGCTTCGGTCTACGTATGCGTGATAGCCGGCCGAATCAATGAAAGGATTTGGTTTAACACCCCGGAGCATTGCCGCGCGCTTGCCGGTCAAATCGAAGAACGAACCATGTGAAGCAAGGAAAACGTCGCAGGGCAATGAGTGAAGGACCCGAAACGTGTTTTCATAATCGCTGGCGATTGTGGGATAGCTCTGATTGGCGATGAGCTTGACCCCGGGCAACACGGACGTGCTACAAACGAATACCACATGATAGGACTTACCACTGTCAGTGGCCATTGTCGTCCACGTCGTACAGCCTTTTGTGTGGCCCGCGGTCACGTGCGCTGTCAAAGCCATTCCTCCAAGCATCACGCCGCTGCCATCGTGCAGTAAGCGATCCGGTTTTATCGGCGGAAATGTTACGGGACTGACAAAAGATGGATCTCCGCGGCCGCCGCTCTCCAGCACCGGAGCGTCTCCACTGCTGGCGTAAAAAGTCGCGCCGGTCCTGCGCTTCAATTCGGCCAGGCCGCCCGCGTGGTCGTAATGCGCATGACTGCTGAGCAGGATCTTCACGTCTGATAACTGGAAGCCCAGCTTTTTGATATTGGATTCAATTTGCGGTGCGGTTTCGACGAAGCCTCCATCGAGAAGGATGTCGCCGGCAGGAGTCACAATCAGGAAAGACGTAATGTCGCTCGCTCCCACATAGTAGATATTCCCGATGATGCGAAACGGGGCGACCGGCTGATTCCATGAGCGCGAAGTTGCATCGGCCTGCGGCGCCGGATTTGATCGCGCTGGCGTGCAACATATCCCCTCACAAACGAGGAAAAGAAGTGTCAGGCTCAGCCGCTTTTCGACGCTCTTGATTTGCATTTAGGAACTCATTCTAGCGCGTACGCGCCACTTCTTCGATTTCCGACTGAATGTTCTCCGGCAACTTCACAGGAGCATCGCGATGCATTCCCAGCATTCGCAATGTGATTCGATCCATTCGCCGGTCCGACAGCAGCCATTTCATGGCTGCGGAAATTTTCGCTTCGCGGGTAACCAGATACCGCGCCTTGGGCGAATCGGCGCGAATCGCGTGTAGAATCACGCGCGCGCAATCTTCCGGCTTGCTGCGCGAGCGATTCACGACTTTTTTCCACATTTCCAAAAATCCGCTATAAGTGCGTGCGTACGCGCTCGTTCCGGCATTCTGCATGTACATTGCGGAAAGCCCGGCGCTCGCCTGATTTATGTTCGTGGGAATGAATCCCGGTTCGATAAGCACCACTTGAATCCCGAATTGGGCGAGTTCCAAGCGCATGGCGTCCGAAACAGCTTCGAGCGCGTGTTTGCTGCCGCTGTATGGGCCCATGAGAGGATGCGCGACCTTGCCGGCGATGGAACTCATGTTGATAATCCGTCCGCGGCGACGCTCGCGCATTCCGGGAAGCACCAGTTGCGCCATGCGCACCGGCGCAATCACATTGGTCTCGAACTGCTTCCGCAAATCCGTGAGGGTAATCTCCTCCATCACCGCGGCGATGGCGATGCCCGCGTTGTTCACCAGCACGTCTACGCCGCCCGTCCGCCGCTCAGCCTCGCCGACCGCGCGCGCCGCGGAAGCATCGTCGGTCACGTCCAGTTCCAGCGTTTGGAGCGGCAGTTCATGCTCTTCCGCGAACTGTTCGAGCGCCGCGCGTTTCTGCGCATCGCGCCCCGCAGCAAATACTCTGAAACCTTCCTGAGCCAGCAGAATTGCCGTTGCGCGTCCAAGCCCGTCCGTTCCGCCGGTGACAAGGGCTGTCTTGAATTGACTATTTTCGGAGGAACTCATGCTCACCTCCTCGTGATTTCCATTACAGGAATGGCAAACGAACCGTACGAAATCTAAGTAATCAGGCCCTATGAACTGCGTTACTCGCCGGCGCTATTGGCAGCAATTCATCGTGCATTGCCGGAGGAGCATGGCGCGCCTTCAGATAGAGCAAGACGCCAATGAGCAGGATAATCGCAGCAGCAATGAGCGCCAGCTTCAAAACGCGCGGGGACGGCGGTGGCTCGTCCTGCCAGCGCGAAGGCCCTCCAGAACTGTCTTTTTTGTCGGCTGTGCCCATACCCGCACCTGCGCGTTGGTGTTCCGTCGGCAAACCATCTTTCCCGTGCAGTTCGCTTCCGCCATGCTAGGCCGCGCGTCCACCCAAGTCAACGCACTCTAACAGGGGCGATCTACTTTACGGCGTTTGGCCGATGGACGAGCGCCGCCTTTTCGCGCAATCATCGAATTCAACCGGATTCGAGGAGGAGAAAATGATTAAGAAAGTGAAAGGCGGATACAAAGTGCTTTCCGAGAGCGGCAAAAATTTGGGCGGGCCGTATAAATCCAAGTCACAAGCCGAAAAGCGGCTGCGCCAGGTGGAATTTTTCAAGCATCGGAAGGGATAAACCAGCGACGCTACTTCTCGCCGCCATATTTTCCGGCGCGCTGCGTCAGGACGCGCGCAACGTCATCAATCACGGTGCTCGGCGCGCGATCAATAATGGTTTCGAGCGCGGTGAATAGCTGATCCTGAAGCTCCTCGGACACCCGTCGCGTATAGTGCCGCGTGCGCGTCCCCGCCAGCAGCGCCTGCAGGGAACCGGCTTTCTTGTACTCGCTCCACGCCCAGTTCCACACGAATTCGAGCAAGTCCGTCCGATGGCGGCGCGCCTCTTTCTGCACCGCGTCCTCGATTTCGTGCAGTTGTTGCAGCGGAATGCGAAAACTCACCGGCACGTTCAGTTCGCGCGTCGGCCTTGTTCTCATCCGGTCATGGTGCACGCGAGGATTTCTGTTGACAAGCGTTATCTGCCAATTCATCGTATGCGCTGTATGCATACAACACATACATTTCTAGTTGAGAGAACAACTTACAACGGGGTGCTCATCCGTCATGAATACCTTCACGCGCGAAGTTTCTTCCCATTCTGGAGCTTTGGAGCACGAGGAGCGATCGGGGCCTAGGCCGAATCCCAAATCGCGTGACGACAAAGTTCGCATGATGCCTCAGGAACGTCGCGCCGCACGTCCCGCTGCCCCGTTTTTTGTTACCCGGTGCGAAGCTCGCCTGAATGACGCCTTTTT
>DASUAV010000249.1:0-2799 GCA_035763605.1 Candidatus Acidiferrales bacterium
TGGAAGTTCGATTCACGTCTCTGCCACGAGCAAACTGTCGCAAAGCTTACTGGCCACCGGCTTTCCCACTCACAAGCGGGTGCAGAATCCAAACATTCACTATTATTGGGAATTTACCTTGCATTCACACGGTGTGCGGCGCGCTGGAGCCGCAGCGCTTGATTTGTGCTCAGTGGCCTGCGGCCAATTCGAAGGCTTTTGGGAATTTGGCCTCAAATCCTGGGACACGGCGGCGGGAATTTTGCTGGTCCAGGAAGCCGGAGGAAAAGTCAGCAATTTCTCCGGCGGCACGTACCGGCCGGGCGATTTCGAGTGCCTGGCGTCGAATCTCTTGATACACGAGCAGATGCAGAAACTGGCGCTGACCGTTCGCGAACGGGGCCAGCCGCAAATGCCCGCATCTTGAGAGTTTACCGGTGCAGGGTTATCCGGCGACGGTTATGTCACGTAGGGTATTTAGGCCTGCAACGATTCGCCGCAGATTCGCCTCTTATCATAAGAGAGGGCACACCGGACGCTAAACCCTCTCAGGTACTCATAGGGCTCAAGTACAGGTAATTGGCCGCGCACCTCCAAAGGCATTCCCGCTTTACTCCAAGTCACGCCCGGTGTTAGCCTGCTAATTCAAGTCGCGAATTTACACATGTCTTACACTTACGTGTTACCACAACCGAGACGCCGCACTTTGGCCGAGCCGCTGGACCGCATGAAGCGGCGGTGGCGCCATGGCGGAGTCGAAACCTATTCGCTGGGCCAATCGAGCGGCATCAGCCAGCTCAAGCGCCTCGCTTTGCGTGCGCGAATTGAACTTACTGAGCACCACATCAGGCTTGCCGGCTTGGGCGAGCCATTCCGCGGCCTGCGCATCGTCCAGCTCACCGATATTCATCACGGCATCTATTTTCCAGAAGCGGCGCTGAACCTCGTCGTCGAAATGACGAATAAGCTGAATCCCGATATCGTCGCGCTCACCGGCGATTTCGTCACGCGTTCGCGGAATTACATCGAGCCTTGTGCGGAAATCCTCTCCGGCCTGCAAGCCACCGAAGGCGTTTTCGCCGTGCTCGGGAACCACGATTTTCGCGTCGGCGCGGACCCCATTGCCTCGGCGCTCGACCGCAACGGAATTGAAGTTCTGCGCAATCGCCACGTCACTTTGCGCCGCCGAGGACAGAAGCTTTGCCTCGCGGGCATTGACGATTTTCTTTATCGCGCCGATTTGCCTCGCGCGCTGCGCGGCATTTCCGAGAATACGCCCACGGTGCTGCTCTCGCACAATCCCGCGATTATCGAAGGAGCGTCGCGGATGGGCGTCGGCCTGGTGCTCTCCGGACATACGCACGGAGGGCAGGTCCGGTTGCCTCTGGTGGGCTGCGTTTACGGACGCTCCGACGAAAAAATGCGCTTCAAAAAGGGTCGCGATTCGCTGCGCGGCACCCAGATTTACGTAAGCAGGGGACTCGGAACCGTGGTTCTGCCCATTCGCTACGGATGCCCTCCGGAACTCCCTCATTTTGTGCTGGAACCGCGCGAGCGCTCCTCCAAACCTCGCGTCTCCTCGATTGACGGCTGGCTGCCCGCCCGGCCTCATGCGCGCCGTTGATCTGATCCGCAAAAAACGCGACGGCGGGGAACTCAGCCGCGAAGAGATTGCCTTCCTTGTCGCCGGCGCCGCTAAAGAAACTGTTCCCGATTATCAGCTCGCCGCTTGGCTCATGGCTGTTGTGTGCCGCGGAATTTCGCGTGCGGAAACGGCGTTCCTCACCGAAGCCATGCTGCATTCCGGCGAAGTGCTCGACTTCTCCGATCTTCCCGGACCCAAGGTAGATAAACACTCCACGGGCGGCGTGGGCGATAAAACTTCTCTGGTCATTGCGCCCATCGTTGCCGCTGCGGGTGCGAACTTCCCAGTTTACGTGCCAATGATCAGCGGACGCGGCCTGGGTCACACCGGCGGCACGCTCGACAAGCTCGAATCCATCCCCGGTTTCCGCGTGAATCTCTCCAAACGCGAATTTCGCGAAGCGCTCGCCGCGTGTGGCTGCGCGCTCGGAGCCGCCACCCCCGAAATCGCTCCCGCCGACAAACGTCTGTACGCTCTGCGCGACGTGACCGCCACCGTCGAAAATTCCGGTCTCATTTGCGCTTCCATCATGAGCAAAAAACTCGCTGAGGGCATTGACGCGCTCGTGCTCGACGTTAAAACAGGCGACGGCGCGTTCATGAAAAATGAAAACGACGCCGCCGCACTGGCCGACTTGCTCGTGGACACCGGAAAACGCATGGGCAAGCGCGTCGTCGCTCTGACTACCGATATGGATCAGCCGCTCGGCAACGCCGTCGGCAATGCCCTTGAAGTCGCGGAGTCTTTGGAAATTCTGAACAATCGCGGGCCTGCCGATTTGCGGGCGCTCTGCATCGAGCTCGCCGGCTGGATGCTCTTCCTCGCCGGCTCTGCCGCGAATCTCGCCGGCGGAAAAGAAATCGCCGAAGAAATGATTGCCACGGGCCGCGCTCGTGATAAATTCCGTCAGGTAATTACGCAGCAAGGCGGCGATGCGCGTACGGTGGATGATTCTTCGCGCTTGCCGCGCGCACGCAAGACGGAAGAAATTCGCGCGGCCCGCGGCGGCTTCGTCTCGCGCATTGCGTGCGAGCAAATCGGCCGAGCTTGCGTGATTCTCGGCGGCGGACGCGAAAGGCAGGACGACGCCATCGATCCGGCCGTAGGCATTGTTCTGGGCAAGAAATGCGGCGACGCCGTTCGCGCGGGCGAAACGCTTTGCACCGTGCATTACA
>DASUAV010000250.1:0-10064 GCA_035763605.1 Candidatus Acidiferrales bacterium
CGAAAAACCGAAAAACCGAAAAACCTCACGCCTAAAGGCGTGAGCTACATCAATTCATCATTGCCCCTCGCTGCGGACGGCACGCTGCTCTTGCTCCATTGCACAAATTGAGCCATTAGTACCGTTGACGCCGCGCGTGCCCGCGTTTCATCATTTTCGTATCGCAATTACGGTGATTCATTCGCAGTTTCCCGAGGTGTTTCATGGCCCACGCAGCCGTTTCCAACGCGTCCGCCGGCAAATCCGCGGCGAAAAAACAAAAAGAGCCGCGCATGCCGAAGCAGATTCGCATTTCCGTCGAAGGAGTGGACACCAACGGGAATCGCTTCAAGCAAAGCGTGCAAACCATTAACATCAGCGCAAGCGGCGCGCGCGTGGATGGTCCCTGCTGCCTGCGCGGACCAGGGGAAGTGGTTGTGGTGAAACGCCGCTGGAAGAAAGCGAAGTTCCGCGTGGTCTGGATGGGCCAAATCGGCACACCGGAAGCCTGCCACGTGGGCATCTGCCTGCTCGAACCCGGCAAGAAGATGTGGTGAACGTTCCGGCAGTTGCGGATCAGCGGGACAAAAGTTTGCCCCGGTGGTTCTTACGAATCCAATCTTCGACGCATTTGCGCATGTTCACAGCCATTTTGCCGCACGTGTCCGCTTCTCCTTGCGACACTGACCCATAGTCGTCGTACGAACTGAGATTGCGTTTCTTGCGAATTTTATCCAAGGTCAGGATAAGCTTCCGTTCCGGATCGATCGAAAATTCCAGCGCCTCAATCGTGCGATAGTGCTCGTTGTTGCCCCGGACGACGCGGTATCCGGACGCTCGCAATGCTGCCGTTGCGCAGGCGCGAATTGCGTCGTATGCGAGACCCAACTGCACATCCGGGGACAGCTTTGCCGCGACTGCTTTTCCATAATCCGCCAAGCGCCCGTCGGCCAGAGCCAGGAGACGCGCGATTCCTTCGCATCCGACTGCAGCCGTTCCAGCCAGCTATTTTTTACCCAGCTCTCGAAGGACATTTTCATCGCCTACGATGAAGAGCTTCTTTTGTGCCAGCACATTTTTCAAGAAATTGCCTTGGAGCTTTGAACGGAATTCCTTGACGGAATAAACCGTGGGGTTGATCTCGCGATCCAGCCTTTTTTCAGCGGCTGCCAACCGCGAAACGACCGCCTCGAAGCCGACACGACCAACGATCATCAAATCAACGTCGCTGCGGCCCGTTTCGCTCGAACGCGCGACGGAACCGTATACAAATGCAATATGAATCTTCCCTCGTAAACTTTCCAGCGCCGAATATAAAGCGTCGTGCATTCCAACCGTTTTCCTTACGAGGCTCTTAATTTCAGCAAAAACGGGACTATCGGGATTGGCGCCATAGAGCGTCCGCGCCGCCTCGATTTTTCGCGTGACGAGGCCTGCGTCGGCCAGTTGTCGGATTTCGCGTTGCACTGCGCCCAGACTTTTTCCCGTGAGCCGGGCGAGTTGCCGCAGATAGAACGACTCGCCGACGTGGCCATACAAGACAGAAAGGACAGCCCCGCGCGTGCGTCCAAACAACGTGTCGGATAAAATCGTGGCTGTACTCATTTAGGGGTCAAGTGTACCCGAAAAGCATACATGGATCAAGGCCCGATAAGGCCGAGGTGAAGGGGTCCGGAAAAGAAATAGCGCTTGACTCAGGGTGCGGCTCGGCTAATATGTAGCGCATCCACATATGGACGCAACTGCATCCAGCCTGGAATGGAAGAAGGGCAGCGCCGAGCTGCTGATTCTCTCGCTGCTGGAAGCTCGCCCGCGCCACGGATATGAAATCAGCAAATTGATCGAGCAGCGCTCGCGCGGAGCGTTGCGCTTCCACGTGGCCTCGCTCTATCCGCTGCTCTATCGTCTCGAAGAGCGCGGCTGGCTGCGCGGGCGGTGGGTGGAAAAAAGCGGCCAGCGCAGGCGACGCTATTATCAGCTTACGCGGAAAGGCCGTAACACGCTCGCATCGCAGCGGCGCAACTGGCGCGAGTTCGTCGCCAGCGTGAACCGCGTAACGCAGCCGGCATCCGAGGTGGAGAATGCCTGACTGGAAGCGAGAAATCCTGCGACGGCTGGCGGCGGTGCAGCCCGCTCCGAGGCGTGCGGACGAAATTCTCGAAGAGATGGCGCAGCACCTTGAGGAACGTTACCGCGAGCTGCTGGCCGCCGGCGAAACGACCGAGAAAGCGTATCGCGTCGTGATGGAGGAGTTCAGCGAAGGCGATTTGCTGGAGCGCAATCTGCGCACATTGAAAAGAGCGGCGAAAGGAGCACCCGTTATTATGGGCGAACAACCGAAAGGGAAGTTCCTCGGCGGGATTTGGCAGGACGTTCGCTACGGTTTGCGCATGCTGGCGAAGTCGCCGGGATTCACGGCCGTCGCGATTCTCACTCTGGCGCTGGGCATCGGCGCGAACACGGCGATCTTCTCGCTGCTGGACGCAGTGATGCTCCGTTCGCTGCCCGTGAAAGATCCAGGGCAACTGGTGCTGCTGCAATGGAGCGCGCGCCAGCAGCCTGAAATCCATGGCTTTTCTTCCTCTAGCGACTGCCACAACAACTTTGGCTTTGATTCTTCCGCCAATCCGTCCGGCTGCGTTTTCTCGGAACCTATGTTCCGCAAAATCGAACAGGCCGACATTTTCGCCAGCGCGGCGGCGTTCGCCAGCGCGGGGCAACTGAGCCTTACGGGCAAGGGCACGGCCACCATCGTTTGGGGGCAATATGTCTCGGGCGATTTCTTCCGCACCATGGGATTGAATGCCGCGGCGGGACGTCTGATTGATGCGAACGATGACAAGGCGGCCGCCGCGCCGGTTGCCGTGCTGAATTATGCTTACTGGCAGAGCACGTTCGGCGGCTCGCGCAACGCGATTGGCCGCACCATCGAGTTAAACAATATCGCGTTTCAAATTGTCGGCGTCGCGGATCAGAAATTCACCGGGCTTACGCCCGGAAGCAATTTCGACGTGTGGATCCCGCTGGCCGACGCGGAGCGGGTGACCAATTCCAAATTTTGGAACGATCGGCAGAACGATGCGGCCGTTTGGTGGCTGGTGACTGTCGCGCGAATGAAAAACGCCGAGCCGCTCCAGCGCGCGCAAGCGGAAGTGAGCGGACTTTTTCGCAACGAAACGCTACACGGCTCGGCGCCCGTGTTTGGCGGGACGAGCGGCAAGCAGCAGCGAGTTTTCGTAATGGGTGTGGGAGGAGCTTCGCCAAAACTACCCGGCGGCGCCCCAATTTCGGCCGAGAGGTCTGGGGCGCGAGCGGGAAACGCGCCGCTTGGCTCAACGCAATACGGAAAGGCGAAAACGAAAGAGCGGGGAAACGCCAGCGTTTCAGCGAAGGGAAATGCGCCCGTCGTCCCCGCCGAAACGGCAAATTCGGATGCGGCTTCATCCGGTTCCACGGCCGATGCGAATCCGGCGATCACGCTTTTCGCTGCGCAAAGCGCGCTCACCGGTGTGCGTACGCGCTACTCGAATCCGCTTTACGTCCTGATGCTCGCGGTGGGGATCATTTTGCTAATTGCCTGCGCCAACGTCGCCGGACTGATGCTGGCGCGCGCCGCAGCGCGTCAGAAAGAAATCGCCGTGAGACTGACGCTGGGCGCGGGACGTTCGAGAATCGTCCGGCAGTTGCTCACGGAAAGCGTGCTGATGTCCCTGCTCGGCGGCATTCTAGGAATAATTTTTGCGTACTGGGGCGCGCACGTGATTACTTCCTTCGTCTCCAGCAATCAAACGCGCCCGCTCGGGTTCGCAGCGGAAATTGACACTCGCGTGCTGCTTTTCACCGTTGCCGTTTCTGTTCTCACCGGAATTTTCTTCGGCCTCGTGCCCGCGTTGCGCAGCCTGAGTGTCGATTTGACTCCCGCGCTGAAGGAAGGCGAAGCGGGTTCCTTCGCCGTGGGGCGCGGTGGAGGAAGCAAGTTCGGAAAAGTATTCAGCGCAGGCAATGCGTTGGTCGTGGCGCAAGTAGCCCTCGCGATTATCGTTCTCGTCGGCGCGGGACTGCTGGTGCGCACGCTGCTGAATCTGCGCAGCGTGAATGTAGGTTTCGATCCCCACAATCTGGTGCTCTTCACGATCGACCCCACGCTTGCCGGATACAAGGCCGCGGAAATCGACAGCCTCTACCGTGACTTGCAGCAGCGCTTGCAGGCCACTCCGGGTGTGACATCAGTTAGCTATTCGATGGTGCCGCTGTTGAGCGGAAACATCTCGATCGTGTCGTTCCACTGGCCGGGAACGCCGCAAGACGAGGCCGCCAGTTCGGACATGCTGCAAGTCGGTCCTGAATTTTTCCGCACTATGCAAATACCCTTCGTTCTCGGACGGAATTTCACCACTAGCGATTATGCTGTCACGCCGCTGCCGCAGGGAGAAGACGCGCCGGCCGCTGCCGCGCCGACGCCGGTGATCGTGAATCAAACGTTTGTTGAGAAATTGATGGGCAAGCAGAATCCGCTCGGCGTGCGCTTTGGCGCGCGTCCGGCGAATTTTCGCGGTCCGGCCTTCGCGGGCTATGAAATCGTCGGCGTGGTGCGGGATACGAAGTATGAGAGCCTGCGAAGCGCAACCGAGCCGACGATGTACATGCCGCAGCGCGGCAATCGCGCAGCCTTTGAAGTGCGCACAGCCGCGGATCCGCAGGCGCTGCTACCATCCGTGCGCGAAGTGGTGGCCCATCTGAACTCCAACCTTCCGCTCATAAATGTGACCACGGAATCGCAGCAGATTGATCGCTTGCTTTTTGAGGAGCGCCTCATCGCACGCCTCTCCGGATTTTTTGGCGTGCTGGCGCTGGCGCTCGCGTGCATTGGGCTGTACGGCTTGCTTTCCTACGAAGTGTCGCGGCGGACGCGCGAGATCGGCATTCGCATGGCGCTGGGCGCGCAGGGCGGCGACGTTTTGCGGATGATTGTGTGGCAGGGAATTGCGCTCGCGGCGGTGGGCGCGTTCGTGGGCATCGGCGCGGCGCTCGGACTAATGCGCTATCTGAATTCTTTCTTGTTCGACGTTCACGCCGACGATCCGCTGACGATGGTCGCTGTGGCTGTGCTGCTCGGAATCGTGGCGTTCGCCGCGTGCTGGATTCCGGCGCGCCGCGCCACGCGCGTGGATCCCATGGTCGCTCTGCGCTACGAATAATCGCAGCGCCAGTCTTCAAGACGGCATCGCCGGCACGAATGAATCGTCGCGGGGGCCTTCACGCCGATACTGCACCCGCATTCTTATCCCGCGTACTTTTCCGCTGTTCGCTTTTTTAAGCGCGTCTCGAAGAAGTGCATAGCGTGTCTGCGACGCTTGGCGGATGCCTGCGCAAAGGCGTAATCTAAGAAAAGGAATGTGATGGCAAGTGCCGCGTGTGAACGACGCACCGCGCGAGGAGGCCAAAATGAATCGTCCGAGAACGAGGCTGCTGGTAGACGGCGGCGATCCGCAGGAAACGCGAAAAATCAAGGAGCGGCTCGGATTCGTGGACGGCCAGACGACGAATCCCACGCTCATCGCCAATAATCCGGAAATTAAAAAGCTGCTCGCGAGCGGACACAAACTTTCCGAACGCGAAGAGCTGGACGAGTACAAGAAAATCGTCCGCGAAATTTCGCCGCTGGTCGGGAGCGCCGGGGTTTCCATTGAAGTGTTTTCCGACCGCGCGACCAAGGCGGAGCAAATGTTCGCGCAGGGAAACGAAATGTTCACGTGGATTCCCAACGCGTACATCAAGTATCCGTGCACCACGGAAGGTTTGCGCGCGGCGCAGATGTCCGTGAAGCAGGGCATTCGCGTGAATTTGACGCTGTGCTTTTCGCAGCAGCAGGTTGCGGCTGTTTACAGTGCCACGAAGGACACGCGCGAGCCGGCGTACGTTTCGCCGTTCGTCGGGCGACTCGATGATATCGGCGAGAACGGCATGGATTTGATTAAGAATGCGAAACGGATGTTGGAAAAAGGCGATGGACACTTGCTGATTCTCTCCGCGAGCATTCGCAGCGTCGAGCATCTGCTCTACGCCATTCAACTGGACAGCGACCTTGCCACTGTGCCTGGGAAAATTCTCACCGAATGGGCTGGCCGCGGCGCGCCGTTGCCCGATGCGAATTTCAATTACGCCGCGAAGGGCAAGACGATTCCGTATGAAGAACTGGATCTCTCGCAGCCGTGGGAGAAATTCAATTTGCAGCACGAGCTGACCACCAAGGGCCTCGACAAATTCGCCGCTGATTACAAGAAGACGCTCGCCGAAGCCTCCAGTGCGGCAGGCAGTGACAAGTGACGAGTGACAAGTGACGAGCAATCGGAAAACTTCGGCGCGAAATTCATCGCAAGCGACCGTTGGCCAAATGCGCTGAGGGCCGGCGAGTGACAAGTGAACGAGCAAGCCGGCGACACTTGCCAAGTGACCGGTTCGCGAAACGCGCTCAAGGTAAGCGAGTGACGAGGAATCGTTAAAGCTGGTTCGGTACCGGTTGCAAACCGACCTAGTGAAGCGTTTTGAATTCATGCCATCCTGAACGACCGCTCGCTTTCATTCAACCCAGCGCGCTTACCTTACGAATCGCACGGTAAAGTGTTTGGCGTATAGACCGCGCGAGGACGCGTCTTTACTGTGGCCTGAGGAATCGCGGAAAGCAGGGCCAGCGCAAGCTCATCCTGCCGAAGTTTCTTCGTCTTCAACTGGCTCGAATTCAAACTGGCTCACGAAATCCACCGCGCTCGCGGATGCGAACGCAGGCGCCGCAGTTTTGGTCAGCGAGGATTCGCAGAATCAACGCAACATCAGAATGAACGCGACAGAATGAACGCAATAAAGGAGGACGCAATGGCCGGGCGCAACAGCAAAAAGATCGCGGTATTCGGAATCTATTCCACGCGCGAAGGCGCGGAGTTGGCGATGGACACGCTCTTGCACGGCGGATTTTCGCCGGGGGACATTTCCGTGCTGCTGCCGGAAAATCTGGGCAAGCCGACGCTCGTCGAAACCGCCACCGCGTCGAGCATTTATGAGCCGAGCGATACCGACGCGTACGAAAATCCCGCAGAGGTGCACGGCGGGCGCATCACGGAAATGGGCACGGTAAAAAACACGAAAGCTCCTGAAGGCGCTACCGCCGGCGCGAGCACTGGTGCGGTGATTGGAGGCGCGCTCGGAGCGCTTGCCGGCATTGGCGCGCTGGCTATTCCGGGAATCGGGCCGCTGCTCGCCGCAGGTCCGCTCGTAGCGGCGCTCGCCGGAATCGGCGCGGGCGGCGTTGTCGGCGGATTCACCGGCGCGCTCATCGGAATGGGCATCCCGGAGTTCGAGGCGAAAAAATATGAAGGACGCATTCAGCGCGGCGGAATTTTGCTGGCGGTGCATTGCGACACATCCGGCCAAGTGCAGCGGGCGCGCGAAATTCTCGAGGAGACCGGTGCGGACGATATTTCGAGGAGCGGTGAGGAGCGCGCCGTTCGTGCCGGCTCAAAACGTGATTCGGGCGCGGACATTGAGCGCGCTGACATCGAGCGTCCCGGCCCGAAACATGCCGATCTCGAACGGTCCAATGTGGACGCGGAGCGGGCGCGGCGCGGAGCGGATCCGGACGCCGACAAACGCAAAGCGGGCCGCGTGCGAGCAGGGGGAAGGCGTTCGTAAGCCGGCGAGCACGGAAAGCAGGCCCTAGTGTAAGTTCATGGGCGATGGCAGCGGCGCGCCGATGCCGACAAGAAAAAATCGCGGCGCGCACCAGTTGGCGGAAAGAGGCAGCCGATACTTTGAGGTTCGTGCTCGGGCCGGTTTTGGGCGTTGTCCGGCGCGATTCGGTTCCTCGTGCCGCCGCGTAGACTCCGGTGTACGCCGTTGTAGATCCCGATTTAGTTCATCGGGCCGGATCGGGCGCCGCCGCATCGTCGGTGAGACCGAGTGGCGGGGCAATGAAGAAAAACGGTGATGAACAGTGGCGGGCAAAGACCTCACGCCTGAAGGCGTGAGCTACGTTTACGACAAGAGGCCTCGGGTCAGTCCCGCAGAATGTGCGGGACGGGACCTGAGGCACAGGGAAAGCGGGTTGCGGTTTGTGTGAGGGTGCGAAGAATGGAGCGAGGGGATCTTCGCTCGAAAACGGAATTCATGGATTGATTCAGAAATTCACTCACTCGAGAGGAGAGCAAAATGTCAGGATTGTCAAAAATCGGCGTATTTTCTTTGGGTTTGACGGCAGGCGCAGTGTTGGGATTGCTGCTCGCGCCGGAAACAGGCGAGGACGCTCGTGCGTATCTATCGCGGGCGGTGAGGCGCGGCGTGGAACGCGCGGCGGAAGAGGGTTCCAAATGGGTGCAGCGCGCGCAGGATGTCGCTGAGCAAATGTCTGACAAGGCGCAGGACTTCACTGGCCGCGTCCGCGATGCCTATGGCGATGCGAAGGAATCCGTTTCCTGAACGCGTCAACCGCGACCCGCTCAAACGCCAGCCAGCGACATGTGTGGCGGCTCCTGCGTCACAAGTGTGCTTAAGCAGCGGTGAATGGTCCTTGTAGCTCACGTCCCGGCCGGCTGCATTGGCCGGCCCGACGTGAAGCATCTTATGTTCGATGCATCTGAGGATTTGCACCGGCCGTTTAGGAATGTAATCGGGTCTTCCGACCTGAGGCTTTTCGCAATTCAACCCTATCGCGTCGTTCGGCAGCGCGCACCATTCCAACCGCACAAAACCCATGCCTGACGGCATGAGCTACACTGGCATGAGTTCACTGACCACTGCTGCCTCTCCTTCGGCGTCCGCAAACTTGACGCGCGCAGCACGGCACGTTAGGCTTTGCCCAGCGTCAAAGTCCCTTCGCAAACTTATCCGCGCAGGAGCATAAAATGGCTGATGCCATGCCGTCCGCGTTGCCGGCTATCGAATCTTCGCCCGAACAAAACGAGCGAAAGCTGATCGCCCCGCTCTGGCACACGATTTTGTTCATTGTGGTGGTTGCAGGAATTTCCGCAGGGTCGTTTTTCTTTGGGCGGCGAGTGTCCGGCAGCAGCGGCAAAGGTGCGCAGCTGACTTCGCACGCGCGGATGATGCTGTACACCGGTACGTTGATTCAGGAATGGATTTTGTTCGGCTACGTGTATCTGGGAATGCGGGCGCGCGGCAGAAAAATCCGCGAAGCGATTAATGCGCGATGGAAAAGTTTCAACGAAGTAGGCCGCGACATCGGCATCGCCGCGCTGGTATGGGTGATACTGATTGTGATGAACCTGCTGGGCGGGCTGATTTTTCGTTCTCATGCGATGGCGGGAAGAAACGTGGTGCTGCAACTCGTTCCGCACGAGGCGGTCGAAATTCCGCTGTGGACGGCGCTGGCGATTTCCGCGGGCTTCTGCGAGGAATTTATTTTTCGCGGCTATTTGCAGGAGCAGTGCAAGCGTCTGACGGGCAGCATCGGGGCGGCGGTGGCGATTCAGGCAGTGTTTTTCGGGCTGGGACACGGGTATCAGGGCTGGGCGCAAATGATGACGATCACCATGCTGGGACTGACGTTTGGAATTGTGGCCGCGTGGCGAAAGTCGCTTGCACCGACGATGATAGCGCACGGCTGGACCGATTTCGAGTCGGGCGTGGGCGGATATTTGCTGCACGTGCTTCACAAAATCTGACTGTGTTTTCTCTGCCACGCGCATTCCTGATTCATACGCAGGCTGCATCAATGCGGCACATCGTGTACTGCGATGAAACTGTCTCATTCGGCGAGGCGCGCCGCTTCGCCGCGATGTGCTGCGAGCTCGAATAGCGCAGCTAAGTTCAATAGCCACGATCTTCGCGGAAGGGGCGAGGTGTCGCGCTAAGAGGGCGAAGGTCGAAAGCCGCAGCAAAATTCAAAAGTCACGGCAAAATTCAAAAGCCACGGCAAAATTCAAAACCAAGGAAAATTCAAAAGCCGCAGAGTTTCAAAAGGCGAAACGCTGCGCTACAAAGGCGTGTACCTTCGGAATTAAAATCGCGGCAAAGCGGCGTCGCGACGCCGCACTCCAAAGAGGCGTAGAACGACGGTCTGCTGTACATCGGTA
>DASUAV010000251.1:0-3665 GCA_035763605.1 Candidatus Acidiferrales bacterium
TTCGATTTGCAGGCCAGCGGTTACGGCGAAGGCGCCAAGATAGTCGGGAACGCCAGTGTCTTTTGGCGCGATGAAATCGGCGAGCGCGTAATCGGACTCGCCGGCGGGCTTGGAGATTTGCTGGCGCAGAGTATGGAAAACGGTGGCGATGCCGGAGCGAGATTCGTCGGAATAAATTTCGATGTCCTCGAGAACACTGTTGGCGGGGAAGAAGCCAAACGCGGCGCGAGCGACGAGGAGTTTTTCGTTTACGATGCGGGAGAGCAACTGCTGCGCATCGTGGAAAAGTTCTTTGGCTTTCGGGCCGACATTGGGCTCATCGAGAATGCGCGGATAGATGCCGCGCAGCTCCCAAGCGTGGAAGAACGGAGTCCAGTCAATGTACGGGACAATTTCCGCAAGAGGGACGGCGCAGGCACGCACGCCGAGGAAGGAAGGCTTCGGAGGGGAATAGGATTTCCAGTCAAAGATGGGTTTGCGGGCGCGAGCTTCGGCGAAAGAGAGGAGCGACTGCGTTTGCGGGCCGCGATGTTTTTCGCGCGTGCGCTCCTGCTCGGCGCGATTTTCGTCAACGAAGCGCGCTTTCAGGCCATCGCTGAGCAAGCTGCCGACTACGCCAACGGCGCGTGAGGCGTCCTGCACATGAATGACGGGCTGGCGATACATCGGCGCGATCTTCACGGCGGTGTGGACGCGGCTGGTGGTGGCGCCGCCGATGAGCAGCGGGACTTCAAAATTTTCGCGCTGCATTTCCTTGGCGACGTGGGCCATTTCTTCGAGCGACGGAGTGATCAGGCCGCTCAAGCCGATCATGTCAGCGTGGCGTTCGCGGGCTGTGGAAAGAATTTTGTCAGTGGGAACCATCACGCCAAGATCGATCACTTCATAATTGTTGCAGCCGAGGACGACGCCGACGATATTTTTGCCAATGTCGTGAACATCGCCTTTTACGGTGGCCAAGAGAATTCGGCCCTTGGTCTGTCCCCCGCCATTGGCGCGCTTTTCCTCTTCCATGAAAGGCTGAAGATAGGCGACTGCTTTTTTCATGACGCGCGCGCTTTTGACCACTTGCGGCAGAAACATGCGTCCTGAGCCAAAGAGATCGCCGACGACGTTCATGGCATCCATGAGCGGACCTTCGATGACGGCGATGGGTTTGCGATATTTTTTGCGGGCTTCTTCGGTGTCGGCCTCGATGTAGTCCACAATGCCTTGCAGTAACGCGTGTTTGAGACGCTCTTCGACAGTGGCGCGGCGCCAGGCGCTTTCTTCGGCGGGGGCTCTGCCTTTTCGTTTTACCGAATCGGCGAAAGCGAGAAGGCGCTCGGTAGCGTCGGCGCGGCGATTCAAGAGAACGTCTTCGACGAGCTCGAGCAGATCCTTGGGAATTTCCTCGTAAATAGCGAGCTGGCCGGCGTTGACAATGCCCATGTCCATGCCCGCGCGAATGGCGTGATAGAGAAACGCGGAGTGCATGGCTTCGCGGACGACGTTATTACCGCGGAAAGAAAAAGAAATGTTGCTGACGCCGCCGGAAACTTTGACGCGCGGGAATTTGGCTTTGATCTGGCGCGCGGCTTCAATGAAATTCACGGCGTAATTGTTATGCTCTTCCATGCCGGTGGCGACGGTGAGGATGTTGGGATCGAAAATGATGTCCTCAGGCGGGACGCCGACTTCCTCGGTAAGAAGTTTGTAAGAGCGACCGCAAATTTCGAATTTGCGCTCGATGGTATCGGCCTGGCCTTTTTCATCAAAGGCCATTACGACCATGCCGGCACCATAGCGGCGAATCAGGCGTGCGCGATCTTTGAAGATCGTTTCGCCTTCTTTGAGGCTGATGGAATTGACGATGCCTTTGCCCTGAATGCATTTCAAACCCGCTTCGATCACGCTCCATTTGGAGCTGTCGAGCATGATAGGCACGCGAGCGACATCGGGTTCGGAGGCGATGTGATGAAGAAAAGTGGTCATGGCCTGCTCGGAATCGAGCATGGCCTCGTCCATGTTGATATCTATGATTTGCGCGCCGCCTTCGACCTGCTGGCGGGCAATGGCCACGGCGTCTTCGAATTTGTCCTCGAGAATCAGTTTGGAAAATTTGGGCGATCCGGTGACGTTGGTGCGCTCGCCGATGTTGACGAAATTCGTGTCGGGCCGAATGACCAGCGGCTCGAGGCCGCTGAAGCGCGAGTACGGCTCCGGATTCGAAAGCTCATGCGGCTGGAGGCCTTTTACGGCCGCGGAGATGGCGCGAATGTGCGCAGGCGTTGAGCCGCAGCAGCCGCCGACGATATTCAGCCAGCCGCTCGAAGCAAAATCGCGAAGATCGGCGGACATTTTTTCCGGCGTTTCGTCGAATCCGCCAAATGCGTTCGGCAATCCGGCATTCGGGTAGCAGCTGATGTAAATAGGCGCGATTTTGGAAAGCTCTTCGATATAGGGGCGCATCTGCTTTGCGCCGAGAGCGCAGTTGATGCCGACGCTGAGCAGGTCAATGTGCGAGATGGAAGTCCAGAACGCCGAGACAGTCTGGCCGGAGAGCGTGCGCCCGCTGCGGTCGGTGATGGTGACGGAGACCATGATCGGAAGGCGCACGCCAAGTCTGTCGAAGCATTCTTCGACGGCGAAGAGGGCGGCTTTGGCGTTGAGCGTGTCAAAAATCGTTTCGACGAGGAGAGTGTCCACGCCACCGTCAATCAGCCCGCGAATTTGCTCGGAGTAGGCGGCGCGCAACTGATCGAAGGTGACGCCGCGAGCGGCGGGACTGCTTACATCCTGCGACATGGAAGCGGTGCGGCTGGTGGGGCCAATGGAACCGGCAACGAAGCGCGGAGCGCATGTTGGGTTTTCGCGCAGAAATTCTTCGACGGAGCGGCGCGCGATTTGGGCGGCGGCTTTATTTAGGTCGTAGATGCGATCCTGCAGACCGTATTCCGCCATCGAGATAGCATTGGCATTGAAGGTGTTGGTCTCGATGATGTCGGCGCCGGCTTCGAGATACTGGCGATGAATGGACGCGACGATCTCTCGTTGCGTGAGATTCAAAACGTCGTTACAGAGGCGCAAATCGCGCGGATGGCGGGCTAATTCGCTACCGCGGTAGTCGGATTCGGCGAGATTGCGCGCCTGAATCATCGTTCCCATGGCGCCATCGAGAATGACGATGCGCTTATCCAGGAGCGCTTTCAGTTCAACGGAGCGATGCGAAGCAGTGCGCAATCCAGTGTGACTCCTGCTAACGAGGATAAGCCCATGTATACAGATACAAAGAATAGCACGCGGCCAAGCGCCAGGCATTTGGCGTGCATTGAGCGGCGAAAAACGCGCAGTGAAGTGGGAGCAGGCGAATTTAACGGCAAGCGGGCGCGGCGCCGTCTACATCAGCGCGGACGACATTGAAGTTCAACGCGGTCGCAAGCAGATGGCCGCTGGGATCAAATAAACGAACGCGTACGATGTGGTGGCATTGCTCGCGGCCTTGGCCGGCAAGATAAATTCTGGCGCTCAGATTGCCGTCAGGCGCTCCCGGACGGATTTTGCCAGTCTGCGTGTACCAGCGATTGGTGAAAACGTCGGCGATAACGTAGTCGCCTGCGGAGATGCCGTTTACGGCGGCTTGGAGCTCAGTTGCCGTCCTGTTCGTTTGTACGAGAGCATTGGAT
>DASUAV010000252.1:0-14686 GCA_035763605.1 Candidatus Acidiferrales bacterium
GGATTATTCGTGCGTGAATAATCGAATCCGCGATGCTCTCCGGGAGCATGCTGTTCGTAAGTGGAAGTCTGGAAAATCGGCGCAATCAATGCTCCGGTTTGCGCTTCGGATTCCTGCGCTGCGTGAATAGCTCTGGTGGCAAATTCCATTTTGATTCTCCTCGTGTGAATTTAATTTTCGTGGGCCGATTCAACTCTTCTGAAATTCGTTTGGGACGACACACTGGGTTCGCCAGCTACTACTGCCGGCGCAATTCCAACACAGGGCATTCCGGAAAAGGGCGCTCGTGTGACCAAAGTCCCTGCGGTGTGCTCGTCGAGACTGCGCACGATGAGCGACACGTCCCATCGCTCGGCAGCCTCGAGCGCGTCGCGCTGGACGAGAGCACATCCTTCGTCGGCCATAGCCAGCGCCTCGGCGAACGAAAGCCTGGATAAATGTTTCGCGTCCGAATAGCGGCGCGGGTCAGCCGAGAAGTATCCGGGTACGTCCTTGATCAATTCGCATAGAGAGGCCCGCAGCCCGGCAGCAATGGTTACCGCCGTCAAATCGGAGCCGCCGCGCCCGAGAGTCACGGTTTTTCCGGCAGCATCGGTCGCCACGAATCCCGGCACAACCACAGCCCGGCAAAGCCGCAGTACCTTGCGGATCTCCGACGAATCGAATTCCGCGTCCAGAACTCCCGCGCCTCGTTTTGCGATGCGCAGTCCGGTTTGCCGGACGTCGAACGCTGCCGCGCGCATGCCTTTCGCTTGCAGGTGCAAACAAAGCCGCGCAACCGAGCGCAATTCTCCCGTGGACCACAGCAGATCGAGAGCGGCATCGTCCGGCTCGGCGGATATGCTCAGCGCCTCGCGCAACAGCGCGTCCGTTTCTCCGTTCTGCGCGGAGACGACTGCCACTAATCTTTCCCTGGAATTTGCAGCCAGCCGCTGCGCAATGAAATCTGCGGCACGCTGGTATGAGGCAGGAGTTCTAAGAATCGATCCGCCTAATTTGATTACGGCTAGTGAATCCGATTCGCATTCAACTTCGCTCGCCCGCACAGTTTCCTCCGGGCTGCGCAAATCGAGCCTCGCGCTTTCCAGAGAAATCCGCGTTCCGCCGAGCGCCGCATGAAGACAGGGCTTCATGCAGATACGCTCCGCGTATGCCGCGCCGCAAACGACCAACGGGTTAACCGTTGCTCAAGCGCGCATAGATTCAGTTGGGGTCGGAATCTTCAGTAGATCGGATTTCGATCAGCCGAGGATCTTATCTTCCCCATCGGGCAGGAATTAGCACCTTGGTTCTCGGACCAGGTTGCTGTGGCTTCGTCGGGCCTGTCCCCTCGGCCACTCTGGATAAGCGCTGCCGGTTGGCAGCAACGGAAGTATACAGTTCGTCTGTTTTCTGTCAACTGGATTTCTTTACAATTTTTTCGCGCTGTTCTGATCGCAGGTTTGTTCCCGGTGGCGGGCGGTTCATTCAGCGATACTGTCGCTGAGCTTTGCGGTTAATTATTTTTTGCTGCTTCCCGGCACGACATCAATTGTCGCATCTACCGGAATCTTCACTGGCGGCAGGCAAACCGCGTCGTTGCACGCCTGATATTGAAGTATGAACGGCAGCTTCACGTTGCCGAGCGGCGCGTTGGTTTCCGCCGTGATCTTCGCGTGCACAGTGAACTTTTCCGTGTAAACGAGCAGCGGCTTATCCATGAACGATAATTTCTTCGCAACTCCCGGCGGATACGCTGTCCCCAATTCTTTGAATCCCGCGGGCATTTTCGCAGTCAGCGTCGTCGGAATCAAATAATCCTCTGATGGCTTATGCGCGTTCATGTGAAATCCCGCCATGATTCCCACATCCAGCGTCACTTCGAAGGTCCCTCCGCGCATCACTGTTGCCGGTAAAACATGTGCCGTCGGCGTCGCGATCTTGGACGGAGCCGGCAACTCTTGCGCACCCGCGATCTGCGCAAGAAACATTGCGGCGCAAATCAATGCCCCGCAAAACGCGCTCAGTGCGCAACACGCAAGACTCACATTCCCTTTTATCATTGGCATTCGCATCTCAAACGCTCACGGTTGTCTGCAACTGCTGGCTCAAAATCCGGCTCATCGCCTGCGCCAGCGTTTCGCCTGTCTTTTCCAGCACGAATGCCTGCGCCGCATCCGACCATCCCAGTTTGAAACTCGTCGTCAGAGCCGAAATCCAAATCTGCCGCACAGGCGAATTCGGGCTGATCACAAAACGCGTTTCGTCTGCATCCTCGAACAAAATTTCCAGTTTTCCGGTACCGCCTTCCACTTCGAAATCATGCTCGTCGCCGAGCTCGGTCAGCCGTTTGCGCAGACTCTCCAGCGCCTCTTCGGATTTTTTCTGGAATTCTCGTTCGTCCATTATGCCCACTCGAATGGAAGTCGAATCCTTCGCCGCCCCGCGCAAATGCTAGGAACGCGCATTCGCTTGCGTTTGAGTCTCAGCTTTCAATTGCAATTGCTTCTCGATCTCCTGCTGCAGCTCGTCCCTATCGACCAGGCCGATGAACCGCTTCACGATTTTTCCGTCCCGCGAAATCAGCACGCTGGTTGGCAATCCGATCAGACCGCCGAATTTTTCCGCGAGGTCTGGATTCCCGATCAGGATTGGATAGCTCATCTTCTCCTGCGAATCGCCTACTTTGAATTGTGTGTTCTGCACGAAGGGCTCGACCACCTTTTTACCCTCGGTGTCCATAGCCACGCCCAAAATCGTGAAGCCTTGATTTTTGTATTTGTTCTCGAATCCGATCATCCACGGAATTTCTTCCCGGCAGGGATCGCACCAGGTGGCCCAGAAGTTCACCAGCACAACTTTTCCCTTCAGGCTCGCCAGTTGCAAATTCCCGCCCTGCAACTCCGGAAAGGTCACGTTCGGCTCGTTGGGCTTTCCCGCATTCGCCGACGCCGCATCGGCGTTGCCGCTCGCGCCAGTCGAAGCGCTCTGCTTGCATCCGGTGAACGAAAACCCCAAGGCGACAGCCAATGCTGCCATCGCGTACCACGAAATCTTCTGCCTGCTCATCATTCCTTCCTTACAGCGAAAAACGATTCAGAAATGTCAGTTTACCCGAAAGCCATGTCAGCCGGTTCACAAAAATCAGCGCGCCAACGCCAAGCAGTAGCACGCCGCTGAACACCTCGACCCAGTGGATGTGACGGCGAAAGCGTTTGTAGAATTTCAAGAATTGACCTATGCCGATTGCCGTCAGCAGAAACGGAATGGCCAAACCCGCCGAGTACGCGGTCAGCAGAAGTATGCCGCGCGCGACTGTTCCTTGCGTCGCCGCAAGAGTCAGCACCGTGGCAAGAATCGGCCCGATGCAGGGCGTCCATCCAAATGCAAACGCAAAACCCATCAGAAATCCGCTGGCGATCCCCGGCTGTCCGCCCAAATTCCGGAAGTGCACGTCGCGATTCAGCCAGCGCGTCAGCGCCGGCCCGAGAAGAAAGATCAACGAAAGCGCCACCAAGTGTATCGGCCGAAAATCGCCGTATCCGTCAGGCGCGACAAAGAACATCACAATTCCCGCGGCGAGAAGTGCACCGCCGATCACCAGCCCAACGCGCACCGTGATTTTTACCAGCCATCCAATCAGGTGCAGCCCAAAGAGAAGAATCAATCCTCCAGCAAGCGGCGCCAGCATGCTGCGATGGCTTTGCAGGAACGTTCCTACGGCGCTCGCGGAGGCCCCAAAGCTGATGAACACTACTGAAAATCCAATCACGAACGCCAATGCCGACGTCAGCAGGCCGCCTCGCGCCCCTTCGCCGCTTTGCAATTGGTCCACACCCACGCCCGAAAGCATGGAGACATATCCCGGCACGAGCGGCAAAACGCACGGCGACAGAAACGAGACCAGGCCCGCCAGCACCGCTGCGAATACAGTTACGCTTCCCATCTCTATGTCCTACGCTTTCCTTTTCCTTATTGGATGTGCATTCCGACTCGGGCGGTTCATTGTGGGCGCCGCAAACGCCATTCTGTGCGCTGTTCATACGCGAATGCAATCTGCAATAGCTTCGACTCGCCCCACTGCGGGCCATGCAAGGCCATGCCAATGGGCAACCCGCTTCGCGTAAATCCGCAAGGAACCGAAATCACCGGAAATCCCGTGAAATTCGCGGGCCGATTCATTCGTACCAGCGCGCCGCGCACGGACTGCGATTCGCCCGCAATGATTGCGCTCCCCTGCCCGATTTTTGGCGCTGGAATTGGCGTTGTAGGGGCCAGAATCGCGTCCACGCTTTGAAATGCGCGGCGAAAATCCTCTCGTACCTGCTCGCGCATCCATTGCGCCTTCAGGTAATCCACCGCGCGAACTGCGCTGCCCATTTCCAGCCGCTTGCGAACATCTTCTCCGTATTCATTCGCGCGCGCTGGATAAAATCCCTCTCGCTGGTGATATTCAAGCGCTTCGGCCAGCGCGATGTGCGTGCTCGGCTCGATCGAATCGTTTATATGCGGCAGAGATACTTCTTCCACGCGCGCGCCCATTGCTTCGAATTCCTGGGCTGCCTTTCCCAGAGCCGATTTCACCTCGGTGTCAACTCGTTCAAAGAAATACTGACGCGGCCAGCCCAAGCGCAGTTTTCCGCCAGTCCCTTTCTTCCGTTTGCGGACAGCCATAAGTTCGTTGTGAAAATTCCGCATTTTAGCGTCGCATTCGCAAATGGCGTCCAGAACGATGGCAGCATCATCTACGCTCCGCGCAAGGGGCCCGGCGTGATCGAGGGTCACAGCCAGGGGTATCACGCCTTCGCAGCTTACGAACCCGAACGTCGGCTTCAGCCCCACAATCCCGCAAAGCGCTGCCGGAATGCGAATGGATCCACCCGTATCTGTGCCAATCGAAGCAAATCCGATTCCCGCTGCGAGCGCTGCCGCCGAGCCGCCGCTCGAGCCGCCTGGGATGCACTCGGTGTTCCACGGATTTCGCGCCGGGCCGTAATGAGGGTTCTCCGTCGTGATTCCGTACGCGAATTCGTGCAGATTGGTCTTGCCCAGCAACACCACGCCTGCGTCTGAAAGTTTCTCCGCGACGCGCGCATCCACACTTGGCACAAAATCGCGCAGAATTTTCGACCCAGCGGTCGTACGAACGTCGCGCGTGTAAATGTTATCTTTGAGGGTCAAAGGAATTCCGTGTAGCAATCCGCGAAATTTTCCACGACTCATTTCGCGGTCGGCCTTGCGCGCGTCTTGCAAAGCCCGCTCTGCCGTCACGGTAATGAATGCATTCAATTTCGGATTCACGCTCTCGATCTGCGCGAGCGCCGCTTGGGTCAGCTCGACGGACGAGATTTTTCTCTTCCGCATTTGCGCGGCGGCTTCCGCAATCGTCCAGTGAGCGGTTTCGTTCTTCGGATCTGCCCGCATCGATAACTCAGTTCAGAAAATGCTTTCCTGCCGCCGTACGTTTCCGAATGAAGCGATATTCGCAATGCGCAGCACCAAACCAAATTGGTTTTCGTTTCGCACCTGTCCCAGGCTTAGCCTGCGGTATTCGAACCCGAATCCGCAGCATGAGCCGTTGTACGAAAACTCCGCCAACTGATTTTGAAAAAGCTGCTGGCTGATGTCGTAACTCACGCCAAATTCGCCGTTCCATCCTTTGCGGACTGGATCTCCGTAGCCCACCACGGCGCGAATCTGATTCGAGTAAGGTTCGAAAACCGGAGGATTCGCTGGAGAAATTGGCGGGATATTCAGTGTGGAAAAGTGCGCCAGTGTCGCGAAACTGCCCTTGTACGGCCGGATCTTCACCAGTTCGCCGATGGCCGTAATCCGCGCGCGTTCCGCATCATAATCCACGCGAAACTCCGAATCGAAACGTCCCGCCGGCTCAATTCGCAAGTCGCTGATCAGCGGCGACAGTTCATGCTCGCTATCGGCGAACGCGAACGGCGTCACTGAATCGAGCGCCTGAAAAACGTTTCGCTCCCCGGGAATGAGCGCTCCTCCAAACGTCGAATCAAAGTAATACTTTTGCGAGAGGCTCCAGCTTGCGATTTCACGCGAATCCGCGTCACCGCTGCGCCGAAAAAGCCTCTGAGTGAATCCATATTGGACATCATTTGTGTCGGTGAGCGTGTCATCCTCGTCAAAGAGCAAAAATCGGGAAAAATCGTTCACCCCGTTCGTGTAGTGATAGACAAGCTGCGGCTCAACGGCATGCATCCATTTCGAATTTCCGCTGCTCCAGTCGCGCTCAATTGTCGGTGGCCGAATATCCAGCGAAAATTCCTCGGTTGTTCGCACGAAGGCGTCATGCGCGAAAATTCCGTTTTGCAACTGCCCGCCATACCTCGTTGAACGCAGCGTGAATGAGGGAGTAACGGCCAGCCACGGACCAACGTGCAGCGGCATGGTGACGTTCGGCGCGAATTCCATTCGTGACACGAACGAAGGGGTGCTGAATTCCGGCGGAACGTTCGTTTCCCGATGCACGGCATCCGCGAACGCGTCGAATCCGAAATAGATGGGCAATTTCTTCCACGGAGCGCGGTCCACCGAACTGGCGCGAATCTCCGGCGCGGTGCGCAGAACAATCGCTGTGTCCGGCGAAGCGCTGAGGAAATTTTTGTAGCTCAGGCTGGCGAGCGACAGGCTGAATCCGTCACTGTCTTTCGTGAAGAATGCGGTATTGCGCACTTCGGAATTTACGGCCTGCGCGAAGGTCTCCGCAAACGCAAGACGGAACGTTAACGACGACAACTGGTCCAGGTCCGCCACGCCGCGCCACCCCCGCGGAAAGAGCGCGTCGAAAAACAGATGGTCTTCGTGGCCTCCCTGTTTGGTCAGCGTGCCGCCCGGCCCGCGAATCCCGCGATCAATCACGCCAAAATAATTCACGCTAAAGGTCGCGTTCTCCCAGGGCTTCATGCGCAGTTCGCCGCTCTCGCTCGAACCGCGCTTGCTCAGATATTGCGCGCCGACTGTGGCGTCCATCCAATCCGTCGGCGCCCAGTAAAAGGAATCGCCCAACACGTAGCCTTTGGTCGTTGATTTCGTAACTGCCGGCACCAAGAATCCCGATTGCCGCAGCTTTTGCCCCGCGGGCAACGACGCGCGCGGCAAATAAATAATTGGGACATAGAAAAGACGAAAGGTCGCGTTCTCCAGCCGCACCGATTTTTGCATATGAATGGTCGCCGTCGGCGCGTAGAACTTCCATACAGGGCGGTCTGGGCGGCAAACGGTGACCCACGCGTGGCGGACGTTTACCGTATTTTGGTCTATGCGCCTGACGCTCTCCGCGGAAAAGGTGAGAGGATTGGGACTCACCAGCACATTCGGGTTAGCGAAGTGCTCCGCCTTCACCGTTCCGCGCACTTTCTGGAAGTCTCCCTTGTCTGTTGCGAAATTGTAAGTCGCCTCGTCCGCTTCCATGTGCTGGTTTCCGCGGTCGAATTGCACATTCCCGCGCGCATTAGCTTCTTTGGTTGTCTCGTTATATTCCAGGTGATCGGCGCGCAGCCGAGCTTCGCCGTAAATGATGTCGACATGCCCATCCGCATAAAAGATTTTCCCGGACTCGCGCTGGGTATCCGCTTCCAGCGTCACCTCCCCGGTTTTTGTCTGAATCACCGTGCGGGTCTGATTCTGCGGTTTGGCATTTAGAATTCCTGGCATTAGTACAGCGCTCGCTAGCGCCAAGGTCAAAGCGCGAAAGGTTCGTTCGTTATTCCGCAGAAGTCTCGATGCCGTTCCGTCAGCAGTCATTTTGAACGAGTTTCAAAGCCTACCACGGCGTCGCGCCGCCAGGAACAATCCGCCATTGGTTCCCGCGATGTCTTCTAATCCAACAACCGTGTGCAATAAAACGGAAGTGACGAGGCCGAGTATGTCTCTCCTTAGCAGCCCACGGTGATAAACGCCACCACCGATTTTGTGGGCGGTGTTTAGTACGATTCGTTCGTCATCACGGTTCCAGAAGGGCTTCGACCTAAATACACAATGAAAGAACGCCGAAACGCCCAGCAATACTAAAGAATTCCAATTACGGATAACATGCGGCCGGTGTTTTTTTCGCGGCGGTAGCTGAAGAAAAGGTCGGTGCGGCAGGACGTGCAGAGGTCGGTCGCGAAAATGTTTTTTGCGGAAAGGCCAGCCTCGGCAAGGATTGCGGAGTTTGCTGCTTTGAGATCGAGCATACACCGGGGCGGCGGAGGCTGGTGGCCCGGCGGCATCATGGTGAGCCACGGAAGCGGATTGGGACCTTCGCCGGATGCGAGCTGATCGAAGGGGCCCTCGAACCAGTCGCGCGCATTCGAAAATTTCGCGGCGAAGTTCTTGACAACATCGGGACCGACTTGGTAGCAGCACTGGCTGATGCCCGGGCCGATGACGGCGATGAGGTCTTTGGGGCGTGTGGAGAATTCCATTTGCATGCGGCCAACTGTTTTTGCGGCGATGCGCGCGAGCGTGCCGCGCCATCCAGCGTGAATGGCGGCGACGGCGCGGTGGCCGGGATCGGCGAGCAGAATCGGAATGCAATCGGCGGTTTGGATGGCGAGAAGCAGGCAGGGAGTAGCGGTGATGAGAGCGTCGCCCTGCAGAACTGTCTGCGGCGGCGTTGAGACGACGTGCACGATGTCCGAATGGATTTGGCGCAAGGTGACAAGCTGCATTTTGCGCGCGCCGAGGGCTGCGAGAAGACGCACACGATTTTTATCCACGTTAGGGCGGGAATCCCAAGCCGTTAGCCCAAGGTTCAAGACATTTTCTGCGCGTGATTGATGCGCATGCGGCGCGGGCGAAGGAAGGACGCTTACGCCGCCGGGACGCGTGCTGAAGCCGTGGATCAGCCAGCGTAATTTTTTGAGCGGTGGAGCTTCAAGAATTTGAAGTCCAGAGGCGCGACGAAGCGTCCACTGCGGCTGAATGTGGTCACGACGGGTTCGCGGCCGGCTTGTTTTATTTTTTGTGAGGCTTAATGGCACGTTGGTTCCGCCCTGCGCAGATCGAGAGCGCGTTCACATTAGTATATCGCGTTGAACTGGATATTCTTCCAACGTCCGGCTTAGTCAGCTCCAAGGTTCTTTTTTGCTTGGAAGAATCGCATCGGGCAGATTAGCACGGGTAATTTATGAAAGCGGCGGAGAGTTCAACGGAGCTGCGCGGCAATTTTCAGCAATGGTTCAATTAAAATTTCGCATTCTGATCTCGCGACGGAGAAAAATTAACCGACCCACGCGCACTTTCTTCTGAATAGACAGCGGCAAATTGGCGGGAGTATACTCGCGAACCAAATGTTTCAGTTTTAGCGTGCGGGTGTGTCTCTTCCCTGAGCGGGCGAATGGAATGCTGTGCGCGGAAACTTTTGCGCGCGGAATTGCGTATTGGAGAAGTTGAGTTCGGCAAAGGAGAGCAGCGAATGAAGAAAGCCATTCTAGGTGTGATGTTTTTGTTGCTGGCGGGATTCTGTTATGCGCAGGACGAGCCGGGGCCGCTGCTATTGCAGCAGCCGACGATGAATGAGACGCAGATTGTGTTCGTCTACGGCGGAGAGCTGTGGAGCGTTAGCCGGAAGGGCGGCGACGCGATTCGGCTTACCACCGGCGTCGGAATTCAATCGGATCCGCATTTTTCTCCCGACGGCAAATGGGTGGCTTTCACCGGCGATTACGGCGGCAATCCGGATGTGTACGTGGTGCCGGCGGACGGAGGCGTGCCCAAGCGGCTGACGTACCATTCCGCGCCGGATGAAGTGATGGGCTGGACGCGCGACGGGAAAAGCGTGCTGTTTGCGTCATCGCGCGATTCGTTCGCGAGCGGCGTGGGGAATCTGTATACGGTGTCGGTGAACGGCGGATTGCCGCAGATGCTGCCGTTCCCGCTGGCCTTCGAAGGATCGTATTCGCCGGACGGCACGGAGATTGCCTACCGGCCGGTGGCTTTTCCGTGGGGCACATGGTCGCACTATCGCGGCGGAACGGAATCGAAAATCTGGGTGGCCAAGCTGTCGGATTCTAGCTACGAGGAGATTCCGCGCGGCGACTGGAACGAATTCGATCCCATGTGGGTAGGGAATAAAATTTACTTTTTGTCGGATGAGAAAGGCGATTTCACACTCGACGAATACGACACGGCGACGAAGAAAGTGACGGAAGCGGTGGCGAACGACGGGCTGCCGATCAAAGAAGCGTCGGCCGGGCCGGGCGGAATTATCTATTCGCAATTTGGCGCGATTCACGTTTACGACACAGCCACGCATCGCGAGCATCCGGTGGCGATTCATGTGGCCGGCGATTTTCCGCAGGTGATGCCGCATTTCGACAGCGTGGAAAAGAGCATTCTTTCGGCGGGAATTTCGCCCACGGGGGCGCGCGCCGTGTTCGAGGCGCATGGAGAAGTGCTGACGGTTCCCGCGGAGCATGGAAATGTCCGCAACATCACGAACACGCCGGGCGTGGCGGATCGCACGCCGTCGTGGTCGCCGGACGGAAAATCCATCGCATATTTTTCGGATGAGTCAGGAGAGTACGCGCTGCACATCAAGAATCAAGACGGCATGGGGACGGTGAAGAAAATCGATTTGGGAAATCCGCCGTCGTATTTTTACAACCCGATGTGGTCGCCGGACAGCAAGAAGATCGCGTACACGGATAAGCGGCTGAGCGTGTGGTACGTGGATTTGTCGAAGGGCACGCCGGTGAGGATTGACCAAGACATGTTCGAGACGCCGGAGCTGACTATGGATCCATCGTGGTCGCCGGACAGCGAATGGATCGCGTACACGAAACTGATTGGAAATCACATGCACGCGGTGTTCGTGTATTCGCTGGAAACGGGCAAGAGCACGCAGGTGACGGATGGTTTGAGCGATGCGCGCTACGCAGTGTGGGATAAGAACGGAAACTATTTGTACTTCACGGCGAGCACAAATTCGGGGCCGACAACGGGCTGGCTGGATATGTCGAGCGAAGGGCATGACGTAACGCGGGGCGTGTACGTGCTGGTGCTGTCAAAAGCGGAGAAATCACCGCTGGCACCGGAGAGCGATGAAGAGAAAGTAGCTCCCGAGCAGAAGGCGGCAGTCGCGGGCGAGAACGCGAAAAAGGAAGAGGCCGCGAAGAAGCCGGAGGCGCCGAAGGTCACGATTGATTTCGAGAACATCAGCCAGCGGATTCTGTCGCTGCCGGTGCAGCAGGAGAACTACGTTGGGCTGTTTGCCGGGAAAACGGGAGAACTCTTCCTGATGGCGGTTCCGGCGGGAGAGGACGGAGGTTTCGGACCGCCGGCGGCGACAGTGATGAAATTCGATTTCAAGTCGAAGAAGGCGACGCCTTTCATTGGCGGGATCGAGTCGTTTGATGTGTCGTTCAACGGAGAAAAGGCGCTGTATCAGCAGGCAGGCCACTGGGGCATCGCGGCTACGGCAGCGCCGGTGAAGCCGGGCGAAGGCATGTTGAACATGGCGGACATGAAAGTGTGGGTGGATCCGCGCGCGGAATGGAAGCAGATGTATCACGAGATATGGCGCATCGAGCGCGACTTTTTCTACGACCCGCACTGGCATGGGCTGAACCTGGCGAAGACGGAGGCGGAGTACGCGAAGTATTTGCCGGGGCTGGCGAGCCGGGAGGATGAGAATTTCCTGTTCAACCAGATGCTCGGAGATTTGAACGTGGGGCACATGTTCGTGGGCGGTGGTTCGATTCCGACGGTGCCGCGGGTGAGCGTGGGATTGCTCGGAGCGGATTACCGCGTGGCGAACGATCGGTACCAGATCGCGAAAGTGTATCAGGGCGAGAATTGGAATCCTGGCCTGGAAGCGCCGCTGACGCAGCCGGGCGTGAACGTCACCGCGGGCGAATACATTCTCGCGGTGGATGGGCGCGAACTGCACGGCACGGACAACATCTACAGCTTCTTTTTGGATAAGGCGGGGAAGCAGGTGATGTTGAAGGTAGGGCCGAACGCGGACGGGAGCGGTTCGCGCGAGGTCACGGTGGTGCCGGTTGCGAATGAATTGAATTTGCGGCATCGCGCATGGACCTATCACAACTGGGAAGTGGTTACGAAAGAGAGCGGCGGGAAACTGGCGTACGTCTATCTGCCGAACACCGCGGGCGGCGGGTTCACGAATTTCAACCGCTACTACATGGCGCAGGTGGGACGCGACGGCGCGGTGATGGACGAGCGGTTCAACACCGGCGGGCAGATCGCGAACTACATCATCGAAATCATGCAGCGGAAGCTCACAAGCTACTGGTACACGCGTCAGGGGGAGATTTTCACTTCGCCGCTGGACGCGATTTTCGGGCCGAAAGTGATGATCACCAATCAATTTTCCGGCTCGGGCGGCGATTGGATGCCGTGGGCGTTCAAGCACGTGGGAGTGGGGCCGACGATTGGGGAAAAAACGTGGGGCGGGCTGGTGGGAATTTACGGGTATCCGCCGCTGATTGACGGCGGATTCGTGACCGCGCCGCGCGTGGCGTTCTTCAATCCCAACGGCACATGGGACGTGGAGAATCACGGCGTGCCGCCCGATGTGCCGATCATTTTGGATCCGAAGGCGTGGCGCGAAGGGAACGACGTGCAGTTGGAAAAGGCGATTTCGGTAGCAATGGATGAGCTGAGGAAAAATCCGCTGCCGAAGCCGAAGGTGCCGCCGTTCCCGAATTATTCTAAATACGCACACTGAGCTGGAAACTGGAGGTTCGAGGTTAGATGTTAGAGGTTAGAAAAGAACGATGTCGCCTCGAATTTGAGCGCGAGAATCGGATAGAAAACCCGAGCATGGTGTCTCATTATTTCTGGCAGCGAGCCTTTGCAGGCTCGGAATCCAGAAGGAGAAAAGAGCCATGCTGCCTATTCGCATCGTTGCAATTCCCACGGCAGTGGCGGAGTCGGTTCGCGCCACGCTGAGGGATCCAGTCTACGGTCACGTTGCGTACGTGGAGGTAGGAGCTGAATCCGCTCCTTGCCGCCACTGCTTGCGCCTGATCGCTGCCGGCGAACGCCGAATTCTGTTCACATATGATCGGTTCTCAGGCGTCGAGCCGCTGCCTTTGCCGGGGCCGATCTACATTCATGCCGAGCCGTGCGAGCGTTATCCGGAGAGTGCTGAGTTTCCGGACGAGCTTCGCGGCAGTCCGCGAACTCTGGAAGGGTATTCAGCCGGCCGTCATCTCGTGGCGAGAGAATACGTAAATGACGGGGCAATGGAGAAAGCGCTCGAGACGATTTTTGTGCGCGGAGAAGTGGATTATGTACTGGTCAATTCGACGACGGCAGGCTGCAACACATTTCGAATCGAGCGGCAGTTGATGGCGCGCAATGCGAAAACGAGCGGTTAATGGGAGAGGACGCGGGTTTGGGTGGCGGAGACGAGTTCGTATTTGACGCCGCGCCAGCGGATACGGCGCTCGAATGCGGAGATGATGAAGTTCCACAGGAAGAGCGCGGGAACGAGCGGCGCAAAGGCAATCCAGACCCAACTGAGCGATTCTGTTTTGGCGCGCCATTCCCGGAGAATGTCCTGCACAGCGACGGCGCGCAGCGCGCCTTTCACGGCAGCGAGCAAAACGATTAGCAGCGCGAGCAGCAGCATTCCTGCCCACGAATCTCCCGTAAATATGCGGTCAATAATGGCGAAAGCGGCGAATCCGAGCGTGACGCAATAGGACAGATGCGCGAGAGCAGCGACAGCCCAGCGGCGCGGAGAATAGACGCGGGTCAGGATAAGCTGGCGGTTGGTGAATTCGAGGAGCTGCTCGAAATCAGCGTCGCTGATGGTGGGCGCGAGGCATTCCGGAACGAATAGAATGGGCATTCCGGCGCGTTCGAGAGCGGCAGTGAGCGCCCAATCGTCGCTAACGGCGCCTTCCCACGCTTCGAGTACCTGAGCGCGGTGAAATGTTTCGCGGCGGATGGAAGTCCCGCCGCCCCAGCAGAAGTTGCGCCCGTTCTCGCCCATCTGGGTGACAATGGCGGCATTCCAGGCAGAGAGCACGTTGCTCGCGAATCCGCCCTTATTCGGGAAAAACCAGCGATAGGTGGAAGCGGCGCCGACTCTTGGATCGGCGAGAGGCGCAACCATGTGAGCGAGCCAGCCGCGTCCGAGGCGCGAATCGGAATCCACAAAAACGAAAACTTCGAAAGGGTCGCCGATTTCCTGCACGGCGGTGCGCAGGTTATTGACTTTTTCTCCGCGGCCTTTGGGGGCGCCGGCGACGATGACGTGAGTGGTTTTTTGTTTTGACGAGCAGACGCGGTCGATGACGGGTCGCGCGGGATCGAGCGCGCTGGCGAGGACGAAAAAAACTTCGTAATTGGCGTAGTCGAAGTGCAGCAGCGCGGTGAGATTGCCTTCGAGGCCGGGCTCGTCGCCTTTGCACGGACAGATCAGCGCGACGCGCGGGGCGTAGAATCCCGAATAGGTGGCCAGGCGGTCGCGCACCATGCCCAACCATTTCCAGCCGCTCCAGAGGGAGAGGAAGCCCTGGGCGATCTGCTGGAGAACGAGAGTGTAAAAGAGCAGCAGCATATAGGCTGAGAATACAGGAACGGCGAGCTGTTCTGAGTGCGGGGTACAGGGGCCGCTGCGAAAGGGTTATTTGTTCTGAGGGACAGCCGCACGGACAGGGTGGAGAACAGTCAGGTACACCCCGTAAGTCATGCCGACTGTTGCAGATAGCGTTTGCGGCAG
>DASUAV010000253.1:0-5765 GCA_035763605.1 Candidatus Acidiferrales bacterium
TGCCCTCTTCGACTGTTTCCGATTGCGTGTGGCAGCCCCGCAAAGTGGGGCAGAAAACGTGATAGCCGCCCTCTTCTTCCTTTTCAAAAATCACGGTGAATCTGTGCGACATGGGCATCTCCGCTATAACACTGTTCGCCGGCGGCGGCTGATTCTATGCCGCGCGGCCGCAGCATTTTTTGTACTTCTTGCCGGAGCCACAGGGGCATGTATCGTTGCGCCCAACTTTCGCGCCGGTGCGGACTTGCTTGGGCGCTTCCGCTTTTTCGCGGCCAGTCTGGAACTGCAAATCCTGTTGCGCGCGGCGCTGGCGGCGCTCAATCTGTTTGGCTTCTTCTTCGGGACGTGCCGGTTGCATCAAGTACAGGAACCGAATAGTTTCCGTATCAATACGCCCCATCATGTCTTCGAAAAGTTTGAATCCCTCTTTCTTGAACTCGACCAGCGGATCCACTTGCCCATAGCCGCGCAGGCCAATGCCCTCCTTCAAATGGTCGAGAGTGAGCAAGTGGTCTTTCCACTGCGCGTCCACAATATCGAGCGTGATGTGCCGCTCCAGCCAGCGCAGCATCTGCGGGCCAAACTGCTTTTCCTTGTCTTCATAGCGCGCTTTGGCTTTTTCAATGAGCGTATCGAGCAACTGGTCGTGATTCATCTGCAGCGGGTCAATTCCCGCGGTCTTCATGTCCAGCCCGAATTGATTCAGCACTTCGACGGAAAGCTGCTGCACGTTCCATTGATCGGCGTGCTGCTCGCGCGGACAAAATTCATCCAGCAGTTCATTCATCAAATCTTCCGTGAGCGCGAGAATGTCTTCCTTCTGATCTTTTCCTTCGAGCACATCGCGGCGAATCGAATAAATCGTTTCGCGCTGCTTGTTCATTACGTCGTCGTATTCGAGCAAATGCTTGCGGGCTTCGAAGTTCTGCGCTTCGACGGTTTTCTGCGCGTTTTCGATTTTCTTCGACAACATGCGCGACTCGAGCGGGACGCCTTCCTTCATGCCCAGCATGTACATGAAGCGCTGCATGCGTTCGCCGCCGAAAATGCGCAGCAAATCGTCTTCGAGCGAGAGGAAAAAACGCGAGGAGCCGGGATCGCCCTGGCGTCCCGCGCGTCCGCGCAATTGATTGTCAATGCGCCGAGCCTCGTGGCGTTCTGTGCCTAGAATGTGCAGGCCGCCGAGCGCAATCACTTCATCATGTTCGGTGCGGCACTGTTCGGCGAACTGATCGTAAATGGGTTTCCACTGATCGAGCGGGACTTGAAAAATTCTGCCTTCCTGCTGGAACAGAACCATCGGCACGCTGCCCGCGCTTGAGCCGTTTCCGCCAGCAGGCGCGGTGTTCGACTGCGAAGCTTCTTCCGCAGTTTCCGTGGCCGGCTTTGCATCGCCGCCATTTTGCGCCGCCGCTTCATCGCCATTGCCAATCACTGAACCAGCGGGTGCGTAGGGCAGCGCCAGTTTATTTTTCAGGCAGTACTCGCGCGTCATAGCTTCAGGATTTCCGCCGAGCAAAATGTCCGTTCCGCGTCCGGCCATGTTGGTGGAAACGGTCACTGCGCCTTTCCGCCCCGCCTGCGCGACGATTCGCCCTTCCCGTTCGTGCTGCTTTGCGTTCAGCACCTGGTGCGGAATGCCGTACTTTCTCAGCAGCTCCGCGATTTTTTCTGATTTCTCAATGGAGATGCTGCCGATGAGCACCGGCTGGCCGCTTTCGTGCAACTGCTTGATTCCCGCCGCGAATGTTCCGTCCTCTTGCATCACGCCATTGACGATGGCTTCGAATTTTTCCGCTTCGGTGCGGTAGATCACGTCGGGATACTCGATGCGGATGAGCGTTTTGTTTGTGGGAATCACCACCACGTCGAGTCCATAAATTTTGCCGAATTCTTTCGATTCCGTCTCCGCCGTTCCGGTCATGCCGGAAAGTTTTTTGTACATGCGGAAATAATTCTGGAATGTAACCGTGGCGAGCGTCTGATTTTCGCGCTCGATTTTCACGCCCTCTTTGGCTTCGATGGCCTGGTGCAATCCGTCCGACCAGCGGCGTCCGGGCATCTGGCGTCCGGTGAATTCATCAACGATTACCACTTCGCCTTCTTTCACTACGTAATCCACGTCGCGCGTGAAAAGCGTGTGTGCGCGCAAGCCCTGATACACGTGATGAATGGTCTCGAGGTTCTGCGGGTCGTACATGTTCGATAGATTCAGCAGGCGCTCGCATTTCGCCACGCCTTCTTCCGTCAGCGTCGCGGTCTTGTGCTTTTCGTCGAGCGTGTAGTCAATGTCTTTGATCAGCTTCGGAACGATTTTGTCGATTTTGTAATACTTGTCGGTAGATTCCTCCGCAGGACCGGAAATAATCAGCGGCGTGCGCGCTTCGTCAATCAAAATCGAGTCCACTTCGTCCACGATCGAGAAGTTGTGCCCGCGCTGCACGCAATCTTTCAAATCGTATTTCATGTTGTCGCGCAGGTAGTCGAATCCGAATTCGTTGTTCGTACCGTAAGTGATGTCCGCGTCGTAGGCCGCGCGCCGCTGCACGTCGTCCAAATCGTGAACAATCACGCCGACAGTCAGTCCCAGCAATTTGTAAATCGGGCTCATCCACTCCGCGTCGCGTCGCGCGAGATAATCGTTGACGGTGACGATATGCACGCCGCGCCCGGTGAGCGCGTTCAGGTAGGCCGGCAAAGTCGCCACCAGCGTTTTTCCTTCGCCGGTTTTCATTTCGGCGATTTTGCCTTCGTTCAAAACCATTCCGCCGATGAGCTGCACGTCGAAGTGGCGCATGGAAAGTCTGCGGCGTCCTGCTTCGCGCACCAGCGCGAACGCCGGCACCAGAACTTTGGCGAGCGCGGCCTGCATTTTGGGGCGGTACTCTTCGTCGCGGACCGCGATGCCTTCGAGCTCTGAGGTCACGCGCTGCTTCAGCTCGGCCGTGCGCAGGCGGAAATCTTCGTCGTCGAGCTGCTGCATCTCCGGCTCGAGCGCGTTGATCGCCGCGAGCGTAGCGTCGAGCTTCTTGATGTCGCGCTCGTGCTTCGTCCCGACGAATACTGCAATTACATTTTCAACAAACTTATCTGCATCCATCGCTTATCTTTTCACTTGGTGGCGTTGTTTTATTGTGCGTTCTTGCAAACGGGAACTGCCGGCTATCTCCATCCTGCCGCTCTCCTATTAGATGCGCGAACAATCCCTTCGCATTTCGAATTTCATTGCCGTATTTTCATTGTACGCGTTCGCCGCGCTTCGCGCAAAAGCCGCTGTTCACATGGGTTGCTCCTGCAACAAGAGCATCCTATGATTGTACTTGTTGAAAATGAGCGATTCGAGCGCCATGTGAATTGCCGATGAAAGGCCGATTTTGCCTCCCGATAATAAGCTGACTGAAGGCGTGGTTTATGACGCGCTGCGCGGCGCTGAGGACCCTGAGCATCACCGCAGCATTCTTTCGCTGAATCTTGTGCGGAGCCTTGTTGTACGCGATGGCGCGATATCGCTGGTCGTGTCGCTGCTCCGGCCCGAAGAATCGTATCGCCAAGTGCTTGAACGCAACATTCGCGGCGCGCTCTCGCGTTTGCAGGGCGTCGAATCGCTCGAACTGAAATTCGAGGCCACTACTCCCGGCGGACGCCGGTTGCAAGAAAAGCAGCCTATCGTTGGCGTGAAGCACCTGGTTGCCGTTGCCAGCGGCAAAGGAGGCGTGGGCAAAACTACCGTCGCCGTGAATCTGGCCATCGCGCTCAAAGAGATGGGCGCGAAAGTCGGGCTGCTCGATGCCGACGTGTATGGCCCCAACGTTCCGCTGATGCTGGGAACGAGCGCGCCGCCGCAAGCGCTCGCGGAAAACGTCATCGTTCCCGTGGAAGCCTACGGCGTAAAGATGATTTCCATGGGGCTGCTCAATCCCGGCGACCGTCCGGTGATTTGGCGCGGACCGATGCTGCACGGCGTAATGCAGCAATTTCTGCGCAGCGTACAATGGGGCGAATTGGATTATCTAATTATCGATTTGCCTCCCGGCACAGGTGATGTCCAGCTATCGCTGGTGCAGACGGTTGTTCTCTCCGGCGCGGTGATTGTCACCACTCCTTCCATTGTGGCGCTGGCCGACGTGCGCAAGGCCATCGAAATGTTCCGCCAGGTGAACGTCGAAATTCTGGGCATCGTCGAAAATATGAGCTATTTTTCGTGCCCGCATTGCGAAGGGCGCATTGACGTTTTCGGCCACGGAGAAGGCGAGCGTATGGCCAAAACGTTCAGCGTGCCCCTGCTCGGCGAAATCGAAATTGATCCGCAGATTCGCATCGGCGGCGATACGGGAAAGCCAGTTGCGTCGCAGGGCGAAGAGGCTCCCGGCGCGAAGAGCATTTTTGCCGTGGCGCACGCGCTGGCGACGCGTCTGGCGGATCAAAGCCGCGCGGCTGCCGCATCGCCGAATGTTCAAATCCTCTAAGCCATAAGCCTCCGTTTCCTGCTAAAAACCAGCCAAAAACCTCTAATCGAAAAAACGCGATTTCAGTATCGATTAGGAGTTATTATGTGATTTGTTTTCAGCGGTTTGACCCTCCAGCACGTGCCGCAGGTCGGTGGAACAGCAGCATTACCGCACTCTGTGGAAAGCGGAGGGATTGGAGCATCAGAGGGTGTGGAGATAGGCGATGAGGGCGCGAAGCTGATCGTCCGAGAGAGTGTAGCCGGCGGCGGGCATTATGCCGCGTCCGTGGAGGATGGTTTGGGTGACGAAGCGGTCATTGGCGGGGAGGCCGCTGGGGAGGTATTGGCGTTTGAACAGGCCTTTGAGGCTGGGGCCTTTGGAGCCGCGCGAGGAGTAGGCGAAGTGGCATTGCGCGCAGCGCTGGTTGTAGATTTGGCGTCCGGCGGATTGCTCGGCGGTGAGGCCTAGCTGCGCATCGGTCATTTTCGATTTATCAGGCCCGCAGCCGGAGAGTACGAATGCGAACACCAGCACACAGGCAGCGGCCTTGGCTTGTAAGGAGAGATCCGACCACAAGAGCAGCAGGTCAGCCCATCGCAGTTTCCCAGCCTTCATGAATCTGTGTCCCACTCCTCAGGCCTTAGCAGGTGAGTGACTTGTGATTCCGCAGGATTTGAAAACAACCACAGCGGAATCTTGAGGACAGGCTTTCCGGTTTCGGCTTTTGGAGTGATGATGATTGTGCCGGGCATCCTGAAGTTTAGTCCGTGTGCAGCTTCATCATTTACCCATCGATTTGTGAAGACGACCACAGTGGACATTTCTGCGAAGGCGACGAACCGTTCACTGCGGAGGGAATTGGAATAAGAGATTCCGTCGGTCCGAACGTCGAGCTTGAAACTCCTGAAAAAAATTAACGCGAGAAAAACTGCCACAGCATAAGTAATTGCCGCGAGTGGCAGCCACCGTGATTTTAAAAGGGAGGGCCCCATCATCAGCGCAATGAAAATACTGACAGTGGCGAGCAGGGCATAGCCACCTTTCACCGCGGTGTAGGTTGCGGGCACGACTTGAACGCCGGACGCGGGATAGGACTGAATGAAAAGGCCGTTGGACATGAGATTTTGAACGTCGAGGTTATCGCAAGGCGGCAGGCGGGGCAAGGCGGTGATCTCCACAAAGAACCTCGATTCGCGTCGGTTGCCTTGTCAGCGTTGTGGGCGTGTGTTAATTTCGCTGTTCAGTTGAAAGCGCGCGGAAATTCCAGCAGGAGAACAAGTTGATACGGGCGTACCGCGGGAAGGCGCCGCAGGTGGC
>DASUAV010000254.1:0-2284 GCA_035763605.1 Candidatus Acidiferrales bacterium
AGCGCATCCTGCGTGAGGCCTTTTACCGTCGCGAGCGTGCCGACGGGCATGAACGCAGGAGTTTCGATTGCACCGTGCGGAGTTTCGAGCAGACCGAGGCGCGCGCCGCTCGGGTCGGTGTGCAGAACTTCGAAACGAAACCGCATTCGAGCAGTTTATCAGGAGAACGCCGCTCCGATGGCCGTGAAGATCAGCGTAAATCCGGCAAAAACTCCGAAGGTGATTCCCAGAGCTTTGCCGAAGCTGATTTTTTTAGGATTCGCGGCCGAGTACGCTATTGCCGCAAGCACGACGGACCACAGAACAAAAATGTCTATGGATGTAGCAAGGCCCACCTTCCACAGAGCGGCGTCTGACGGCATCAGAGCACCCAGATTTGACGCAATGTAGTTTTGCGGATCGATGGCAGACGGATCCTTCATCAATACCACCGGAATCCCGAGTATCGCTTTGAGGGCCAAAGGTAGCAACCCATAACTCATCAAACTGAACGACTGAAAAAACGACACGCCTGCGCCTGAAGCATTAAAGAGGCCCATAAAAATGGCTCCCAAAATTAGGGCCAGTATCACCGGGAAGACCACACCGGCTACGTAAACGCCAACTTTGCCCGCGATAGCTTGGCGATTAAGCGCGGCCTGCTGCTGGTCGGGCGGAAGTTTGGCGATTTGTGCTGCGGCGAAGTGACTCTTCGCAACCTGCCGCTGCGCTACAGCCTGCCAGTCGACTCTTTGCCCCATGATTGCACCCAGGGTGATGCTGAAGATCATGATCGTCAGAAGCGGAGCGAGCCATCCCGGTTTCCGCGCAATATCTTCGAATGTAGGGCGCGGGTTGAAAAGCACTCCGAAGATTCTCGCGAATGCGCCCATCGATTGAGGCGTTTGCGGAACAGCGGCAGTCGTTGTGGCCATGATGCTCTCCCTGTGGCGAACAGATTCGCCATCTTGCATTACGCGCGAGCGGGCGAAAAGTTTCCCTGCCTAAAATTTGCTCAAGAGTCTAACGCAAGAATGCGCCTGCCGGCAGGAATTTTCAGTTTCGCCGCAATTCACGCAGGCAGGCGCGGCACGGCGGCCAGAAGCGTTTGCGTGTAGGGATGCTGCGGAGAGGAAAGCACGCGCGCGGCTTCTCCTGTTTCCACGAAGCGGCCCGCCTTCATGACGCCGACGCGCGAGGCAAGCTGCGCGATCACCGGCAGGCTGTGGGAAATCAGCAGCAGCGTAAGCGAGAATTCGCGGCGCAGGCGTTCGAGAAGTTCGAGAATTTGCGCGGCGATGGAAACGTCCAACGCGGAGACAGGCTCGTCGGCGACGATGAGGTCCGGTTTCAGAATCAACGCGCGGGCGATGCCGATGCGCTGGCGCTGGCCGCCGGAAAATTCGTGCGGATAGCGGCGCAGAGCGTCGGCGCTGAGGCCGACCGCTTCGAGCGCGGCAACCGTGCGCGAACGCAATTCGTCACGGGCAAGCTGCGGCTCGTGGATTTCGAGAGGCTCGCCAACGATGCCTTCGACGCGCATGCGCGGGTCGAGCGAGGCCATGGGGTCCTGAAAAACCATTTGCATGCGGCGGCGGAGTTGCCGCTGGCGTGCACCATTTGCCGCCAGCCAGTCTTCGCTATCGAAGCGAATTTCGCCGGAATCAGGCTCGACCAGACGGAGCAACATGCGCGCGAGCGTTGTTTTCCCGCAGCCGGATTCGCCGACGATGCCAAAAGTTTCGCCTCGGAAAATTTCCAGGCTCACATCGTCAACGGCTTGCGTGCGGCGCTCGGAATTTTCCCAGGCGGCGCCGGAGACGGCGAACTGCTTGCGCAGATGACGCGCTTCGAGGAGCGGCGCAGATTCATTCACTGCTTTTCCGCCGCGAGGTAGAGAGCGGTGTGGAACAGTTCGATTTCCGGACGGGCATCCGTTGCGCCTTCGGATGGTTTACCGAGAAAACGCGCGTGCAGGCCGGCGGAGTCGTGAGGGATCGAACCTTCGAGAAGTTTGCGCGTAGCTTCGTAATCCGCGTCGCCGCGCTTCCATCCGGCAGTGCGCATCCAGGTGTCGAAGAGGCGCGGATGCTGTTCGAGATCGCGCTGGATGATTCGCAGGCCGCAAGCGGCGAGCAATTGCTCAAATTCTGAAACGGGCAAAGCGCGCGTGTGCGATGCGTCGCGAGCGATTTCAATGTCGTTGCAGGCTTTTCCGGCGGCGGGATTTTCGGAGACGACCATGTCGAGCAGGCCGAATTTGCCGCCGGGCTTGAGAATGCGCGCGATTTCGCGGATGGCCGCA
>DASUAV010000255.1:0-8952 GCA_035763605.1 Candidatus Acidiferrales bacterium
GGCGCCAGCGGGTCCATCTGCGGATCTGGGTCTCGAGGATTTCCCGGCGGGAACGTCTTCGCTTGCTCAGGCGGGCCGCCATATTCGCCCGGCGGATAGTATGGTGTTCGCGCCATGCGCGCCCACGGCGAACTCCACAGCACTTTGTGCACTTCCTTCGCCGTCCAACTCGTGTACGGCTTCGCCCGCCAGAAATCTTTGTTCGCAGCGGCCGCGGGAATTGCCACCGCGATGAATACCCATATCGTTCCTTGCTGCAAGCGCCGCGCCATAATGGCATCCAATATACAACTGTTTAATAAAATTGAATGTTGCAATCTGGGTGATACAGCTTTCTGCGACACTCAACCTGAAATGGCCCCGATTTTCTGCAACGCCGCAATCGTCGCGGCTGGCTCGGGGCGGTACGTGTAGTCGAAGTTCACGGCCGCTGAGCGAATTACACTCCCGCCGTCAATCACGTAGCGCGCCGGCATCGGCAGTTCCCACGAATCATCGCCGTTGAACTTCTCCAGATCCATGTTGAGCGATTTATAGATATGCGCGAGATCCTGCGGCATGCGAAACACAATTCCGAAGCGCCGCGCGACTTCATTATGCGCGTCGCTCAAAACTGGGAACGAAAGATTCAGCTTCGCCGCGATTTCCGAGGAATACTCCGGCAGTTGCGGCGAAAGCGCAATCAGCGTCGCTCCCAGCCGCCGAAATTCGCCGATTTTCTCTTCCAGAGCTGCCAGCTCCAGTCGGCAATACGCTCACCAAACGCCGCGAAAAAAAGTGAGCACCAGCGGGCCGTTTTTCAAAAGATCGCGCGAGCGCACTGCACTTCCGCGCCCATCAGTGAGTTGCCACTCTGGCGCATGATTTCCAACTCTCAAAGCGCGCTCTACGACTCCGGAGGTGCGCAAGTCTTCCGTCGCGCGGCGCATGATGGCAAGCTGCGCAACCGAAAATCTGTCCTTCGCGCCTGCTAGCCGCGCTTCCAGCTTCTCCTGCAAACTCATTTCAGCACGTCCTCCGTTCGCTCTGCGTTCGGACTGTACTTGCTATCGAATCCGGATTTCAGGACAGCTGAGGAAAATGCCTCCGCAAATTTCGAGGCGATAGCATCCCATGAAAAATCCTTCTTCGCGACGGCCGCGCTTCGTTGGCAGAGCTCCCGGTAAAGCCTTTCGTCTCGCAAAATTCGCACGAACTCTTGCTCGAGCGCATCCTGGTTTCCGTTTTCAACGAGCATAACGCCCGCCTCGGTAATCGGCGCGGTAGTTTCGGTTCCACGATAACCGATGACAGGAAGTCCGCATGCGATCCCCGCGATGGCGCTGCCTCGGCGCGAGGAAATCTGCCCGCGCACAAACAACTGCACGTCAGCGCGGCAAAGCCGCTCGCGGACTTCCTCAGCAGGCAGCACTCCTTCGACAGTTATCTCCACGTTTTTTCCGGCGAGCCTCCTTCGTAACGAGCTCTCCGCCTCGAGTGCACCGCGTCCAAAGACATTCAGCCGCAGACGCGGGATCGTTTCGGCAGCGCGTGAAATCACATGCGCGATCGCTTCTGCTTCTGCTTCAATGTGCGCTCCTCCCGTAACGCCAAACACGGCCACGGTTGGAACTTCCGGCAAGCTGTCGCGCCGCCTGAAAGCGGCTGGCGGAAAGTTCGCTCCCACAGGAATAAAAACTGCGCGAGCCGAATTCGCGGGCAGCCAATCAAGCTGCGACGCCGGAACCGTCAGCACAGGAATTTCCGCGACGCGGAACATCGTGCGAATCATGAAATTCTGAAATGCGATACGCAAATTTCGAATCGCGCCGCGCGCCCGAGCGTATCCTGCATCATGAAACACTACGCACAGCCTCACGCGCCGAATTTTCAAGATCGCCAGCACCGCCAGCGCGCCCACGGGAAATCCTCGCTGCGACCACATCAGCGCCGTGTACTGCAGCATGACAATGTGTTTCTTCCAACTGCGGCTCGCTGTCCAAAGCATACCCAGCGTTTTGCGCCAGCCTTGCATTTCCCAGCTCAGCGCAACAATCTTCAATTGCATCCCGTGCCGCGCAAATGCCTGCGCCAACAACTCGCAATAATCGCGCACGCCATCGGTCGGCTGGTCTTGCCGCCCCAGCAGTGCCACGCACGTGAGCATCGCTTGTTTGTTGCTCATCGCAGTTCAGTTTTTGGCGCACCAAAACACCTGCGCCCGTCTTCAGTTCCCCATTCAGTTTAACGCGCTGACCGCCCAAGCCACATGATACGCGGCGTAGATCGACAGGCCTTGCATCGAACGGTTGAAATCCACTATTACGAAAGCTTTCGCGCTAACTTCCTCGGCTGGCCGCGTACCCAAATCTGTGGCACACTCGATAATTTGAGAGCACATTCGAAAAGCCGCTGTAGCACATTGCTCACGCTCTGTTCGGTTTGCCATTCGCGGGGAGCGCATTGATAATTCATCAGGACCACAAATAAGAGAATCGCATGGATCCGCAGCTCATCCGGAATTTTTGCATCATCGCCCACGTTGACCACGGCAAATCCACGCTTGCCGATCGCCTGCTCGAACTGACTGGCGCTCTCAGCCAGCGGGAAATGACCGCGCAGGTTCTCGATTCGATGGATCTGGAGCGCGAGCGCGGCATCACTATTAAAGCAAAAAGCATTCGTCTGCATTACGCAGCAAAAGACGGCAAAGAATATCGCCTCAACCTCATTGATACGCCCGGCCATGTGGACTTTTCCTACGAAGTCTCCCGCGCGCTTTCCGCTTGCGAGGGCGCATTGCTCGTTGTGGATGCCAGCCAGGGCGTCGAGGCGCAGACGGTAGCCAACGCTTTCCTCGCCTCGCGCCACAATCTCACGATTATTCCCGTCATCAATAAAGTTGATCTGCCCGCCGCGCAGCCGGACCGCGTCAAAGAGCAAATTGAAAACGTCCTGGCGATTCCCGCGTCCGATGCTCTGCTCATCAGCGCAAAAAGCGGCCTCGGCGTCGAGCAGGTACTCGATGCCGTCGTCACGCGCATTCCTCCTCCCAAAGGCGCCGCCGATGCGCCTCTGCGCGCGCTGATTTTCGATTCGTGGTTCGATTCCTATCGCGGCGCAGTAATTCTCGTTCGCGTGATGGAAGGGCGCATCGTTCCGCGAATGAAAATTCGCTTGTGCGCGATGGACCAGATCTACGAAGTGGAAGATCTCGGCGTGCTCACGCCCAAGCCCGTCCCGCTCGAAGAACTCGCCGCCGGCGATGTGGGATTTGTGATTGCCAATATCAAGCGCGTTGCCGATGCGCGTGTCGGCGATACCATCGTTGAAGCCGACCGTCCCGCGCCGCCTCTCCCCGGATTTGAAGCCATCAAGCCCATGGTCTTCGCCGGCCTGTATCCGGTGAACGCCAGCGATTACGAAGTCCTCCGCGACGCGCTCGGCAAACTTCAGCTCAATGACGCAGCATTTTTCTACGAACCCGAGAATTCCGTGGCCCTGGGATTCGGATTTCGCTGCGGATTCCTTGGCCTGCTGCACATGGAGATCGTCCAGGAGCGCCTCGAGCGCGAATTCGGCATTGACCTAATCACTACCGCGCCGAGCGTGCGCTATCGCATCACCACCACCGCGGGCGAAACCGTGGAAGTTGACAATCCCACGAAATTTCCTCCGCCGGCGCAAATCGCCCGCATTGAAGAGCCGATTCTGACGGCGATGATTATCACTTCCGACGATTCCGTCGGCGCGATTTTGCAGTTGTGCGAAGAAAAGCGCGGCGTCCAGAAAAATTTCGAGTATCTATCGCCCACGCGCGTCATGCTCACCTACGAAATGCCGCTCAACGAAATCGTTCTCGATTTTTATGACCGCCTGAAAAGCGTTTCGCGCGGTTACGCTTCGCTCGATTATCATTTGGCGGGCTATCGCGAATCCGATCTGGTGAAACTCGACGTGCTCGTCGGCGGCGAGCCGGTGGACGCGCTCACGCTGATCTGCCACCGCGAACAATCCTATGAACGCGGGCGCGAATTGGCCACGCGTCTGCGCAAATTGATTCCGCGCCAGCAGTTTGAAGTTCCCATTCAAGCGGCCATCGGCAGCCGCGTGATCGCCCGCGAAACCATCAGCGCCCTCCGCAAAAACGTGCTGGCGAAGTGCTACGGTGGCGACATCACGCGTAAACGAAAGCTCCTCGAACGCCAAAAAGAAGGCAAAAAGCGCATGAAGCGCGTCGGCCGCGTGGACATCCCCCAGGAAGCCTTCCTCGCCGTCCTGAAAGTCGCCGCCGGCAGCGACTCGGAAGAATAAATTCAAGCTACTTGGATTCTGTTTTGGATTTAACAGAGGCTGTGACTTGTCCACGGTGAAGCCGTACGGAAATATCATCGCCTTCTGCAACTTGCTGCGTCGAACGCAGCACGCGCCCCTGCGCGTCATACGCTATCGCATAGCCGCGTTCGAGCAATTGGAATGGGCTGCGCTCCTCCAGGCGAACTGCCGCCCTCTCCCATTTCCTCCGCGTCGCGGACAAATGCCTTCGCATAAGTGCCGCAAGCTCGTTGCTGCGCTGGTCGAGCTTCCGCCGCAGCAACGATACGCGCGCGCGTAAATCCACCGATGCCATGCGCAACTGCAAAAGCGCATAACGCCGACGTTGGCGCGCAACCCCGCGTTCAAGCGCCGAATTCAAATCACCGCTTCGGCGCTCCAGACCCAGCCGCAGCATCCTTACGCGTCCTTGCAAATCAACGCGCGCCAAACGCACGGCGAAAGCATTCATGCCCTGGCGTCCGACGCGGATTTTCCCGCGCAAACCTTGAGCCAATCTCTGATTCAGGTCGTCAAGATGCTGCCCGCGCCGCCTCACCATCTCCCCCGGCCGGCGAAACGCGCGATGCCCGCTCAAGTCGCGCAGCCGGTGGCGCCGCTCGGAAAAAAAATAGCGCATGTGCTGGACGAGCGCGCGCGTGCAATCCTCAATGTGCTTTTCGAATTCCGCGCGCGTGCGCACCACGATCTCCGCGGCTGCCGAAGGCGTGGGCGCGCGAAGATCTGCCGCAAAATCCGCAATCGTGGTATCCGTCTCGTGGCCAATTCCAGTGATGATGGGAATTTCCGACCCGGCGATCGCGCGCGCGACAATTTCCTCATTGAACGCCCACAAATCCTCGAGCGAGCCTCCGCCCCGCGCCACAATCATCACGTCCACAAGCTCCGCGCGGTTGAAGTGCCGAATGGCGCGCACGATTTCTCCCGCCGCGCCGTCCCCCTGCACCTTAACGGGAAAGAGCAGCACGTGCAGGTTCGGAAACCGCCGCCGCAGCACGCGCAGAATGTCGCGAATCGCCGCCCCTTGCGGCGAAGAAACAATCCCGATGCGCCGCGGAAGCGCGGGAATCGGTTTTTTACGCTCCGCATCGAATAGCCCTTCCGCCTCCAGCCGCTTCGTCAATTGCTCGAACGCAAGCTGGAGCGCTCCAAGCCCGACCGGCTCGATGTGCGAAACGTAAATTTGATATTCACCGCGCGCTTCATAAACGCTGATTCCTCCGCGCACGGTAACTTTCAGCCCATCTTCAGGACGAAAACGCAATCCCCGCACCTGATCGCGGAAACACACGCACCGAATCTGCGCCTTCTCATCCTTCAGCGTGAAATACAAATGGCCTGATTGCGCGGCGCGAAAATTCGAAACTTCGCCTTCCACCCAAACGTCCGGAAACTCTGCTTCCAGCACATCGCACAGCCGCAGCGTGATTTCGCTCACGCGCCAAACGTGCTTTTCCGGCATCAGGTTCAGCGAAAACTGCGTCGTCATGTTTCTCTCATCTGCGCAACCACAGCAATTCACCCCTGCGTTCTAGCGCTATCTGCGAATCGTCCCCACAATCCACAAAATGACAGTCAGCACAACGCTCAGAATCACGCAGGTAACAATCGGAAAGTAGAACGTTCCGTGCCGCCCATGATAGCTGATGTCGCCGGGCAAACGCCCGAGCCGAAGCGGCATTTTCGCTCCTGTCATCAAGAACGCCCCCACCGCCGCAATCACGATGCCGAAGACCAGCAGAACTTTTCCGACTTCGCGCAGAGGCTCCATCGCGCCACATTGTATCGATTTTTTTTCGAAGCGCCTACTGGTGAGGAAAATCCGTCTGGCAGTTATTGCCGAAAGTGAAAGAATCAATTTGAATTCCCGGCGCCGTAGGAATCAAATCGACCTCGTGCGAACCAAACTGGGGATTCGCAGTGATGTAGTACATGCGCGAAGCGTTCACGTCAATGTACGAATGGCCCTGCGCATCAATTTGCACGTCCGTGCCTTTTTCCGCAGCGGTCAAATCTTTTCCATCCTGCAAAACGTACAGACGCTCCGGCTTTCCCGCCGCGACGTTCATCACCGCGTAGAGCTGCGTGGCATGATATTTCATGCGCATTCGCGACGCATCAGCACCCGGCTCCTGCTCCTTGCCTTCGTAAATCATTCCATTGGGATCGGTTTCCCATTTTCCGGAAATGGCCGCGCGCCCATCGCCAATTTTTCCGGGAAGTTTGTACTCAATGATTCTTCCGGCATGGTACGGGCTCTTATTCTCCAAAATTCCGCGCCCGTCGAACGGCCCCACATACATTTCATTCGTCGGCGCGCCGCCGCATTGCGACGCATAAGTATTTTCCATCGGCGGCAGCGTATAGTCGGCTGGCAACTGCAATCCGGGATGCGCTTCCGCCAGCAATCGCCGGATGGCAATTTCGAAATTGTGATCATCGCCTTCGCCGTCCACGTGAAAGCGCACGTGTCCCTTTGCATCAATCAAAAAACGGCTCGGCCACGCCTGATTCGAATAGTTTTTCCAGATTTTGTACCAGTCGTCCACCACGATCGGATACGGCAGCCCAAAACGCTTCACCGCCGCCCGAACATTTTCCACGTCATAGGCGATCTGAAATTCCGGATCGTGCACGCCGATGATTTCAAACCCGTATTTCTTGTAACGCTCGTACCACTTCTTGTTCTGTGGAAATGTACGGATGCAGTTGATGCAGGTGTACTCCCAAAAATCGATCATCACAACTTTGCCGCGCAGTTGCTCCATCGTCAGCGGGGGCGAGTTAATCCAGGTGGTTCCGGACACTTTGAATCCGGGCGCCGGAAAATCCGGCGCCGTTTGGTTGAGCGCCTCCATGCGGCCATCTACAGTTTGTCCTGTGAGAACGATTTGCGCTCCAGCTCTCGCGCAAAACATTGCGCTGGCCAGCAATAAAATCGCGGCAGCGGCAAACGTTTGCGCTAAACGCGGCCAATTCACCATAAAGTTTTAGATGCCGCTCTCCACGCAGACGCGGCTCGGACAGGCTAAATCAATTCCATGCCGGAGAAAAAGTAGCTCAATTCGAAGTTCGCCGTGTCCGGCGCGTCCGAGCCGTGCGTGCAATTGTTTTGGATGCTCGTCCCGAAAATTTTACGAATCGTTCCCGCCGCGGCTTTGGCCGGATCCGTCGCGCCCATCGTCTCGCGCCAGCGAGCAATGGCGTTTTCAGCCTCAAGCGCCATCACCACAACTTTTCCGGAACTCATGAACTCCGTGAGATCCTTGAAAAATGGCCGCTCGCGATGCACCGCATAGAATCCTTCCGCCTCGGCCTTCGTCAGCCGCAGCGACTTGATCGCCGCAATCTTGAACTTCGCTTCCTGCATGTGCTTCAGAATGTCGCCCGTCAGTCCGCGCCCCACCGCGTCGGGCTTGATAATCGCCAATGTTCGCTCAATTCCCAAAATTTATCTCCCTTCTTACATAGTCACCGAGGCAAGGAGGCAGGGAAGCAAAGAGGCAAGGACATTCCTCTATGTCCTCTGCTTCCGAGCTATCTCGCTGGACTGTACCAATTCTTCCAGAGACTTGCGAGCATCGCCCCGATACGATTGTACCGATCCCTATGGACTTTGAAATCTTCAGCCGCGATATATCCTTCATCCCTGCCCATCTCGAGCCACATCTTAGCTTCGTCGCATGATCCAATTGCTACCTGTAGGTATCGCTTGAACTCCGGTGCGGATAGCCGCTTTGCCCAGCCTTCGACAATGTTGGCAGGAATCGACCGAGCAGCACGACGAAGCTGCTTTGCGAGCTCAGCTTGCTCGTAAACAGGAAACCTTCTTACCAGTCTCGATACATCGAGGGCGGCGGAATAGGATTCCTTGAACACCTCCAAATCGCGATAGGTCCGAATACTCATGGGCTGGTCGCTTTTTCCTTGCCTCCTTGCTTCCTTGCCTCTTTGCCTCCGGCGCTAAGTACTCCTGCCATTGTAGAGCCAATGTCCGCGGGGCTTTGCACCGTGTGAATGCCGGCGGCCTCCATCGCCGCGTATTTTGTCTTCGCCGTTCCCTGCCCGCCGCTGATAATTGCCCCGGCGTGGCCCATGCGGCGTCCCGGAGGCGCCGTTTGCCCGGCGATAAATCCAACCACCGGCTTTCTGACATGTGCTTTGATGTATTCGGCCGCGACTTCTTCTGCATTTCCTCCAATTTCGCCAATCATCACAATCGCGTTTGTCTCTGCATCTTCGTTGAACAGTTTTATCGCATCGAAAAAACTCGTTCCAATGATCGGATCCCCGCCGATGCCGATGCACGTGGATTGCCCGATTCCCAATCGCGTCAGTTGGTCCACCGCCTCATACGTGAGCGTCCCGCTTCGGCTCACCAGGCCAACATTCCCCTGCTTGTGAATGTGCCCGGGCATGATCCCTATTTTGCATTTGCCGGGAGAAATCAGCCCGGGACAATTCGGTCCAATCAGCCGCGTCTTGGAACTTCGCAGCACAGCCGCCACGCGCACCATGTCCAGCGTCGGAATTCCTTCCGTGATGCAAACCACCAACGGCAACTTCGCGTCAATCGCTTCGAGCACGGCATCCGCGGCGAACGGCGGCGGCACAAAAATCGCCGACGCATTCGCGCCC
>DASUAV010000256.1:0-6932 GCA_035763605.1 Candidatus Acidiferrales bacterium
TGGAGAAAAGTTAATTCGAGGAGGTTTTTGGCGGCAACACAGCATCGAACGAACGCGGCGAACGCGGGCGCAGGAAGAATTCAGCGGCAAATGCGCGCGTTCCGTCAGGTGAGCCCGCGCTCATTGCGGTCGACGGTGTCCCCGCTTGTTTGCCACTGGCGAGGCCCACTAAGACGACGCCGGCAATCACCAGCAGCGTCGCAGCCGCTTTCGTCACGAGCTGCCAGCCGCGAAAACTCTCTTTGAGCCATTTCGGCCTGAATTTTGTAAGAATCAGCGCCAGGAAGAAAATCGTCCCGTAGCGCACGCCGGCAATCGCGGACACCACGGCAGGATGAGTGAGGCTTATCGCGTAGAAAATCAGGAACGAGCCTACGCCCGCCGCGAAGCGATTCACGAAATACCAGAAGCGGTTCCTCGGCTTATCTTGTCCCGACTCCGCGAAAATTTGCCTGCGCCACGATTTGCGCAGCAAGAGCGCCATCGCACCGGCGAAAGTTCCAATGGTGAACCACACGTATCCAGTGACGAAGTTCGTGTGGTCATAAACAATCTTCTCGAGGACATTAACGAGGCCGAAAAATGCGCAGGACAGCGAAATGGGAACAATCAGCTTCTTCAGCGGCAAACTTTCCGAGAAGAACATCACGAATCCGCCGCTGGTCATCACCGCGAATCCGATCAGTTGCCACCCCGTCAGTTGTTTCGAAAGCAGCGCCAGTCCGATGAGTTCCGTCGCCACCGGAGTGAACCCGCCCATCACCGCCAGCGTTTCGGAAGCTTCTCCGCGCTTGAGCGCCTCGTAATAAAAGAAAATGGCCACCAGATGCATCAAGCCCGCGCCGAAGGCAAGCGTCATCAGTCCCACGGGCGACGATTTGTATCCGAACGGAACCAGCACCACGCCAAACACGCTCAGGGCGCCCAGCCAGAAAACGTAGCTGACGAGATTCTTGGTCCCCGGATTTTTCAGCAGCACTTTGTCCCAAACAAGTGAAGCGCCGATGATTCCGTGCCCCAGCACCGCCAACAGCGGACCATTCCTGATCGTGGGAATCATTCGACTTTGTGCGCCTGGCAATAAGCTGGGCGACAGCCCTTTTCATAGGCGCATCCGCGTTTTTTCGCGCAAACGCTGAAATGCGCTGACGACATGAAGAAATGCGCCACTCGCGATGATGATTCACGATGCCCCCAAGTCGCTAAACCTTGCCCATATGGTCTGCGAGTCGGCAAGATTCGGCTGCGTCTTCCATGTCCTGAGCGCAGCCAAAGAGAAGAGGCGCGGGGTGCGCTTTCCGGTGTGTGCGATGTAGGCAGACAAAAGTGCCTCCTACGTGTTCGTTCGCATGGGTGTTGCTCCTTGGTTTTTGGGTTAAAAGCCGAGAAGGTGGGAGAAGAAAGCTTCGGGATCCACTGTCACCGAAACGGTTCACATGTTCCGGTTATCACTCGCTGTGGGTTGAAATGGATTGTGGGTTACTGTGCGGGCAAGATTAGCGGGTTGCCCTTTACTCGTGCCTGAGAGCAACCATTGGATCGACTCTCATCGCCCGCCGCGCGGGGATGTAGCAGGCGACGGCCGTGACGGCGGTAAGCGCAATGGCGACAGTGACGAACGTCAGCGCGTCTGTTGCCCCAACTCCATATAACGAGCTTTTCAAGAAGCGCGTCAGGACCAAGGAAAGCGCCACGCCTATGGCCAACCCCGCGACCGCCAGACGAAGTCCCTGGCCCAAAACCAGTCGGAAGATGTCGGCTCTCTCTGAACCTAGCGCCATGCGAATGCCAATCTCGCGCGTGCGCTGGCGCGTCGCGTACGCCACCACGCCGTAGATTCCCACAGCGGCCAGCAACATAGCAAGCACTCCATAGGAAGCGGCGAAGACGGCAGCAATGCGCTGAAAGACTACCCCCATTTGCATGGTGACAGTCAGGGGATTCACGTCGAACAGGGGCAAATCAGGGTTCATCTGGTGTACTGCCCGTTCCACGGCAAACGCCATCGCCTGCGGATCGCCCAATGCGCGCAAATGAATCACGGTGTCCTGCGTGTAGCGGTAGGTCTGGTATAAGGGAAGATAGACGACCGGTTCGGGCGGATAGGTCAGCAGACGATATTTTGCGTTGCGTGCAACGCCGACCACCGTTAGCCATTCGTCATCTTTGACGCGCTTGCCGATGGCGTTCTGCCCCGGCCAATAGCGGTCCACGAAGGCCTGATTCACGATCGCCACCGGCTGCGCGCCGGGTCCGTCCGCGCCGGTGAAATCGCGGCCGGAAATCAGGCTCGTGCCCATCACGTGAAAGTAGTCTGGGCCGACGATCGCGCGGCTGATCTCCATCGACTCGCGCGGCTGAGGCACATATCCTCCGACTTCCAGATAGTCGGTGTGAATCGTGAAGCTGAGCGGCGAGAAATCAGCCAGCGTAACGCTCTTTACGCCCGGCAATGCCGCGAGCTTAGCGATCAGCTGCCGATCGAACGCAACGTAAGTTTCACTGGTATAGCCGGCTGGCGACAGTTCGTAAGAAGCGACCAGGACATGGCTCGGGTCAAAACCCGGGTCGGAATACTGTGCGTTCTCCAAGCTGCGCGTGAACAGCCCGGCGCAAATCAGCAGCAAAAGCGAGAATGCGATCTGTGCCACAACGAGGCCGCTCGAAAGCCGACTTTTGTGAAAAGCCATCGATACGGTACCAGCCTCTTCTTTCAAAACTGTTTGCACCGCGAGGCCCGACGACCGGAGAGCCGGCAAGATGCCGAAAATCAATGCTGCGAAAATCGACGCCGCCGCCGTGACCAACAGCACGCGATCATCAACGTGCGCGCCAAGGGTCAGCGGCAGCGTGTTCGGCGGAACTAGCTCGGCCAGTCTGCCAGAAGTCCAGAACGTCATCACGATCGCGACAACGCCGCCCGCCAGGCCCAGAATGAGGCTCTCGACAAGAAGCTGGCAAACGAGCTGCGCCCGCGTCGCTCCGATCGCGAGACGGATCGCAAGCTCGCGCCGCCGCACCACCGATCGCACCAGTAGGAGATTCGCGACGTTCGCGCAGGCGAGCAGGAGCAGCACGGACGCGAGTCCGAGCAGCATCGGCAGCGTCTCGTAGAAATAGGCATTCACGCCGAAAGGAGAACGCCACAGCGGATCGAGCGTGATCTGATTTGCGGTGCCGCGATGCGCGTCAGGCGAATGCTCGACGATCTGTCGCATCAACAGGTTCAGGTCGGCCTGAGCTTGCGCACCCGTAACGCCTGGCCGCATGCGGCCCAGAACGTTTAGCCAGAATGTCGCGCGATCTTCGGGGCGATTCGCGCCCCAGGCCAGGCGGTCCATGCCGAGCGGAATCCAGATGTCGGAGCGTAACCCCGCTTTGCAGCCCTGAAATTCAGGTGGGGCCACTCCGATGATTGTGTACGGATGCCGGTTGATGCGGAGAGTCTTACCGATAACGGAGGAGTCGCGGCCGAAATGCGTCTGCCAGAGGGCATAGCTGATCACGGCCACGGCTGCGCCGGGCTGTTCCTCCGACGGCAGAAAGCCGCGTCCGAGAATGGGGTGGACGCCGAGCACGTCGAAGTAGTTCCCGGACGTCAGCGCGCCGTACACCCGCTCGGGCTTGCCCACTCCGGTGAGCGACATGAAGTCGTCATGGTAGGCGAGCAGTCCCGCAAAGCTCCGATTGTGATCGCGGAGGTCACGATAATCGAGATAAGAGAAGGGAGGCGTCGGATGGTCACTGCGTTCGCCGCGCATCACGGTAACCAAATCCGCCGTGTGCGTCACGCCGGGAATGGGGTTGAGTAGCGTCGAACTGATCCAACTGAAAATCGTACTGTTTGCGCCGATGCCGAGGGCGAGAGTGAGGACAGCCACAACGGTGAATCCCGGAGATTTGCGCAGCATGCGCAGGCCGTAACGCAAGTCCTGCCAGAGCAAATCAAGAAAAGCCAAGCCAGAGCGCTTCCGAAGCTCTTCTTCGACCTGCGCGACACCTCCGAATTGCTGTCTGGCAGCTCGCAGTGCTTCGGTCTTTGTCATCCCCTGGCCGACGAACCGGTCCGCCAGCATCTGCAAGTGAGACTGAAATTCCTCTTCGATCTCAGCATCGAGACGCTTCCGTCGAAATGACCCGAGCAGCCGCGAAGCGAAAACTCGCACTGCAGTCAGCATGACTAGCCTCCGGTTTGCATCTGCAGGATCCTGCCGATTACTCCCGAGAAGCGCTCCCAGTTTTGAGCCTCTCGTGCGAGCTGACGGCGACCAGCAGCAGAAATCGAATAGAACCTGGCCCTGCGATTGTTTTCCGAAGTGCCCCACTCTGATCGGATCCAGCCCTTCTGCGCCAGACGCAAAAGAGACGCATAGACGGTGCCTTCATTGAGCCGAAGTAATTGGTCGCTCAACTGTTCGATCCGGCGAGCGATGCCATAGCCGTGCAAGGGGCCTAATACCTCTAATGTCTTGAGGACCATGAGATCGAGCGTCCCTTGAAAGACTTCCGATTTGACTTCCACCATCACTGACTCTCCTTTGCGGTTCGCAAAGGAACCATAACACGCTCCCCTTGCGATGTCCATAGGAGAGGATAAAGAACTTTGGAAATCTTACCTCTGGGACCCAGAGAGGTGCGCGTAGTCATTGCGCTGGTGTTCACACGCGAGCGTTTACTTCTCTCACATTTTTTGGCAGGATGAAACGCCGCGCCGGAATGCGTTATAATTGAGATTCTTCGGGAGACGATGAAATGGCGTATGTAATTGCGGAACCTTGCATTGGAACAAAAGATTCAGCCTGCGTGGACGTTTGCCCCGTGGATTGCATTCACCCACGCAAAGACGAAGCGGAGTTCGAGGCCGAAAAGCAGTTGTACATTAATCCTGACGAATGCATTGATTGCGGCGCGTGCGTGCCGGTTTGCCCGGTAACGGCAATTTTCGCGATGGAAGATTTGCCCGAGAAGTGGTCCGGCTACGCGGCCATCAACGCGGATTGGTACAAAGCCAAAAAGGCCAAAGCCTGAGTAGCAATTCGCACTTTTTCCTTTTCTAGTTCATCGCACAGCTATATTCCTGCTCGATGCGAACATCTTGCCGCCCACGCACTCCTCCACGACTTCGCGCAATTGGTAATCGCCTGCCGCTGCGGGAACCACCAGATGCGCTTCGAGTCCATCCTTAGCAAGCGCCGCAAGTCCTGAATTCTTCAGCGCGAGATCGGCTGTTCCGAGCCGTCCCGCGACAAATCTCCCGTTTGCATCGAGCAGTGCGACAACAAAGAGCAGTTTCTCTCGGTGTCTTTCATCGCGCTTCTGAAACGGCAGGTTGCGCACGTCCACATGAAGCTCGACTCCGACTCCAAGGCCGCCTGTATCCAACCGGCCTGTCTCCGCCTTCACTGACACTGGCACATTCGCCAGCGCGCCCGCCGCCAGCACCTCATGGTTGATTTTTTCCAGCGCGGCCTCATCGTTCGCAGCGGAATCGGTGGGAAAATATCCTTTGCGCGCTTCAATCGTGAAGCGCCGCGACTTCTCCGAAAGCGCCACCTTCAATTTATGCAGACGTTTCACAGGTTTCACCGGCGAGAATCCCAGCGTGTAAGATACAGCAGGCACCGCGGCCATTTCGCGCAGCCCGTGCGTCAAATCATTGTTGTTGTGAAAAAATTGCCCGCCGGTGGACTGTGCCAGTCCTGAGAGCACATCATCAAACATTTCCGTCTGGTTGTTCTCGTAAGACTCGGCCTCGTTGTCTTCGTTCTGATTGCCGGTGAGGATGGTCTCGCCATCGCTCAAATTTCCGCCGGGAGGTTCAGCGACCAGACCTTTCGCATCGAGCGAGTTGATGACCACGTTCGCGCCCAGAGCATCATCCGCGAGTTTATCCTGCTGTGGTTGCAGAGAGGTGTTCCAGAATCCCGGAGAAACCAGCACCAAGACACGTCGGCCCGGCATTCGCGCCAGAGATTCGATGGCAAAGTCAATGCTGCCGAGCACCGCCTGCGAAAACTGCTCGGCAAGCGAGAGCGTTTCATCGGCCTGCCGCTGAGCGAGCGCCTCGAGCATTACCCGGGGGCACTTTATGCAGCATGACGTTTCCGCCTGGTCCACCGCTACCTGAACCGCGTCTATATCATTCATTCGCGCGATGAGAAACGCCTGATAAACATTGATCTGCGGACAGGATGTCGCTTTTTCGTACGCCGCCCGCGTATGCGGCCGCAGTTGCTTCAATGCAGCAAGGAGATCCGCTTGATTGTTCGTAAAATCCAGGTGCGCTTCTCCTGAGGCGGTGAAAATTCCCACGTGATCGCCGGCGGACATGTCTTTGGACACGAATGTTTCTGCGGCCCAGCGCGAAGTGACCAGTTTGTCGTTGGCCATGTCCCGGTCGTCAAAAAACAAAGCGATAAACCGCGAAGGCGGAGGCGCGGCAGGCGCAGACGACGGCGTCGCTGCGGCGGCTGAAATTTGCGCTGGAAAGTTCAATCCCGGAGCAGTTTCCACCGAGAAGTCCGAGATGCGCTGCAATTTGCCGTCATCGTACAGGCGGAAGTCGTTCGCGTTCAAGCCGGAAACCGGCTTTCCGTCATGGTCGCGCACAACCACATGCACCGGAACCTCATTCGCGCGCACGTGAAGAACCGGCCCGGGAAAGTACGGCCGCGAGGACACCGTTATTTGCGCCTGCTCGCGTCCTTGCGAAAAAACGCGCGGCCCGAGCCATGTGCCAAGCGCAGCCATGCACAAAACAGCGCCGATAATTCGTTTCGGCAAGAAGTTCACCTCTTGGCTGGCCGTTATCTAAGCGACCCGGATCTGCGTCCGTAAGATGCGACGAGCCGCACGCGCGGCGAGTTTCAGTAGTCCGGCCCTTGCGGCCCCGTCATTTCGCGCAAATCGAACTTGGTCCGCAACGCTGCCGG
>DASUAV010000257.1:0-23220 GCA_035763605.1 Candidatus Acidiferrales bacterium
GATTCTGAGAAGCGGGCGCTGCACGACCGAGTTTGCGACACACGCGTTATCTATAAACAGAGCTTAGCGCAGGCATGAACATCAACACTTTTACTCCCGGGCTGGGCAATTCTGAAGCGCCTGGGTTATCAGCAAACCTGGGTGTTGCCTTGCCCGTTCCTCCTGCGGGCGCGATTGCGTGCCCAGGTTGCGGTGGCTTTTTGCAGCCGACGGGCACACCGATAGGCTGGCAAAAATGCCCGTATTGTGAACAGCGCCTGCAAATCCGTGCATGGGCTGTGGCTCGGCAAAGCACGAATGCCGCCGCGGCGATGGCGGAGCAGGCGACGTGCTTTTTTCATCCGGACAAAGTTTTCCAGGCTTGCTGCCAGCGATGCGGGCGGTTCGTATGCGCGCTTTGCGATTTACAATTGGGGGCTGAGCATGTTTGCCCGACGTGTTTTGAGCGCGGGCGCGCGGATTCCGGGGTGAACGGCGGCAAAGCGGAATGGCGACATCGCGATGTGCTGTATGATTCGATCGCGCTGGCGATTGGCTGGGTTTGGATCATCGTTTGGCCATCTATCGTGGCAGCGCTGCCTGCCGCAATCGTTCTGCACGTTAAGTATCGAAAAGCCCCGCGTTCGTATCTGATTCCGCGGTCAGGATGGCGCTTTTGGGCGGCGTATGCGGGGCTCGCGTGGCTTCCCCTGCTGATCGCAAGCTCAATCCTCATACCGCGCTGGCTTACCGGGAGGCACTGATTGCAGCGTGCATTCCGCAAGATATCGCGCGTCGCCAGCTTTGGCGGCGGAACGAAGTGGTATCTGAGCGAGGATTGCTTGCTTGCTGCCAAACGCATGATGTACGCGGTCGAATACCGGCGATTTTATTTACGCGATCTCGAATCAATCGTAGTTTGGCCCAGCCGTGCATGGATATGGCGCCCGATCATTCCGGGCGCACTTTTTGGACTCTTGGATGGCGCGCTCTGGCATTGGGTGAACTTCACGTCTGGCGCGATTGTCGGCAGCGTAGGCTTGGCCTGGGTGACACTGGAACTGGCGCTGGGTCCCACTGCACGAGCCAGGATTCGGACGACCGGCGCAACCATTGATCTCCCACTGGTGAAACGAGCTAGGCGCGCGCGCAAAGTCCTCGAAAAAATTGACGCGGCCGTTCGCGTTGCTCGCGGCGATATGAGCGAAGGTCGAGCCGTGGACATTAGCGGCTCGCAGCCAGCGCAGCCTTCCGCCCCCTCAAGTTCAAAAACAGTTCCCGCGGGCACTCCGGTCGAGGATCTCACCTAATCAATGGCTTCCGGCACGCCAGCTGCGTCCTTCGGCAAACCCGCCGTTTCGGGGCTGAGACATGCGCGCTGCCTCTTTCATCCGCTGCGCGAAGCGGCGGCGCGATGTCCGCACTGCGGAGGTACATTCTGTCGCGAATGCGTGACGGACGAGGACGATAAGCTCGCGTGCCCGCCTTGTCTGCGCCGGATGGCGCATCCGGTCGCATCGAAGTCCTCCCGGATACTTAGGTTTCGGCAAATGCTCGCCGGATTGACGGCGCTCGCCTGCTTGGTGGTGCTCTTCTTTGCATTGCTGCATTGGCGAGCTAACCGTCCGGAACTGCATTTGAACTTCGGCGGTGGTATTCATAATCCGCAGGGTGGCCAAAACCATGAGTGAAGCCGTGCTCGATCCGTCCGCCGCGCCCGGCGCGCAATCGAGCCGGTTGCCGGTGCGGCGCTCCGCTCGAAACCAACTGAATGCGCTCGAAGCGCTGGAGCGTGGATTCGCGCTGTTTCAATCAACCTTCTCGCGCGAGGCGTGGCGCTGCTATGCCGGAACGACGCCATTTGTCGTTTTCTTTATCCTAATCTGGGTCGTTGATGGGCAGATTCGGATCTCCAATGGCACGCTTCTTATGGAGGCGGTACTCCTAACGGCAGCGTACGTGGCACGCACATGGCTTGCGACGAGCTATGTACAGCGTGTCCGCCAGAGGGCCTTTGGAGTCCAGAGCTCGAAGCCAGCCCGTTCAGCCGGGGGGCGGATGGCAGCGATGGGACGCCTGCTCAGTTGGAAGATCAGCTTGAGCGTTGCCGCTCTTGCAACCCTACCCACTATTGCGGGTGCGTCTTGGTTCTACAGTGCGTGCCAGTTCGCCACACTTGAAGCGCCGGACGATGTAACTGAGAGACATTCGTTTGGCGGCTGCCTCAGGCTATCGAGCCAATGTTTCGGTAGCGGCCTGCTTCTTTTTCTGATGCTCGTTCCGCTCTGGATTGCGGTCTGGCTGAACGGATTGCTGCTGGCGGGCATTCTTCCGCGGCTTTTGCACTCGATTTTTGGAGTGAATACTCTTCTTTCGACGGGTATGGGAATGGACGCGCTGCTCCTCAGTTCAGCATTCTGGCTGGCGCTCTTCGCAGCCGCTTGGGTGGCGCTCGATCCTATTGTTAAATGCACTTACGTCATCGTTTACCAGCATTTGCGATCGCGGCGCGAAGGTGACGACCTGCGCGGACTGTTGGCGACTCTGCCTCGCGAGCAGCAGAGGAAGGCCGAGATGATTGCGCCAACCGGGATTGGGCGTAGCGTCAGGATCGGCGCTGCGATCGGGCTTGCGTTGATTTTGCCGGGCCTATCCCAAGCGACGCGCGCGGTAGCCGCACAATCCGTGGCAGTTCACGAGAGCAGCGCAGCGCCAGGGGATTCCGCGCGATCAGAGCGCGTCCAAAAATTGCGGCAAGCGGTGAGCGAGGAATCGCGGCGAGAGATTTATCAATGGCACGATTCCGAGCATCCTGCCGCGCCCACGTGGCTCGATAAACTGCTCGCTAAAATCGGGCACGCCATCGGTAGTGCCTGGTATGCATTGCAGAATTTCCTTCGTAAGCTGTGGCCCAGTGGACTGAATCTCTCGATGGGGAGCGGAAAGGGCGGCCGGATGAAGGATGTCCGGTTGTGGCTGACGCTTCTCGCAGTTTTGACCGCCATCGCAGGGGCCGCGCTTTTTTGGCTGCGACGCCGGCGTCAGGCAGCGGAGCTTTCCATTCCCATTTCAGCAGCACCGCTGCCAGACCTTAGCGACGCGGCGGTTGCGAGCGAACGTTCCGAGGAGGAATGGTTTGCGCTTGCGATGCATTTGGAAAATCAAGGCGAACTGCGGCTCGCGCTCCGCGCGACATACCTGGGGCTGCTGGCCGGATTGGCGCAGCGCGAATGGCTAGTGATTCGCCGCGATCGCACCAATCGCGAATATCTCGAGGAATTCACGCGCCGTTGGCGACGCCGCCCGCAAGCGGCAATCGAGCTTCGGGCGGAAATTCCTGAAAAATTGCGCGGAACTTTGCGGCTCTTCGACCGCGTTTGGTATGGCTCCTATGCGCTCACCGCAACTGTTGTCGCGGCGTACCGCAAGGATCAGCGGGAGTTGCTCAGTCATGTCTGACACGCGCTCGGGCGGCGGAGTGGCCATTAACTGGCGAGGGCCGCTTTTGGCGGCCGCGATTTTTGCCGCTGTTTTCGCGGTGCTCTTGATCATGGCCCACCAGAACGAGTCGAATGCCAGCGACATGGGATCAAGCCTGCGTCAGGACCCCTATGGGACGAGCTTGCTGTTCGATTCGTATGCGCGCGCTGGGTATCAAGTAGAACGCAGTCAAGATGAGGACTCGCTTTCCGACGCGAACGCCTCGCGGACGACCGCTTTCTTCATCGGAGGCTCTCCTGATGACGGCTGGGAAATGGTAAATGGAAAACTGCGAAGTAAAGGAAAGTTTCGTGCGCGATTGGAAGAGTTTTTGGCGCGTGGCGGTCGCGTCGTGCTGGTCGCGCCCAGTTTGAAACTAGAATCCCAATCGCAAGGGTGGCATATCGAAAATCATTGGCCTGAAATTCCAGACGAAGCAGTTCCTGTCTGGCTCTCTCCCGGTCCACGAATGCCGGCGGAAAGCGAGAAGATGTATCTCGCCGCCGATTCGCCGTGGCTCAAGACGGATGCACAATGGACGGCGCTCTACTCGGGGCCGGCGGATTCCGGCGAAAAGGCAGATTCCTCTGCGCATGTTTATATGGCGATGCGACGTGCCGGAAAAGGCGAACTCGTCGCTGCCAGCCAGGAGTGGTTTTTGCTGAATGAGACGATCAAGGTGCATCCGAATCCAGTGCTGCTCGATTTTCTCGCAGGCGGGCGACCGGTGATCTGGGTGGATGAGACGCTGCACGGCCTGCACCAGGAACAGGGCGCGATTTGGCTGGTGGAGCGTTATCGTCTGCAAGCAGCGCTGCTGCTTTTCTGGGCGGCTTTGCTGGTTCTACTTTGGAGCATGAGCGGTGATTTGGTGCGGCGACCGGCTCGGGATTTGACCAGCGAGGTCGTTCGCAATGGCGAAGCGGCTGGCGTGGCCGGGCAGCGCCTGCTGCGGCGCAGCGTAGCAGCGGAGCAAGTTGCCGCGGAGTGCTGGGAACAGTTCCGCCGCCGAGCGCCCCAGGAGGCGAAGGCGATTTCCGACGATCCGCACCTGGATGTACGAGTGCGCACTGCGCTCGCGCAGCCGCCTCTCGCCGGATACAAGGAACTGGCCAAGGTGATTGGGGAACGCCGCGCGTTTGCAAGGGGCCTGGTTCACTCCGCCGCCGCGCTGTCCAAAGATCCGAATCGAATTTTCGCTTCGCAGAAGACGGCTCACGAGGAGGCACGAATCGCATGAACGAGAAGCCGCTATTGGATGCTGATAAAGAGCAGACCGCCAGCACGGAAACACAGCCGACAGGCGCGCTTGCCGCCGTCGCGAGCGGAGCGCAGCGGGTAAGGGACGCGCTGGGACGAGTGATCGTCGGCCAAAGCGAGGCCATTGATTTTTCTCTCGTTACGCTGCTTGCGGGCGGGCACGCTTTGATTGAAGGTGTGCCCGGCGTGGGAAAAACTTTGCTGGTTAAAGCTCTGGCGCGCGCCGTGGCCGGCGAATTTCAGCGCATTCAGTTCACGCCGGATTTGATGCCGGCAGATATCACCGGCACGAGCGTCTTCGATCTGAAAACCCAGGAATTTCGGCTCGTGCGCGGGCCGATCTTCACGAATTTCTTACTGGCGGACGAAATCAATCGAGCACCCGCGAAAACGCAATCGGCTCTCCTGGAGGCTATGCAAGAGCGGCAGGTCACGATTGACCGCGAAAGCTGCGCGCTGCCTTCGACATTCGTTGTGTTCGCCACTCAAAATCCCATCGAACATCAGGGAACTTATCCGCTTCCGGAAGCGCAGAAGGACCGCTTCCTTGTGAAAATTCGCATGGGATATCCCGGAGCGGAGGAGGAAAACGAACTGGCGCGCCTGGTGGCGGAAAATGAAGCGCCGGAGCGCCGTCTGGCGGAGGAATTGCGCACGCCAGTTTTGAGGCCGGGCGAACTCGAGCAATTGCGAGCCGCGACCGCGAGCGTGCGTGTGAGCGGGGCGGTGAGCGGCTACGTAGTCAATTTGGTTCGACAGACACGCCAGCACGCGGCAGTCTGGATTGGCGGCGGCCCGCGAGCGACGCTCGCCTTGCTAATGGCCTCGAGGGCGCTTGCGGTACTTGATGGGCGCGATTTCGTGCTGCCCGAGGATGTAAAAGCGCTCGCTGCTCCTGTGCTGGAACATCGCATGTTGCTGCGTCCGGAATTCGAGATGGAAGGCCTCGAGATTCGCGAAGTCATCAATGCAGTGCTGGAGGCCGTCGAAGTTCCGCGATAAGCGGCAGTATCCAGCGGCGCTTCACGAAAGGAAATTGAGGACGAACAGGAATACAATCTCCACGGTTGTCCGCGAGTCGGACGCGACCTCTATTGCTGCCGGCATCAGACCGACGGGAAAATCGCTGCGCCGCAATCTGGCATCAGGCAGGCCGCCTGCAACGCACATCGCGCTTCAGTCAGCCGGACGGCAACTTAGTCCGGCGGCGGCGTTCGTGTGGTTACTGACAACAGTCGCAGTGGCGGCATGTATCGCTCCGTGGTTCGGTCACGGATGGTTATGGCTGCGATTGCTCTCAGCCTTCATTGGAGTACTCGCATCTTACGACGCAATTGCGCTTTGGCTTGGGCGCAATGAACTGGCTCCAGTCTTGTTGCCAACAGAAAAGGGCCTTCGCGGGCGCGAGGGGCAGACGATTGAGCTTCCTTTTGCCATTGCAGGCTCCGGTAAGCGGTCATTCCGCAGGGAAATCCGTGTGGCGATCATGCCGGCTACTCGAGGCAGTGAAGCCGCGCTGAAATTCAACGGTAGCCCTCGAAGACTGAAGCTTGGTCAAGCGGATACCGCTGCAGCAATATCGTTTAACCACTCTAGCGCGCCGGCGCAACTCTGGCCGTGGAGGCCGGAGATTACGTTGCTTCAACGCGGTCTGTGGGCCGCGCCCCGGATTGGAATCGAACGGAGTTCGCGCTTTGGAATTTGGCGCTTGCGTCAGTGGTTCGATTCGACGGCGCGAGTGCGGATCGATGCGGATTTGCGGCCTGGGCGGCGGGAAATGCTTCGCAGCTCTATTTACCGGACGATGGCGGCCTCGCGCGAAACGCCTTGGACCGGACATGGACGCGAGTTCGAGCGCTTGCGCGAATACCAGCCGGGGGACAATTTTTCGGAAATTGCGTGGAAATCCACGGCCCGCCGGGGCGTACCGTTAACGCGGCTTTTTCAATGGGAGCAGAAGCAGGAAATGTACTTCCTGGTGGATCAATCGCGCTCGTCTGCGCAGGCTCTCGATCGGGATTCGGAATCGGAACGCAAGGTTCCACAGTCATGCGCGCCCAGGCGGCTTCTCGACCTCTTCGTCGAGACCGCTCTGGTGGGCGCAACCGTTGCATTGGAACTCGGCGACGAATTTGGGCTGATAACCTACGCCGAAGAACCTATTTCCTGGCTGCGAGCAGGCAGCGGCCAATTCCAATTTCACCACTTCCGCGAACAGCTATTGAATATAGAACCTCTGCCAACGACCGTGGATTACGAATCGCTCTTCAGCGACATTCGTCTGCGCCTGCGCAGGCGTGCTTACCTCGTGCTGCTGGCCGATTTGGCGGACCGCTCGGTTGCGGATTCTCTTTGCCGCGGAATCGCACTATTGCGTTCCTCTCATGTCGTGTTGATGGCCAGTGTTCTACCCGCGCACGCGCGTCCCGCATTCTCTCCCGGCGACGAGCCGCACACGGATCAGGATGTTTACGCGGCGCTCGCAGCAGAGAAAGAAAACCAGCGTCTCGGCGCTCTGGTACGCCAAGTGCGCCAGCTGGGCGCGGATCTGCGGTTTGTCCGCCCTGAGAATTTTCTACGAACGGCCGTAGAAGGTTATCTCGAGAGCAAAAGGGAGCAACGCGTGTGATTCTGGATCTGAAACGATTTCAATCGCAAGCGCGGCCGCGATGGATCGAACTTGAGTCGCTGCTCGCCCAACTGGAGAGCCGTCCGGATCGCCGGATGAAGCCTGCCGAAGCGGAGCAACTACAAGAGCTCTATGCGCAAACCGCCGCTGACCTGAATCGCGTGACACACGGGGCTTTGGCCCCGGAACTCAGCCGATATCTGGAACGGCTGGTGGCGCGAGCTTATGCCGAGCTCTATTACGTCCGGCCAACCCGCTCCGAGCTCTGGCAGCCGCGCCGCTGGTTGCGGATTTTTATTGCGTTTCCCGAAGCGTTCCGCCGTCAATCGCGATACTTTGCGCTGGCCCTCGTGATTACGATCGTGGGGAGTGCATTTGGCGGATTGGCTGTGCGTTATGACCCGGCGGCGGTAGACGTGCTGCTGCCGGCCGATTACCTGCGCAACCCGCGTTTGCGCGTGCGTCAGGAGGAAAAAGGCCAAAATCGGCATTTGGATTCCCCGCAGTTAGAGGCGGCCTTCTCTGGGCAGCTCATCACGCACAATATCGAGGTTGCGTTGCTCGCAGCCGGATTGGGCGTAACGTTTGGCATCGGCACAGCACTGCTGCTCTTTGAAAACGGGCTCCTGCTCGGAGCCGTCGCCGTCCGCTATACGCAGCAGGGCTTCGGTCTGTTCGCAACAGCATGGCTGCTGCCGCATGGCGCGTTCGAGATTCCATCCATATTGATAGCCGGGCAGGCCGGATTCTATCTTGCGCGTCTGCTCTTGCGACGACGCGAGGATCGCAACATGCGGCAATCCATGCGCGAATGGCTGTTGCTGATCGCGGGATTGGCGATGATGCTTGTTTGGGCTGGGCTGATGGAAGCATTCTTTTCCCAGCACCATGCCCCCGTGCTGCCGTATGGCTTCAAGGTCGCGGTCGGCGCGGCAGAGCTGGTCCTGCTGACCTTCTACTTGCTGTTGATCGGGCGAGGGGAACCGGCTGCGGTGTCACGCGAGCGAATTCCCGCGGAGAGCCGATGAAAAATTCGCGGCCAGGGCGCTCGCTGACGCGTGCCGAACTGACCATTGCCACTCCCGAAGGCGTGCTCTTTCAATTGCCGCTGGCGGGGCCCGCACCGCGGCTTTATGCCATGCTTCTCGATAGCGTTATCGTTTTGGCGGGAGTGAACGGAGTGGGTTACCTGGTTTATTGGATTTTCGCGAAAGCGCCAGGTTTTGGAGTCATGACCATCACGCTCGCGGAATTCGCCCTCGGGTTTGCGTACGGCGCATTGCTGGAGGGTTTCTGGAATGGCCAGACGCTCGGAAAGCGTTTGTTCCATTTACGCGTGATGGACGAGTCCGGTCTTCCGTTACGAATTGAACAGGCATGGGTGCGAAACCTGATGCGCGTAGTGGACGCCTTGCCGCTGGCCTACCTAGTCGGCGGCATTTCGGTTTTGAGCAGCCCGATTATGCAACGGTTCGGCGACCGTGTGGCCGGAACGCTCGTTGTTCGAGAAACGCCGTTGACCGCTCCGGATGAGGAAGGCTGGAATTCCCAGAAATACAACTCTTTCACAGAGTATCCGGCAATTGCCATGCATTTCCGCCGCGCGGCCACACCGCAACTCGCAAGCCTCATCCAAGACGCTCTGCGCCGCCGCAGCCAACTTGCGCCTTATGCGCGACGGGAGATCTACCGCGAACTGGCGGCCTATTTACAAGGCGAAGTCTCTCCTTTTCCAGCCGAGTTAGTCGAGATTCTCAGCGACGAGCAATACCTGGCCAATGCGGCTGACGTGTTATTCCGTGATCGGCAGCCAGCAAGGCTCCACGATAAGTCAGATCTGCAAAGCCAACCTACGAAGGCCCTGTAGTTCCACAAGCACGCCGGCAAGCGCTGAATCAGCCGGGGCAGCGGTTAAATCTGGCAATTGGTGAGCTTATCCGATTCAGAATCGAGGAACGTGCCAGCGGCGCAAACCTGAGTGCGGTGTGTATTTTCCGCGTGGTGCAAACACCTTTTGCCACCGCTGCTGGTGCCCACCGATTCGGCAAGTGGAGTTTGTTGGTGCATTTGGACGGTCAAGGTCAAGCGCTTGGTTTTGCGTACCTCAACATTAGGTCTTAGCAGGAATCGCGCTCGAGGAATTACGGACTTTGTCGAGCTGGTCGGAATGGCGGAAAGATTATGTTGCAGCAAAGCCTAGAGATGCACGCGGTTTGCTTGGAGCGATCGAGTGCTGCTTCGGATTGCGTTGACATGGATTTTCGATGAGTCCTTGCGGCACTCGTCAGATTCCGGATCGGGGAAAAGGCGCAAACAAGCGTTTTGCGGAGATTAACTGTTTGTATATTTTTGCATGGAAATAACGCGGCACGAAAGTTGCTCAGGCTCCGGCGAGGTGTATAGTGCAGTTCGCCTAGCCAGCCATGAAACGATTACATAAAGCAGTTTGGGCCATCCTGGCAATGTGTTTTGCGCTTGGAGCGACGGCAACGATCTTCACAGTAAGAATTCAGCACGTTCTCCACGATGCTGAACAGGAAGTAACCTCCAACAGCAGAATCGAATTCGCAGCGAAAATTTATGCGCCCGAGCCGAGGCTCGCGTTCGATCTGCTGAGCTCTCCCGCTGAGTTCAGGCAGGCAGAGGAATTTCAGGGCGACCTTTACCTGGCAGGGCCGCAGGGCCTGATGGAATACAGCCCAAATGCAAAGCTGATAAGACAGTTCGGCGTGGGGCAGGAACTGCCGTCCAGCGCCGTCGTGGGGTTGGCGCGGGTGACGTTTGCGAACGCGCAAAAAGAGGAATTGATCGTCGCGACCGCGGAGGACGGACTGCTGGCCTACGACGGGCAGAAATTCTTGCAGATTTATCCGCTGGAAAGTGCGGATCGGGAGATCACATGCATTTTGGGAACACCGAGCGGGAAGCTGCTGATTGGGACCAAGAAGCGTGGAGTTCTGATGTTTGACGGCCGAACAATGAGCATTTTGCATTTGACGCTCGCAGGCGTACACGTCACGGCGCTGGCGGGCCAAGAGGCGGATCTGTGGGTCGGAACGATCGACCGGGGAGTGTTGCACTGGCACGCGGGCGAAACGGACACGTTCGATGAGCAGCAAGGGATGCCGGACAGGCAAGTGTTCTCTATCAGCGCGAAAGGACAAATGGCTTACGTTGGGACGGCATTGGGCGTGGCTGTTTTCCAGGAAGGCAAGTTTTCGCATGTGGCCGCAGCGGGCGCGTTTGCCACGGCGCTGCTCGGGACATCTCAGCGGCTGATTATCGGGACGGAAGATCAAGGCGTGCTGGCGGTGACTCGCGATCAAAACGGGGCGCGGGCGCGGATGGTGCGAGCCGCGCAAACGGATGAAGTCGAGCAGCTATTCCAAATGGGAACCGACGTTTACGTTCTCACGAAATCAAGTCTTTATCGAATGAATCCTGATGGGCTCGATTGGCGGCGTGTAATTCAGAGGAGCCGCGCTACGCTTACCGACCGCAACATCTCCGCGCTGGCGACTGATTCGAGCGGCAGGCTGTGGGTGGGGTACTTCACGCGCGGCTTGGATTTGCTGGCGGCGCCGGACGTTACGGTCAGGCATGTGGAGGATCAGCATGTCTTCTGCGTGAACAGGATTTTGCCGGAAACCAAAGGCGGCACGGTGGACGTGGCAACGGCAAATGGGTTGGTACGCTTCGATAGCGCGGGTAACGAGGAACAGATATTGACCCGCGCTGATGGCCTGATTGCCGATCATGTGACGGATGTTGCTGCCTACGGCCGCGGTCTGGCACTGGCGACGCCCGCGGGGCTGACCTTTTTGGCTCCGGACGGCGCGCGCAGCTTATATGCGTTTGAAGGGCTGGTGAACAATCATGTTTATGCGCTGGGAGTTTCCGGCGAACAATTGCTGGCGGGCACGCTCGGCGGAATTTCCGTGCTGGCGCGCGAAAATGTTCAATTGAGTTACACCACGGCGAATTCCGGACTGAAGCACAACTGGATTACCGCGATCGTCCCGATTGGAGACGAGTGGATGGTCGGAACCTATGGAGCGGGAGTCCTGGGATTGGATTCGCAGGGGCGCTTCTACTCGATGGGCGAGGCGACAGGGGCCTTTGATGTGAATTTCAACGCCATGCTAGTCACGCCGCAACACGTCTTTGCGGGCACGCTGGGACATGGACTGTACGTTTACGATCGCGCGTCGCAACGCTGGACGAACATCAAGGAAGGACTGCCATCATCAAACGTCACCGCGCTCGCGGCGGGCGGCGGTTACGTTTACGTCGGCACGGACAACGGGCTGGCGCGCGTCAAGGAGCAGTCTTTGCCATGAGGCGCGTATTGGCCGTTCTTTTGATGCTTCTTAGCGCTCCGGCGATGGTTCGCGCAGATGCGGGCGTGCTGATTCCGCGCGGAAAATCGCAGCCGGACTCTTCGATATTGTCGCTCGCAGAGATGAATATCACCGTGGAAATTGAAGATGGAGACGCGCGCGTATTTGTGACAGAGATTTTTGCGAACCACACGTCGTCAATTGAAGAGGGAGATTACCTATTCGCCCTGCCCAGCCTGGCGACGGTGTCGGATTTCGGCGTATGGGACGGACCGACGCGAATGCCGGCGGTGATTTTGGAACGGAAACGCGCCGGAGAACTCTACAACCAGCTGAAGCAGCAGGAAATCGATCCGGGCCTTTTGCAAATGGGCGAGCGTGGCGCAGAGGAAGCGAAGCGCAGCAACGTTTTCAGCGCGCGCATTGTTCCGATTCCGCCCTATGGCACGAAACGGCTGGAGTTCGAATACCACGAAAGAATTCCGGTCGAAAATCTGAAGTCTTACTTCGCGATTCCGCTGCGGCCGGACGCTTATCAGGCCCAAGTGGCTGGACATTTGCGAATTGATTTCGAGCTGCACTCGGTGCTTGCGGTCGCGAATTTCATAGCGCCATCGAAGATATTTCCGCTGCAGTATAGGCAAAACACCCCGCATTCGGTGGAAGCGTATTTCGATGGGCAGAACGTCAATTTGGCGGAGGATTTTACGGCGACGTATGAAGCGGCTGCCCCGGTAAAAGATAGCGCGGAAATTCTTGCGTACCGCAATCCCGATCCAAGTCAGCCGTCGCCTGTCGAAACCGCGCCGGTTCGCTCCTCGAATCCGCCGGGGTTCTTTGAAGTCGAGGCGTTGCTTTCAAACCTTAGCGCGCCAGATGTTCCAAACCCCGAAAGCCCAAGTGCAGTTGTCGCGAGCACGGCAAATGCGCCGAAAACTATGATCATTCTGCTGGACGTGTCGCTCTCGATGCAGTGGGAAAAGCTGGAGCGCAGTTACGAGGCGCTGGAGACACTCTTGAGGGCGCTGAAACCGCAGGACAGTTTCGATGTGATCCTCTTCAATACCGGCACTCGGAATTTCAGCGCGCAGCCTGTCGCGGGAGGTGAAACGCAGGTGCAACATGCGCTCGATTTTGTCCGTGCGAGCAAGCTGCGCGGCGGCACCGATGTGTTGGCGGCGCTCAAGGCAGGTTTGCAGCAATGCGCGCTGCAAACCAGCGGTAGCAAATATCTGGTGCTGATCAGCGACGGCGGAGCGACGCGTGGACCGATAGCGAACCGCACGATTGCGGCTCGTTATGCGCAGGCCTGGAAAAAACTGCCCGAGGCTGCGCGTCCGCGAACTTTCATTTTTGGCGTAGGTGACGACGCGAATGCTCCGCTGTTGCGGATACTGGCGCAAAACAACGGCGTGTTCGAGCAGGTGCTTTCGACGGAGCCCATGGAGTTCAAACTGAATGCGTTTTTATCGAAGATCGGCAAAGCGCCGATTAGCAATCTCAGCATGATGCCAGCTACAGATGCGGGAACACAGATGGTATATGCGCTGGACAGTACAGCGTATCCAGGTTCGGTGGCGGGCTGGGTAGGACAGTACCGGCAGGCGCAAAAAAATGTCGAGTTCACTATTCGCGGCGACCGAAATGGAAGCCCATTTAAAATATTAAAGACTGCCGACCTGCCCGAACGTTCACTTGAGCATCCACAGTTGCCGCGTTTATGGGCGCGAGCGCGAGTGGATGCGCTGCTCGCGAAAATCGAGGAGCATGGAGAGGAGGAGGCGACGATTGGCGAAATCATCCGGCTCGCGCGCGAGTACAAGTTTGTGACCCCATACACTTCGTTTCTGGCCGTGCCTCGCGCTCTATTGCGCCCGCGTGTCATCCGTCCAGGCGATCCCGTGCTGCGAGTGAAGACGAATGGCCGGTTCGCATCGGTGACCGCGCTCCTTCCTTTCGGGCTGGTGCAGCCGCTTCGCTATCTCGCAGATGAGGATATTTGGGAAACGCGCTTCTATGTTCCAGAGAACATGCAGGACGGTACCTATCCCGTGCGACTGATTTTGCGCGATGAGAGCGGACGCGTTTACCGCGAATCGAAGACATTTGTGATTTTGAGTAAGCCGCCGGTAATTCATATCCGTCTGGCGCGCACACAATTCCGGCGGGGCGAAACGGTGGGGCTGAAAGTATCGGCCTCGGCGAGCACGCGGCGACTCGTTGCCCGACTGGAGGGTGCGGCTCCCGTAGAACTGCGCTGGGATGGGCGGACGGGCGTCGACACGGGAGAATTGGCGATACCACAGCAGGAAATTCCGGGCGTCTACCAGCTCACCGTGACTGGCGAAGATATCGCGCACAACATCGGTTCACAGGCGGTGCAAGTTGAAGTGCTTCCCTAGATTGGACAGCGCAAAGCGAATCGGGTGCGGGGCGGCAGTCGCCGTGTTGCTCGCCGCGGTGTTCCTCGCCAGCGCGCGCGGGGAGCTGCCGAATTGGATTCGCAACGTCGAGTCCCACAGAGGCCTGGAAGCGGCTTTTTTCCGTCTCATGCAAGTGCCGGGCGGCGCCGTGCTGTACCGTCGCCCGCCAGTGGAAAGCCGTGCCGTGCTGCGGGGAATGCTCAAGCTGCAGCCGAAGAAGGCGCAGCTCTACTCCATGCTGGCGCTTGAGGATGAGCGGCAATTGGACTTTGCTGCGGCCGAAACTGACTGGAAAGCCTTTGTGCAGGCCAGTTCAGACAAAGTGGCGGCTGAAATCGCGCTGGCTGACTTTTACCAACGCCGCTTGCGTCCGCAGGATGAAATTGAGTCTCTCGCTCAGGCGGCCGGCGCGCCGAACGGCAGCTCCGAGAAGCTGAAACCCGCAGCCGGCCAGCAGTCATGGCGTGCTTTCGAGCGCATTTTTACGGTCGTCCAGCAGCAGGGATTGCCGGCGAAGTTTTCGGACATTTATTACAGCAAGTGGATTGCGCGCTATCCGAAAGAGCCATCAGTTTACACGCGCTTCCTCGATTTTTTGATTTCGCAGAAACAATACGCTGCGGCCGGGCAATTGATTCAGAATTACCGGAAACAATTTCCCGAGGATCAGATTTTTCCGGTGAAGGCGGAGGCGCTCGTCGAATACAAGCAAGGCTCGCTGCCGCAAGGGTTGGGGGTCTATCAGAAATCCTTCCAGCCACTATGGAATCCGGAACTGGTGAACGGCTATTTCGATCTGCTGAGACAAACGCAAGGGCTGCGTAAGTTTCTTGATGAACAGCGCTCCGCGCTCAGCGCGAACCCGGAGGATCTGAAAGCCACGGCTCTGGTCTTCTACTACTACCAGCAAGAAGGCAAGCTGGATGCAGCGCAGGCGGAGATTACACAGTACCGCCTGCACAAAGAATCGGCGCACTCTGAATGGACCAGCAACGAGCTTTACGTTTGCGCGCGGCTGCTCGAACAGATCCACGAATATGCGGAAGCAGCACGCTATTATTTCGCGCTTTACAACGCGAAAGACGGCGAGGACCCCCAGATGCAGGCTCTCGCAGGTTTGACGCGCGTGTTGCTGGACGCGCCGGAAACTCCGATACGATTCGGCAGCGGCAATCTTTCGATGTACCGCGACATCGCCACGATGGACACTGGGCCCGGATACCTGAATGGCATTCTTTCCCTGATTTTGAACACTACCGCGCCGGCCAGCGAATTGTCCGAGGAGGAGCAACGCGCTGTTCCCTACTTCCACCGTTCGCGCGCGGCGGCATTGCTACAGATGCTCGATACAAAATTTCCTCGTTCGCCGGACCGGCCGGAATTGCACGCGAAGCTGATCGCGTATTACGCCGGCGCCGCGAAAAGCGATGCTGTTATTCGCGCGGGGAAGGAATTCTTTGCCGCTTTTCCCGCAGCAGCGCAGCGTACTGAGGTGGCGCTGCTGATGGCGGATGCTTATGCACGCGAGGGCCGCTCGGAAGACGAATTTGCGATTTACGATTCCGTCCTCAAGGAACTAGCCGCCAAAGCGCAAGGCGTTCCGCTCGGAAGCGGCGTGGCGGGGCTGGAGGGTCAAGGAACCGAAACGGATTATGCGCGGAGCGACGAATTCGGCGGAGAGAATCCCGCTTTCAATCAAAAGGCACCAAAGGGAATGAATTCTGGCAGGCCGGCTGGAAGTTCGACATTGCAGCTTGCCGACAATCCTGTCTGGTCTCAGCAGAGCGGATCGCGTTCACCTGATTACTCGCGTGTGCTCGATCGCTATCTGGCCCGGCTTACGGAGTTGAAACAGATTCCGCGCGCCATCAGCGTGCTTCGTGGAGAGATCGAGCACAATCCAGACGATCCCGGAATTTATGAGCGGCTGGCCGTTTTCTTGGAGCAAAACCGGCTCGGCGTGGAGCAAGAGCAAGTTTACAAACAGGCTATGGCCCGCTTTCCCGACCGCTCGTGGTACAACCGGCTTGCTCGCTTCTATCTACGACGCCGCGAAGGCGAGCAGTTTGCGGCGTTAACGCAAAACGTCGTGAAGATTTTCAGCGGCACGGATCTGGAACAATATTTTCAATCCGTGGTGACGGGCGGCAGTCCTGCGCTTTTTGTGCAGTTGAATCTTTATGCGCACGAGCGCTTTCCGCATAATCCGGTTTTCGTGACTAATTTGCTGGAGGCGTACCAGTGGCCGCAAACGCGGAATCAGTCCGCATGGCTGGCGCTGATACGGGAGCATTGGTTCGAAGAGGCGGACTTGCGGAATCAGTTTTTCGCTTATTTGAGCGCCACGGGCCGGCTGGAGACCGAAATCAATTCGCTGAATCAGGGAGCGCAGGCCGCGGGAGGTGCGCAGAAATTCGTTCGCAGCGATCCTGCTGCCGGAAATTATCTGGCGCAAGCGGATCTATGGCAATCGCATTACGAAGAGAGTGCGCCGTTGCTCAAGGAGCTGGCATTTGAGTATCCAGCCGAGCCGGACTTGTCGCAAACGGCTTCATCGGTATTCCGTTCACTGGCTTACTTCAATGAGGCGGATACGAATGTCGCCGTGAAGATCGAAGACGATCTGCTGGCCGCGACGCCCGGAGATTCGCAGCTGCTGGCGCGAATCGGCGATACCCTGGCTGATCGAGGTCTCTTTTCGCGTGCCGCGCCGTACTGGGATCGCATTCCACAGATTGCGCCGGGAAAACCGAGCGGGTACTTGGACGCCGCCACGATTTACTGGGACTATTTTGATTTTGGAAATGCATTGCGGCTGCTCAACGAGGCGCGGAAGAAATTCAATAATGACAATCTCTTTGCCTACGAAGAAGGCGCGATTTATGAAGGCGAGAGAATGTATCCGAGAGCGATCAGCGAATATGCGAAAGGAAGCCTTGTCGGTGGCGAGAGTTCGCCCGCGGAAGAGCGGCTGCTGCAATTGGCGCGACGGCCGCAATACCACGACTTTGTTGACAAGGTAACGCAAATGCAAGCTGAGCAAACCGGCGCTCCCATAGCGGCCATTGAGCTTCGTGCGCATGTGCTGGGAATTTTGAGTCGCAAACAAGAGTTGCAGACATTGCTCGATCAGGCGATCAGACAAGCTACTACTCTCGAATCCGTCGGTGAATTAGAAACGCTCGCGGAGCAGAAATCGTTGGGAAAAGTTGCGGAACATGCGCTTGAAAAGGAAGCTTCGCTGACTTCGGATCCGGTGAGCCGGTTGCAGATGCATTATGCGCTGGTGCGGCTGTATGAACGCGAAAACGACCGCGCTTCCGCGCAGAAAGAAATCGAAGAGCTTTATCGCGAAAATCCGAAAATTCTTGGAGTCGTCCGCGCTACGGTTGATTTCTATTGGAGCGCAAAACTTTACCCTCAGGCTATTGCAGTGTTGCAGCAAGCGGCCAGGGATGCTTATCTGCAGCTCAGTAAGCAATTCACGTTTGAAGCAGCGCGGAAGTCCACCGAGGCCAAGCTGTATCCGCAGGCGCGGGAAATGCTTGCGGGCCTCCTGAAGGATTCGCCATACGATGTGCAATATCTCGCGGCCACGGCTGACACCTATGCGCAGGCCGGAGACGCGCAGGGACTAAAGCAATTTTACGTGAGCGAGATTGCGGCGTTCAGAACAGCCACGTTGCCCGCGGACGCGAAGAAATCAGAAGTTGCGATTTTGCGGCGCGGGCTGATTCCCGCTCTCAGCAAGCTGGACGACTATTCCGGTGCGGTGGACCAATACGTCGAATTGATCAATGCGTTTCTTGAAGACGAAGCGCTCGCGACTGAAGCGGCTCTGTACGCCGCGCATCACCACCAGGCACCGCGCCTTGTTCAGTATTACGCAAAGACGATGCAGCAATCGCCGAGGGATTATCGCTGGCCAATGGTTCTGGCGCGAATTCAAAGCTCTGCCGAAGATTTCCCTGCGGCGGTGGACGCGTACGCGCGAGCTATTGTGATCCGCCCGGATCGCGAAGACTTGAGAATTGCTGAGGCGGCACTTGAGGAACGGCTGATGCGCTTTGATGATGCGGCCGCAGAGTATCAAAAAATCTATCTGCTTGCTTACAAGGATCCCCAATGGATGGAGAAGGTAGCGGAGATAAGAGCGCGGCAGGGGCGCGCGGCGGAGGCGATGGCTGCGCTAAAAATTGCGCTGATTGAACCCAAACCGAATCGGCCGGGCAGCTACTTTGAGGCGGCGCGACGAGTCGAGGGTTGGGGATTGCTGGAACAAGCGCAGGGGCTCGCAGAGCAGGGCGTACGAGTCGCTGGCGGCGATTTGCTTGCTTCGGAAGAGAATCACTCGGGAGCGGCTTTGTACGCGCACCTGATGACACGATTAAGGCGTGGAAACATGGCCTACGCGACGCTGCAACAGGCACTAGCCTCCGCCTCCGCTCGCCTTCCGGTAATCGAACAGCAAATAGCCGCGCAAGGGATAAGTGCAGTAACAAACAGCGATTGGCGTACACGCGTTCGGGAGAATCGTATTCAGAGTGCCCGAAACGGACTGCGCGCCGCCCTGATGGAAATGGGTACGACCGTGGCCACGTACTTCACGCCGGAAGAGAAAGTTTGGTTTGGTCAATTCGCCCAAAAAATCCGCGCGCCAATGAATCTCACCGACGCGCAGTGGTTCGCGATTCCTCTGGCTCAAGCAGCTGGGCTCGCGGACCTCGAAGCAGAATGGCGATACCAGGTGATGTTGGATCCGGGTGCTTCTAACGGCGTCTTAATAGGACGGATGCAGGCCTATGTTCAACTCGAACAGCGGCGGTTGAAATTTGCAGAGTTGGCTCAGCACCTCGAACAGTTTGCGCCTCGTGTAGCTCCGGCTTCTCAGCCTTCGGTGCTCATCCAAGCGGCGAATGCGTACGGTTCGGCGGAAGACACGAATGATGAGCTGCGAGTGCTGTCCGAGCTATCGCCCGGATATATGTACGGAGAGCAGTTACAGCGCTATTTCGAACTGTTGTTGCAGCATGATCCGCAGCAGCTCGTGCAAATTGCTTCTCAGTGGAAGCCATGGGGCGAGAAGGCCGCAGACTTCGTGATGGCAAACGGCAGTCCTACGCTTGCCCACGAAATCGTGGCGGGGCGCGCCGCGACACAGACTGCTGTTTGGAGCAAATCCTACGATGCGCTAACCGGATTGTATTTTGCGGAATCGGCTCCGCAGGTGAATGCAGCATTTCTGGGCGCTCTCGGCGACGAGACGATTGGCGAGCGAATCGGCCGCAAACTGGACCGCAATGAAGAATTGGCTGGCAGTCCGTGGTCCTACTACGGTTCGCGCTATGGCGAGTATCTCGATCTGCTCAAGCAAAGCGACGCGCAGGATTTTCTGCCCTCGGCGCTGGAGCAGAGCCCTGCTTCATGGTCCGGGTACATGCAAATGGCCGATTATTACGCGGAGAAAGGCAAATCGCAGGCAGCGATCGCCGATTATCTACACGTGCTGGAGCTGAATCCCAGCAACGTCACCGCTCATGACCTCATAGCGGTCGCCCAATTGAGGCTGGGCAATCGCGGCCAAGCACTCAAGCAATGGAACCTGGCGATCGGCCTTTTGTCCAAGCAGGTGCAAAGTGTTTCTGTTCCCGAAAGCTTCTGGGGCGACTTCGCGGAGCTTTCCAATCATGCCGGTCCACAGCGTTTATTCGCGGAATTGAAGCCCGGTGTGGACGCATTGCTGCGCGCGTATCTCAGAAAGAATAGGACGTACCGTTCGAACGAGCTTCTGCAGAGCGCGTATGAGGCGCTGCATGATCCGCCAGCTGCCACGGCTTGGCTGCTTGACCTCTCGACTGCTGCCAGCGATCCGCCGGCAGTGCTCGCCGGGGTCGTGGATTCCGAGTGGATTCCTCTCGCCCAGCGCGCGCCGATCTATCAGCGCATTCTTGCTGCGAAGCAGGACGCCGCGGATAAAGCAGAGGGCCTCGACAAAGATTCAGCCGTAAACATTCTGCGGCAATGGCAGGTGCGGTGGGCAAACTATCTAATTGCTTCGAATCACTTCGAGCAGGCGAACACTTTCCTGACTTCCCTGCCTGCGGATACACGCACCGCGTACTCGGCCCAGTTGACGCCAATCGCGCTGCGCGTCGCGGCGCACCTTGGTACTCTGGATGCGACACTCGCAAGCTATCGCCTCGACGAGCAAAGCGCCCCCGGCGCGGATACGCTGCGTGAGACGGCACAGCAGCTCCAAAAATCGGGTGATGAAACTTCGTCGCGAAAGATTCTCCAATTTGTTTACGCGCGCGAAATTGAAGAGCGGCATCTGGACGCTTCGAATTTTCTGGGCCTGGCGGAAATCCGTCTCGCGAATGGCGACGCCGCGGGTGCAGTGGACCTGCTGCATCGCTTGACCATGGTTGTTGGGGAGCCGTTCGCAAATTTCAAATCCGCCGCTGAACTATTGAACAAGAAGGGCCATCCAGCGGAGGCGGCACAGCTTCTCGGACAACTAACAAAGGCCGCACCGTGGGATCTACCCGCCAAAGTGAGTTTGGCGAAAAGCAGAATTGCCGCGGGCACGAACTCTGCTGCCGCGCAACAGGAGCTCGCTGAGATCGCTTCAGATCCAGTCGCGCCTTACGGTATTCGTGTCCAAGCCTCCCTGGCAATGGCGGAGCGGACTGTCAGCGCCACTCTAGATTCCCGGGAACTGAATTTGCTCGCGGCTGGTCCTCAGCGAATCATCCCTGCGGCTGCGGCGGAAAATTATTTTTATCAAGCTCGAATCAGCGCGGCGCACAACGCCACGAATGCGCAAGCTAAATTGCAGCTGCTGGGCGCTGCCATTGCAGACTATCCATCCCGCGAGGGCGCCAAGTACCTCTATTTCGAAACTGCTGCGCGCCAGCGCGACGACTTGCTTGCGCTAGCCACCCTTGAGCAGTTGCCAGAATTTTTCTCCTCTTATTATCGTTATCAGCCGGCGGAAGACATGAAAAGCGGGCCAGTCGCATCTTGGGAGCACACAGAATCGGTTAATGAAGTAATGGCCGGCTCGTCTGCGCCCGCGCTCACTCGAGAGCGGCAACTGCAACTCCGCCTCGAAGCCGCGGCAGTCTTGCAAAGCCTTAACCGTCTCGATCAATCCCTGCAGCAACTGCGCATTGCCCTCAGGCTCGAAGAGAATCCGCAGAAGCAAAAGGGAATCAAAGGGAGGATAGACGCCATGCAGAAAGAGCGCACGCGGCAGCAGCAGAATCAAGCGCGCAAGCCGATTCTGCATCAAGCGCTCGAACAGGATCGTGTGGTGCGTCCGCGAATTCCGCTGACGAGCACGGCTGAAACCGAGAAGGAGGCCGCAAAGCCGTGAGGCGAACTGTCATCTCTGTCCTTCTCACCTCAGCGTGTTTTGCAGCATTGCTTATGAGCTACCGTTCGCTCGCGAATGAGCAGTCTTCGGTTGCGCGCTACTTCCCGTCCGGAGCGTTGCTGTATTTGCAAGCCAGCGATTTTTCTGCGCTAGTTTCCGACTGGAACAAATCGAGTGAAAAAGTCCAGTGGCTGCGCAGCGCGGACTATGAAGTCTTCTCGCGTTCGCGTCTTTTTTCGCGCTTGCAGCAATCGAGCCAGGAATTTACCGTGGTCGCGGGCCTTCCACCAGACATGAATTTGCTATCCCAGGTTGCCGGCTCGCAAACTGCGCTGGCGCTCTACGATATTGGCAAGCTGCAGTTTCTGTACATCACGAAACTTGATTCCAGCACGGCGGGGCAATCTGCGCTGCTGCAATCGCGTTCCAAATTCGAAACCCGCAGCGCGGGAGGTGTGACGTTCTACTATCGCCAGGACGCGAGGTCAGGACGCGAGATTGCCTTTTCCAATACGAACGGTTATTTGCTACTTGCGACGCGACAAGATTTGATGGCCGCTGCCCTGGAATTGCTTGCAGGAAAAAAAATTCCTTCGATTAGTCAGGAGCAATGGTGGGGGCGCGCGGTCGCCGCCGCAGGTCAGCCCGGCGATTTGCGCATGGTTTTGGACATGGGGAAAATCGTGCCCAGCCCGTACTTTCGCTCGTACTGGATTCCGCAGAACATCACAGCGATGAAGACATACAGTGCGGCGGTATCCGATATGCATCTTTCCGGCGCAGAATATCGTGAAGAGCGCGTGCTCCTGAAGAAAACCGAAAATGCCGCGGAATCCTCATCCGAAATCAGCGCCCAAGGGGCGGCCGAACTTGAACGATTTGTCCCGGCTGACGCGGGCGTCTATCAAGTTCAGGCTGGCCCCTCTGCGGATTCATGCCTCGAACTGCTCGAAACCAAACTCCTGGCTCCGCATAAAGCGCCGGGCATTCCTTCCAACACTGCGCCGCAATTCCAGCTGTCCTCTGGCGCAACAGGAGCAGCGGACGATTTGGAAACGCGCATTGACCAGGCGCCTCCCGAAGCTCCTGCTCAAACTGCGCAGCCCGATTTTCTGAAAGCGCTGCTCGCGGGCAATGCAGTGCAAGCAGTTTTGAGCGTGCAGCGAACCGACCTCGCAAAGAGTGGAGTATTCGTACGAGTCCAAACTGGCGTTGTTTTGCTCGGCACTTCTGACTGGAACCAGTCCGTGGCGCTCTCCGCCATTTCCAGCTTTGTGCGTCCCACGCTCACCGCAAGCGCTCTCGGTGTGAATTGGAAACCGAGGGCGGACCACGAAGAGCTTGATGGCCTTTGGGAATTATCAGCCGCATTCCGCGGCAAGTATCTCTTTATTTCAGACGATCCTCGGCTGATTGAGGAAATGCTTTCACATGTGAATGAAAAAACCAGCACGCCGCCTGCGATGTTTATTGGCGGATTTAACCACTCCGGCGAACGGGGCCGATTCGCACTGCTGACCAGCGCGCTGGATGGCCAGAACTCCGTCTGGAACAAAAAGTCGGGCCGCGCTCCATTTTTCTTTTCGGAAAACATCGCTAGTCTCAGCTCTATTTTTTCCGGTCTTTTGTCCGAGAAGGTGGTCGTGCGCGACGTGGGCGACAAAGTTCTGCAGACGGTCACCTATCAGTGGGCCAAGTGAGATTCCTCGGCGCAGCATTTTCCGTCGTAGC
>DASUAV010000258.1:0-6925 GCA_035763605.1 Candidatus Acidiferrales bacterium
GGCGTGGCGTAATCGAAAAGCGCCGTCTCCGTGAGAATGCCGATCATATTGTGATAATAGGGCGCGGTGCGCATGCCGCCGTTCCACCACATGTCGAATTCCATGCGCGAAACCGCCCCGGGTTCGTTTTTCGTGGTGAAGCGCCGCGTCATGGCATCGCCTACGAGATTCACGCCGCGCACCACTTCCGCAGGAATGTTGGGATTCATCGGATCATCAAACGGCGGAACGAAAATGCGCGACGGAAACGGCCCCGATTGATGCTGGTTGTAGACAATCTGCGGAAACCACTCCTTGTAAAGTTCCTTCGCGACATCGCGGCTTTCGATTTGATTGAACATGTACCAATCACGATTGTTGTCGTGGCCAACGTATTTATTCCACAGCCGCGGGACCGGTGCGAGTTCGTACGGCGTGTTCACGTTTTTGTCGTACCAGTGCGCGACAATATCGAGGCCATCGGGATTGATCACCGGACACAGCACAAGAATCACGTTGTCGCGAATGCGCTGCATCTCCGGCGAATATCTTCCGTAGCTACGCGATAAGCAATCGCAGGCGACTGCTGCGCACCGGCAACTTCCGTAGCGTGCAGCCCGCCGTCAATCCAGACAATCGCCTTCCCTTCCTCCGAGAGTTTGCGCGCAGTGGCTTCGTCAATTTTTCCGGAGGCAAGCTGCTGCACCATGGATTTGTAATGCTCCAGCGCGCGAATGTTCGCTTCGCTGGAAATAATCGCGAGGAACATCTGGCGTCCGTAGCCCGTCGGGCCGATGTCTTCGAGCGTCACGCGCGGACTCGCCGCCGCGAGCGCGTGAAAGTATTTGGTCATCTGCTCGAAATCCGCGAGGTGGTAATCCGCGCCGGGCGCGAATCCAAAAACGGACTCCGGCGTGGGCACCGCAGCAGGCGCAGCTTTTTTCGCCGTTCGCTTCGGAGCGGCACAAACCACAACGGAAGAAATCAGGAGAAACATTGCAGCGGAAACAGACGTTCGAAGCGTCTTCATGAAGCACCTCGTGCGACGGATTCTATTGCTTATTGGCTCGTTCGAGAAGATGAAACGGCGGCGAAGCGCGCGCGGTTACACGCAACAAATGTGCATCGCTATTTGAACCAGCTGTAGCCTAGCGTAAAAATCAATGAGCCGTTCAGTCCGGGATTCAAATGGCCGAGGCTGGCATTCGACGTGTGTACCGCCTGAATTTCCAAATCCCACGCGCGTTTCGGCCGCCGGAAAAAGTAAAATCCCAGCGCCCCTTGCGGCGTGAAATTCACATTGGAAGTATTTCCGGGCGGTACATTGGAAGTGGTGATCAAAACGCCGCCAGTGATCAGCGCATACGGCGCGACTTTGTGTCCGCCGGCAAAATTCCATTTGAAAATCAGCGGCTTGAAGCTCGCGCCATATACCCCGCCGCCCGCCTGCATCACCAAGTAAAGCGGCATCGCTTCGGTGGCCAGTTCGAAATTCCCGCGCAAGAAGCCCCTCAGATGCTCGCCTGTGAGAACTTTTCCCGCGCGTCCGCCGGCGATTAAGAATTGCGTATTCGATGCACGCCCCAGCCCCGTGCCGCCGCCGATGAATGGCTCAAATTCCCACGCGCCCCGCGTTTGCGATTGCTCGGCGAGATTCTGCGCGCGCGCTACGGTCATCGCGCAGACGACGAGAAGCGCGCAGACCGTGAGCTGCATCCCTAGCTTCAATTTCATCTTTGAAATTTCCGTAAGCTGCAAACGGATGCTCCCGACGCAAGCGCGTTAGCGTAACACTCTCCAGAAATCCGTCAATCTCCGCCACAAATATTCAACAAAATGTATTTTGAATATGATGGCTCAGGTTACAATACGCGCCCTATGGCTAAAATCACTTTTCTCGGCGCGGCCGGCGCGGTCACCGGCTCAAAATATCTGGTCGAAGCTGCTGGTAAATGCCTGCTCGTGGATTGCGGACTTTTTCAAGGTCCGCGCGAATTGCGCCAGAAAAATTGGGACCGCCTGCCGGTTGATCCTGCGTCTATCGATTGGGTTGTGCTCACGCATGCGCACATTGACCACACCGGCTATCTGCCGCGCATGGTGAGCGACGGTTTTCGCGGGCCGATTTTCGCCAATGCCGCCACGCACGAACTCTGCAATTTGCTGCTGCTCGATTCCGCGCATCTGCAGGAGGAAGACGCGAGATACGCGGCCAAGAAGGGCTATTCGAAGCACGCCCCGCCGCTGCCGCTCTATACCATTGAAGACGCGCAACGAGCGCTCACGCAATTTCGCGAAATTCCGCGCAGCGACGCGTATACCATCAGCCCGCAATTTTCCGTGAAGCCGTACGATGCCGGGCATATTCTCGGCTCATCGTCGCTGCAAATCACCATCACGGAAAACGGCAAATCCGCGGCGGTCGTTTTTTCCGGCGACGTAGGCCGCTACAATCAGGCCATTCTCAACGATCCGGCAACGCCTCCGCGCGCGGATTACATTCTTTGCGAATCCACTTACGGCGACCGCGATCATCCGACGACCGAGCCCGACGATTGCATCGCAGAAATCGTGAATCGCACGGCCAAGCGCGGCGGCGTGATTGTGATTCCCGCGTTCGCCGTAGGACGCACGCAAACGCTCATGTACATCTTGCGCCAGCTCGAAAATCAGCAGCGCATTCCGAAATTGCCGACGTTTGTGGACAGCCCGATGGCCTCGAACGTCACCGACCTTTACGTCAAGCATAGCGAAGATCATCGCCTCTCATTTCAGAAGCTCGAACAAACCGGCGACGGCGACCCCCTGGACACGCACGAAGTCCACATGGTGCGCAGCGTCGAGGATTCGAAAAAAATCAATGCCATCAAAACGCCGTGCATCATAATGGCCGCGAGCGGCATGTGCACCGGCGGGCGCATTCTGCATCACCTCGAGCAGCGCCTGCCCGATGCGCGCAACGTGGTAATTTTCGCCGGCTATCAAGCCGAAGGCACGCTGGGGCGTTATTTATTGCATGGAGGAAAAGACCCGCGCATCCACGGCAATTACATTCACACGCGCGCAGAGATTCAGGAAGTCAGCCAGTTCTCCGCGCATTCCGACCGCACAGAAATGATTCGCTGGCTCTCGGGGTTTCAAGCACCGCCGAAGCGCCTGTTTTTAATTCACGGCGAGCCCGACGCCGCGGAATCGTTCAGCACGCGCGTCCAGCAACAGCTTCATTGGAATGTGTCAATTCCCAAGCTCGGCGATTCCTTCGACCCGTTCGCATAATTCGCCGCCTAATCACGAGAGAGGTCATTCCCGAGCGCGGCATACAACACTCCCATTGTCATCCTGAGGAGCGATGGTCGCGACGAAGGATCTCGCCGTGGCCTTTGCATTTTGCATTTCCGTGGAATGGACTCACACTTGCTCGACGACGCTGAAGCCTCACCCCGCACCGCGCGATGACTACAAACGTCGCGTTCACCGCATCCATCGCCGCAGTTTTTTTGATTTTGCGGGAAACCTTTTTGCGCGTTCTTCAGTCCAACCAATCAAACGCACCACTCAGGGGTGAGAAGCTACCACCACAGGGCAACCCGCTTCTCACCCGCTTTTTTCTTATGGTTTCTTATCATTTGAGCGGCATAACTTAGACTCGCGGTTTGTTGCGCAAACAAAGGCGTGAAGCTTCTTTAGTTCTTCGGGCGCGGTGACCGTGATCAACTGCGGTTTTTCAGTCGACGAATAGAACTGCGTCCAGTCATCTGTCTTGTGCTTATCTAGGTTTGTTTCGCGGCACCAAACTGCGACTTGCTCAAGCCCGTTATCGCTAAAAGATCCGACCCGATACGCGCAGTCATATCCATAGACACCGTCGTCGCCGAACTGATTGTCGCTGGCAATTTCCAGAGTATCGTCAGGCTTTGGGCCCCAAATCCGAACGCGCCACAGACCCGTTGACCCGTCATAACGGAATGACCCCAGAAACAAAGTGGCCTCACATTCAGTACAGTCGAAATATGGGAAAACGATGTCAGGAACTGGTGAGGCATCGAATTTGGCAAAGCCTAAGAATCACCACACGCGACCGCCAAATCCCACCAGCTTCACCTTACGACCCGACTTCAGGTCATAGTTGTAGGCTTGAAAATAATCGCCAGTCTTCTGACGCTCGTTCTCTCGCTCGCCTGTCAGAACGAGCGCAGAAGACCTAAAGATACCGATTCGCGCTATGTACTTAAACTCGTCGGCTACGTAAATCCCAGTCTTTTTCGGATCGTCCGGTTGGAGCTCGGAGGCGAATGCTTGTTTTATAGACTCAAAAAGAGCTGCATCAGTATGCGAGCTAATCCAACGAAAATCCCTTGAGGGTCCTACATACAACATCTTAAAGGGAACTAAGCCCGCCGTGAATAAAACCACCAGACGGACCCAAAGCAGCCTGAAAACTCCCAAGGCGGTCATCGATCCTTACTCAGTTTCTCTAGGCGCTTTTCCGCTTCGGCGAAGGTGGATTCTTTTTTGCAGAACGTGAACCGCAACTGGTGCGCGCCGTCGGCGGGATTGTTGTAGAAGCTGGAGCCGGGCACGGCGGCAACGCCGATTTCCTTCACCAAGTAACGCGCGAACTCCACATCGTTAGCGAAGCCGAAACTCGAAATGTCCGTCATGATGTAGTACGCGCCGCGCGGCTTGAAGCATTGGAATCCCGCGCCGCGCAAAATTCCGAGCAGCCGGTCGCGCCGCTGCAAGTATTCGCTCGCGAGTTGGGCGTAATACGAATCCGGCAGACGCAAAGCGAGAGCCCCTGCCTCCTGCAAAGGCGCCGCGGCGCCGACCGTGAGAAAATCGTGGACTTTGCGAATCGCCGAAGTCACTTCCGGCGGAGCGATGGCCCAGCCGACGCGCCAGCCGGTCACGCTGTAAGTTTTCGAAAGCGCGTTAATGGTGATGGTGCGCTCGCGCATTCCATCGAGCGACGCCGCGCAAGTGTGACGCGCGCCGTCATAAAGCATGTGCTCGTAGATTTCATCGGTGATGAGAAATGCGTTGTGCCGCACGCACAGATCGCGAATGACTTCCAGTTCCCTGCGCTCGAAGACTTTGCCCGTGGGATTATTCGGCGTGTTCAGAATGATGGCTTTCGTGTTGCTCGTGAACGCGCGCGCTAATTCATCCGCATTGAACGTCCAGTCCGCATCGCCCGCGCGAGGCGGATGCAGCCGCACGAATTTCGGCGACGCGCCAGTCAAAATCGCGTCCGGCCCGTAATTTTCGTAGAACGGTTCGAACACTACCACTTCATCGCCGGGATTGATGATGGCCATCATCGCGGACATCATCGCTTCGGTCGAGCCGCAGCAGACCGTGATTTCGCGCTCCGGATCAATTTCGGTCCCAGTTTGCCGCGCGAATTTTTCCGCGATGGCGTTGCGCAGCGACTTCGCGCCCCAGGTGATGGCGTACTGATTGATGTCTTTGCTGATGGCCTCGCGCGCCGCAGCCTTGATTTCTTCCGGCGCGGCAAAATCGGGAAAGCCCTGCGAGAGATTCACCGCGTTGTGCGCAAGGGCCAGGCGCGTCATTTCGCGAATCACGGATTCGGTAAAACGCGACGCCTTGTCGGACAGCCGCGCGCTTGCGTTCGCTCTCGCCGCCGCATTGATAGGCCCTGCCGCCGCGGGATTCATCATCCGCCTCCTGCCTGCATCAACATACGCCGAAATATGCGCTACCGAAGGCCGTAGAGCCGCCGGTAAATGAACGCGTTGCGCATCACAATTTCGACGTACTCGCGCGTCTGCGTGAACGGAATGGACTCGACAAACTCCGGCAGTTCCGCGTACTTCTGGCCGGCCTGCCATTGCGTCACGCGATCTTCGCCCGCATTGTACGCCGCCAGCGCCGCTTCCGGCGTATGAAAACTGCGCGTGAGCTCTCCGAAATAGACCGTCCCAAGCCGCAAATTGTAAATGGGATCAAGCAACTGCTCCTCCGACGAAAATCCGATGCGCAGCTTGCGCGCGTAACGCTCCGCGGTCTCCGGAATCAGTTGCATCAGGCCGTAGGCGTTCGCGTAAGAATGCGCGTCTTTTTCGAACGTGGACTCCTGGTGCATCAGACCGGCGAGCACCATGGGATCGGTTCGCGTTCGCCGCGCATCGGCGAGAATCTGCGCGCGATAGGGCAGTGGAAACGCCAGCAGCCACACTTCGCGCGGAACGGTTGAATAGGCGCGCGCTTCAATTGAAGGATAAATACTGCGCACGGCGACCATCGCGCTGCCATACTTTTCTCCGCTCACCGCCACGCGCGCCAGCGTCATTTGCAGCGAGACGGCATGAGTCGCGTCGTAGGCCGCGTGCAGTTCCAGCAGCGCATCATCATCAAAGCCGATGGTTTCCAGCGCCAGACTGCGCCGCAAAAACGGCAGCGCCTCCTCCGGCGTGGATTTCAGCACGGTTCGGGCGCGCGGCACTGGCGGAATCCCGTCCAGAATGTCGAGTTTCGCGACTCGACCCGGACGCAACTCGCGCAGCCGCTCCGTTGCGTAATGCGCAAAATAATTATTGGGAAAGCGCTCCACCAGTTTCCTGAAATACGCGCGTGCGAAGGCCGCTTCACCGGCAGTTCCCTTCCGCTGCGCCAATCGGCCCAGCCAATAGAGGGCATCCGCCGTGTAGTCCGCGTTCGGATTGTCGCGCAGGAATTTTTCGAAGAGCGCCTGAGCGTTCGCCGCGCGGTCCATATAGGCAGTCCACGCCACGCGCCACTCAGCATTGATGGCATCTTCGCTCACCGGAAACTTATCCACCACCTGCTGATATTGCGCGGCGGCTTTGTCGCGCTGCATGTTCACCCAGTAATAATTGCCCAGCGAAAAAAGCGCGCGCTCCGTCCACGTGCTTTGCGGCACGCGCGTTAACATCTGCGCGACGGTTGCATTCATGTTGGC
>DASUAV010000259.1:0-19474 GCA_035763605.1 Candidatus Acidiferrales bacterium
CGCTCAACCACTTTGACATAATTCCCTGTGGCGTTTTCCGGAGGGAGCAGGCTCAAGCGCGAGCCTGTTGCGCCGGCAATCGAATCCACGTGGCCCGGAAATGTTTTTCCGTACATATCCACATGCACTTCGGCGCGATCGCCGGGCCGCACGTGCGCCAGTTGCGTTTCTTTGAAGTTCGCTGTAACCCATGTCTCTCTGAGCGGAACCACAATCATCAGCGCTTGCCCGGGCGAAACAATTTGGCCGACCTGCACCGTTTTGTTGGTCACCACGCCGTCATCGGGTGCGGTAATCGTGGTGTATTCCAAATTAAGCTGCGCGGTTTCGACTTCTGCTTGCGCTTCCTGCACCGCGGCTCGCGCGGACGCGGCATTCGCCACGCTCACGCGCACTTGCCGCGTATTCGCCTGCGCAGCCTGCAAACCGGCGTGCGCGCGCTCAAGGTCTGCCTTCGCGGCCGACACTTGCGCCTGCCGAACGGAAACCGTCTGCTGGGCAAGCGCCAAACTTTGCCGCGCGGCGCTAAGCTCCCCCTCCGCTTCCGTAGCCGCGGCTGAATACGCGTCGTATTGCTGTTGAGAAATTTCGTTTTTCGCGACGAGCGGCTTAACGCGCGCCAAATCCGACTGCGCCTTTTGATACGCCGCTTCCTCTTTTTGCACGTTCGCTTTCGCGTAAGCCAAACCCGACGTAGACGCCTCCTGCAAGCCCAGTTGCGCCTGCTGATACGCGGATTCCGCCGCCGCGACGGTCGCCGACCCGCTGCTCACATCGCTGCGCGTGGTTGCCGATGTAAGCGGCACGTTAACATTCGCCGAAAGTACCTTGCTCTGTGCTACTGCGAGCTTCGCCTGCGCGTTGTCCAGCTTCGCCTGATAATCGCGCGGATCCAGCTTCACCAGCACTTGCCCCTTCTTCACCGATTCGTTGTCGTGCACCAGCACTTCCAGCACGCTCCCCGGCACTCGCGAGGAAATCGGAATCAGGTGGCCGTCCACTTGAGCGTCGTCCGTGGATTGATGATTGCGGTAGTGAAACCAGAAAAAAAATCCAGCGACAACCACGATGATTGCGAAAATCAGCAGGCCGCGCCGCACGCGAGGATTTTTCAGCGGACTTGGCCGCCGGGGCGGGGCGTCTTGCGCCGTTCGTTGCCCTTCGCCCTGCCCCGACGATTCTCCCGGCGACTGTTGCTCCACGTGCGGCTCAGCTTCTGTGGTTCTCGGATTCATGAAAATCGGCCTCTTTCATTTGCTGTAGAGCGTTTCGATGCGTCCGATGGCCCGCGCCAAATCAGCGCGCGACTGGTTGTATTCATAGAGCGCCGCGATGCGGTTCTCATCCGCGCGGGCCAGCGCGCTTTGCGCGGTAACGACTTCTATATTGTCCACGACTCCCGCTTTGAAGCGATCCTGCGATTGCTGCACTTCCTGTTGCGCGAGTTGCGCGCCGAGATTCGCCACTTGCACTTGATTGCGCGCCGATTCCAGCCGCGCCGCCGCGGTTTCGACTTCCAGCGCGATCTCGTTGCGCTCATCCTGCAAGCTCTGATTGATTTTCTCCAGTTCCAGACGGTCGCGCGCGATCTCGTTGTGAATGCGCCCGCCGGTGAAAAGCGGAAAAGTAACTCCCGCTTCGTAGACGTAAGTGGGAATAATTGTGCTGGTCGAAAGTCCTTCCTGTTCGTAATCGCCATCGAAGCGCAGGGCAGGAAAGCGCGACGCGCTGTCCGCTGATTTCTGATACTTGAGCGCCTGCTGCTCCGCGGTCAACTGCTGCACCTCGGGGCGCGATTTGTACGCTTCCGCGAGGCTCTGGTCCACATCCAACTCAGGCGTTTCGAAAAAACTCAACTGGTCTGTCAGGACAATCGGCTGCTGCGGAGTCGTGTTGAGCAGCTTGGCCAGTCCAAAGAGAGAAATCTTCTGATTCGTTTGCGCCACGAGCAGCAATTGCTTTTCGTTTTGTAATTCAACGTTTGAGCGCAGCACGTCTACGCTGGTTGCCGATCCATGCTTCTCCAGATCCGATGCTTGATCGTATAGCGCCTGTGCCAAATCCACCTGCGATTGCGCGGCGCTTATCTCCGCGCCGGAACGCAGCGCCGCCAGATACTGCGAAACGACCAGCAGGACGATTTGCTCCCGGACGGATGTGCGCTCCGCATCGGCGCTGGCAATGTTTTTACGGGAAGCCTGCCACCTTCTCCATAGAGATAAATCGAAAATCGGGGCCGAAAAAGTCGCGCCGGTCTGAAAAACCTGAAATGGCCCCACAGCTTTCGGGAATCCAGGAATATTGAGGCCGATATTCGCTTGCACATTCGCGCGAACGGCGCGATCGGAGACGTTGAACTCAGCTTCCGGCAGCAATTGCGATAGCGCAATGCCGCTCTGCTTCTGGCTCTCCGCCAGATTCAGCATGGCGATCTGCACGCTGGGATTCTGCTTCAGCGCGAGTTGCACCGCATCGTGCAACGTCAATTTCAGTGGCGGCGGAGGGGTTTGCTGCGGCAGCGCAGCGGCTGAACCGCAGATGACTGCAAGCCCGACAAGAATCGCGAAGCTCGGCCCAAGAAATCTGCAGAGTCTCACAACGCTGCCATTCTGCATTTGTGTTTTGTGCCCATTTCGTTCGAGCCTGGATAATTTAACTAACCGGTTAGTTTAATGAATTCTGGGTGAAAGCGCCAACGATTCTTCGTGCCGTATGCGCCGCTCAGAGCTGGTTGATCTTCGCTGCCAGAATGAAATCGCTCTCCGTAAGCCCGTCAATTTTGTGCGTCCACGTGGTTACTTCCGCTTTGCCCCACGAGAGGAAAATATCGGGATGATGCCCTTGCTCCTCAGCAATCGCTCCTACCTTGTTCACGAAAGCAAGCGCCTGCTTGAAATCCGGAAACGTAAACGCCTTCGTTAGATGATGCTCGTCAATCGCTTTCCAGCCGGACACCTGCTTCAGATATTTCTCCAATTCCGGGCCTTTCATTGGCGGAACTCCGCCGCGGCATGGCACGCACGTTTTGCTCGCTAAATCGCTCATAAAACCTCCTCACCTTTGATTCATTTCGGATTGCAGCGGATTCAATTTCTCGCGTGAAGAGATTCGCGCCCGCGAACGCCTCGCCGGCAGTTCACTTTGCCGCGAGCGCCTGCTTCGAAAGATATTGTTGCACGTAGGCGGAAAACTCTTTATCCAGCCGCTGCGTGACCGGCCCGGGCGCGCCTTTGTATGCGTGGCCGGCGATTTCGCCAACAGGCAGCAGATTGCGGTTTGTAGAAGAGATGAAGACTTCATCCGCCGCGAATAAATCCGCGGGACGAAGCACCGACTCTTCGCATTTCACTCCGGCGCGCGCGCCAATCTCGAGCAGGACGCTGCGCGTGATTCCTTCGAGGCACCCTGAGTTGAGCGGCGGAGTGAGGACTCGGCCTCCGCGAACGCAGAAGATATTCGCGGCCGTGCACTCGGCGACTTCACCGCGTTCGTTCAGCAGCACAACCTCGTCGTAACCGCCCTGTTGCGCCTCATAGAAATTCCACACATTGTTCAGCCAGGAAGTGACTTTCACTCCGGCAAGCGGCGAAGCTGCATATCGTCCATGCTCGCGTAGATTCAATCGGGCGGGCTGGCGAAATGCCGGCAGGTCCGTGCTGCACAAAAAGAGGTCAACGACAGGGAAGTTCTCATTGCTTCGCCAATGCCCCACCTGATTGTAAATCGCATAAATTCGCGCGCAGCCCTCGGAGACTTTGTTCGCGCGTATCACCTCGATCAAATGCCCGCGAACCGCTTCCGCCTCGAAGGGAAGCGGGCAGTGCGTTCGCGCGGAGTCGCGCTCCAGCCGCTTCCAATGCCGCTCGAACGCAAACGGCACGCCATCAAAAATGTGCAGCGTGGTGAACAGCCCCCACCCGTTCAGCAATCCCGCCTGACCGGGGGACAGGCGCACCTCCTCAATTGGCTGTAGCTTGTTATTGTGGAAAACGAATCTGTGCAGCATTGGCCCTCCGCTTTCGCGCGCCATTGTAGCGCATGGCTGATGCACCCGTCGCGGGTTTCAAACATGCGCGCGCATTATCGGACGTGCGCAATCATGCCCGGCGCGGGAACCCCAGAAAATGACAATTAGCGCGTAATTCGGGAAGAAAAAATACTCTGGAATGTCAGTCGCTTTTCTTGTCGCCGGCTTCCACGGGTTGGCCGACCTTCTCCGAAGCGCCGGTCCAAAAGAGCTGGAAGTTGCTGAAGTGATGGTAGTGATGCAGATAGTGTCCGCGGTATTGATAATAAACGTTCACGTTTTCCGGCAGCCAGAGCGTCACCCTGTGATTCTTAAACGTGATCGGTTTGTAGTCGAGTGAGAAATGTTCGCGATAAAGCTCCGCTTGCTTAATCGGTTTTACCAAATCGAATTCGGCGTGGATCACCTGTCCGCTGTTCCCCACCCACGCGAGGCCCTTGAACGGCAGAGAATACGTTCCGGAAGATGCCTGTAAAGCCGCGAGCGTAGCAGGCCGGTCTGGTCTTTGCTCAAATCGTATGATCCAGGCGGTTTTTCCTTCCCACTCGCCAAGCCCTTCGCAACTCCACCGGAAATCATCTTTGTAAACAGGATGAAATACCAGCGCCAGAGCCGGAGCGCCAATATCGTTCAGCTTACCCGGCATCTGTTCCTCAGACGCGCTCTGATTCCGATATTCCGTCACAGGAATTGTGCCGGACCTCGGCGCCTCGATTGTGGCCAGATAGCTGTACGTGCCGAATTCAGGTTTCTCGAGGCTTTTGTTCCTTTTTACTTCCACGGACTGATACTCCTCCGTGGCCGAGAATTTTTGCAAAGTATCCACGAACTGAACGGCGCTCTTCCGGGCCGTTCGCAGAATTTTGGGCAATGAACAGGTCGCTTCCGGAATCACAAAATGTTTCGCGGCGTCAATATCAGGCGGGGCCCAGTCCTTATCCGGAGGAAGCTCAGGTATCGGCGGCGGAATCACCGTGACAATCGTGCGCACCGGTTCGACGGGCGACGCTGTAGTTGTGGCCGGACGCTCCGCCACTTTCATCACTGCTGATTTCGGTTCCGCAGGCGGCGCTTGTCGCAACTCCTCTGCCCAGCCGCGAATCTGCGGCGACGCATTGGGATGCGCGCTCAAAAAGCTTTGTACGGCTTTCAGAGCGCCTTCGCGGTCGCCTAACCCCGCCAGGGCCTGCGCCAGAAGCAGTTCAACTTCCGTCGCTTTTCCTTTGCTCGCTGCCAGCGCCGCGAGGGCGTGGTCTCGCGCTGGTTTGTAATCTCGCTGCTTAAGGTACGACGCGGAAAGAATCCATTGCGATTTCCACGAAGAAGAATCTGCTTGCACCGCCTTGCTCAGCACCTGAATCGCCCCAGGATAATCTCCCTCGTCGAATCGCAAAGTGCCGAGAGCGGTCAGGGACGGCGCCTGGCTTGGATCCACGGAAACGGACTTTTCCAGGTACGGCCGCGCGCTCGTCAATTGCTTGGCGAGAAGATAGCTCATCCCCATTAAGTAATTCACGTAGGGGTTCCCGGGCGCCATCTCCAGCGCCTTTTGAAAATGCTTCTGCGCGGACGGAAACTTGCCCGCGTTGATGTCCTTTAGCCCTTTTTCCACTTCCTTCTGCGCGCGAGGCGCCAGCAAAAAGTGTCCTCCGGGCGGATGAAAATCCAATCGGCTGTCGCGGGGTCTCAGGAAAATCATCACGCTTGCCGAGCCGCCATCAATATCAGGAATCAACACCGTTTGTCGCGCTACCTGGTATCCGTCTGCTGTCACTTCAACTTCGTAACTCATTCCCGTCGCAAGGCCGCTGAACGCCCAGGCGTTTCCCGTCATTCGAGGAGTTTGAACAAGATTCTGCGTGGATTCCTCCACGATCAGGTTGATTTGGGGAACTCCAGAGTACGGCCGGCCATCTTCCGCGCGTATGTACACCAAAATCGAGCCTGTGGCGGGCGCCCGGCTTGTCCCCATTTGCGCTCCGAGAGGACTCGGAAGCGGAGGGCCTTGCGCGGAAGCGAACGACCAAAGGACGAGCACAAGAAGAGGGGAGAGTAAAAATTTTACGAGCCCTGGTCTCACTGTGGCTCCGGCAGGAAAAGACGCAACGACTGGCCCTAAGCGCTCTGTCCTTGAGCCAAACTATAGGGTAAATGCCTCGTCACGGTCAAGGCGGTAAACCCACCATCTCGGCATGCGTGCCGTCGCTTTCAAAGGTTAAAACGCGCGTTTATGCCGCGCGCACTCGCTCTTCCGGCACTTCCACCTCGCTCACGCCTTTGAACGAGAACACCAAATGCACGAGATACGTTGAAGGATTCGCCGATGTCTGCCGGACGATATTCCCAATCGCATCCGTCACCGCCGCGTGAAAAAGCACTCCGCCCGCTTGCATTCCCGCGAGATTCACGCGCACGAGTTGGCCTTCCTTGTACACGCCTCCATTCTGAATTTCCCCCGCCAATTTTGCAACCGCTGGCGATGCCGAAGCGAGTTTTTCACAAGCGTATTTCGCCACTTCCGTTGACAACCGCAACTCCGAACGCGTATCATCCTTTCGATACAGCGCGTTAAGTCCGCTGCGTCCCCTTCTTTCGCTCTGCAACGTTGGGAGGAGTCTCCGAGGAGTTTCCTCGGCAAGCAGGGTAATCCCTCAGGGAGGCCATTCGGTGTCGCCGGAGTACGCCAGTTCAGAGCCACAGGCATCGGCGGTGGAAACCGTTTCTGCGCCTGCTGCCTCAGCCGATAACGCGACCGCGAATCCGGCTGCCACGGAATCCGTTGCCGACTCTCAAAATTCTACAGTGGCGCCGGAGCAGAATGCGCAAAACGCCCCCGAAGCGCAAGCCTCCCCAGCCGTAAACGCTGGCGAATCAACCGAAACTGCCCAAACCGCAACCGAATCGCCCGCAACGCCCGAAAATCCTGACGAAAACTCCGCGCCCGCTATGGAGCAGCTCATCGAGCAATACGCCACTCCGCAACCCGCTGCCAGCGGCGGCGAAATTTTCGAAGGCCGCATCATTGCCGTCAACGACTCGGGGCTTGTCGTGGACGTCGGCGGAAAATTTGAGGGCTTGGTCCCCGCGCAGGAATTCGTAGACACCGGCGGAATCCATTTCCAGCCCGGGGATTTGATCGAGGTCGAACGCCTCGATGAGCAAAAAGACGGCTACGTCCTCCTATCGCACACGCGCGCGCATCGCCGCGCCGTCTGGCAGAGAATTGAAGATTCCTACAAGAATGGCGCAACTCTAAAAGGCACTGTCGCCGACCGCATCAAAGGCGGCTTGGTCGTGGATGTTGGCCTGCGCGCCTTTCTTCCCGCTTCGCAACTCGACCTTCGCCCGACGCATGATTTGGAATCCTGGAAGGACCGCGAAATCGAAGTCCGCGTGCTGAAGCTCAATCGCAAACGCGGCAACGTCGTTGTCAGCCGCCGCGCGATTCTCGAAGACGAGCAGAAAAAACAGCGTCAGGCGCTGGCCGATTCGCTCGCTGAAGGCGCTATCGTCACCGGCAAAGTAAAAAACATCACCGACTACGGCGTTTTCGTGGACCTCGGCGGAATTGACGGCCTCCTTCACGTCAGCGATCTTGTCTGGGGACGCATCACTCATCCTTCCGAAGCGGTGAAGCAGGGCGACGAAATTCAGGTGCAAATCCTGAAATTCGACCGCGAGAAGATGCGCATTTCTCTCGGACGCAAGCAGCTTATTCCCGATCCCTGGGCCGCTGTCCCCGAGCGCTTTCCGGCCGGCGCGCACCTCCGCGGAAAAGTCATGGCCATTACCGACTACGGCGCCTTTGTGCAACTCGATGAAGGCATCGAGGGCCTCGTCCACGTCAGCGAAATGAGCTGGTCAAAACGCGTCAAGCATCCCTCGAAAGTCGTGAAGCAGGACGATGAGGTGGAAGTCGTCGTTCTCGAAGTCAATACCGACCAGCGCCGCATCTCGCTTGGCATGAAGCAGCTTCAGCCCGATCCGTGGAGCGTCGTTGCCGAGAAATATCCGGTGGATTCTGTCATCACCGGCCGGGTTCGCAATCTCGCCGAATTCGGCGCGTTCATCGAACTCGAAGACGGAATTGACGGCCTCATCCACATCAGCGATTTCAGTTGGAAGGAACGCATCAAACATCCCAGTGAAAAAGTGAAAAAGGGCGATGAAGTTCAGGCCAAAGTCCTGCGAATTGATAGCGAGCATCGCCGCCTTTCTCTCGGCATTAAGCAGCTTAACGATATTTGGGCCAACTGGTTCGCCGCTCATAAATTGAACGAGGTCGTTCGCGGCAAAGTCGTCCGCAACGCGGCTTTCGGCGCATTCGTGGAATTGGCCGACGGCATCGAAGGGCTGTGCCACATATCGGAAATTCAGTCACGCCGCGGCAAAAAAGATTCGGCTGAACGCAATAACAAGTCGAAAGCAACCGAAAAGCCGGCGCTCGCCGAGGGTCAGGAATACGAATTCAAAGTGATTCGCCTCGATCCCGCCCAGCGGAAAATCAGCCTGAGCTATCGCGCCGCGCAAAAACAGGCCGAGCGCCAGGAAATCGCCGCGTTTCGCTCATCGAAATCCTCGCCGACCGCGACCATCGGCGACGCAATTCTGGCCAAGCGTCAGGCAAACTAGTCCGGGAGCCTGCGGCAAGAAAAAGATTTACGTTTCAACCTGAATAGTGATATGGAAGGTCATTCCAAGCGTCCTTTGTGGTGGGGTCGGACGTAGAGTCACTCAGCCTGGGCTATCAAACGGAAATTAATCCGACAGGAGGGCTAACCGCCCTATGGGAAGCATTGCGGGTAAGCCGGAATCGAACGACCGAACCGTCACCAAAGCCGATTTGATCGAAGAAGTGATTCGCGTAACCGAGTTGCCGCGCAGGGAATCGGAAACCGTCGTCGAAACGGTTTTCGAAAGCATCATCGAGGCCCTTCAGAAGAACGACAAGATCGAGATTCGCGGCTTCGGCAGCTTCCGCAGCCGCCAGCGCCGCGGCCGCACGGGGCGCAATCCCAAGACGGGCGCGAAAGTCGAAGTCCCTCCCAAGCGCATTCCGTTTTTCAAGCCGAGCAAAGAGCTTCGAGATTTTGTGAATAACCGTCAGCCCTCCAATGCTCCCGCTCCGGCATCTTCCGAGCATTCCTCGCAGGGATAACGGCAGAGCGGGATGGATTTTCTCTGGACGCCGTGGCGCTATCGTTATCTTTCCGAAGGCGTCAGCGATAAAAAATGCATTTTCTGCGAAGCGCTGGCGCTCGGTGACGACGCCAAATCGCAAATCGTCTTTCGCGGCAAGCTCTCCTTCATCATTTTGAACCGGTTTCCTTACACCACGGCTCACGTGATGATTGTCCCTTACGAGCACGTTGGCGATTTGGCGCAATGCAATCCCGAAGCGCTCGCGGAAATCATGCGTCTGGCGCAGAAAACGCAAACGGCCATTGCAGGCCTCTATCGCCCGCAGGGCTTCAATCTCGGAATGAATCTTGGCCATTGCGCCGGCGCCGGCGTCACCGGACACATTCACATGCACCTTCTGCCGCGCTGGGCGGGCGATGCGAATTTCATGACCACAGTGGCGGAAACGCGCCTCGAGCCCGAGGAGCTTTCCACCACTTATGACAAATTGAAGCGGGCTCTCGCAGTTTGAATTTCACGCGGAGAAGACCAAGTGGACCTCGGACTCACCGAAGAACAATCTCTTCTGCAGCGCACGGTTCGCGAATTCGCGGAAACGGAAGTGAAGCCCCTTGCGAAAGAGCTCGACGAAACCGGCCATTTCCCTCGGGAGAATTTCCGCAAAGCGGCTGAGCTCGGCCTCACCGGTGTCGCTGTGCCCGAGCAGTATGGCGGCGCGGGCATGGACCACATCAGTTACACCATTATGATCGAAGAGATTTCTCGCGCCTGTGCTTCCACTGGCGTGATTCTGTCCGTGCAAAATTCTTTGTATTGCGACCCGGTGCTGCGCTTCGGCACCGAAGAACAAAAAAAGAAATTCCTCGCTCCTTTCGCGCGCGGCGAAAAAATCGGCTGCTACGCGCTTACCGAACCGCAGGCCGGCTCCAATGCGGCTGCGCTTCGCACCAAAGCTGTATTGAAAGGCGACAAATACATCATCAACGGCACGAAAGCCTGGATTACCAATGGCGGCGCGGCCGATGCCGCCATTGTGTACACGAATACGCATCCGGAAAAAGGCGAGAAGGGAATCACCGCGCTGGTCGTTGAAAAAGGCACGCCTGGATTTGCCGTCGGCAAAGAAGAAAAAAAATTAGGCATCAACGCTACCGCCTGCTGCGAACTTTCCTTCACCGATTGCGCGGTGCCGGTCACAAATCGCATCGGCGCGGAAGGCGAAGGCTACAAAGTCGCGCTCTCGACTCTCGATGGCGGACGCATTGGCATCGCCGCGCAGGCCACAGGAATTGCGCAGGGAGCCTTCGATGCGGCGCTCGCGTATGCCAAACAGCGCCAGGCTTTCGGCCATCCCATCGCCGATTTCCAGGCCATCCAGTTCATGCTCGCCGATATGGCCACGGAGATTGATGCCGCGCGCCTGCTCATTCGCAAAGCCGCATGGAAAGAGGAAACCGGCGCGCGATTTTCGATGGAAGCGTCCATCGCGAAGCTTTTCGCCTCCGAAATGGCCACGCGCGTCGCGCACAAAGCCATTCAGATTCACGGAGGCAACGGATACAGCCGCGAATATCCCGTCGAACGCGCCTACCGCGACGCCCGCATCACCGAAATCTACGAAGGTACCAGCGAAATTCAGCGCCTCGTAATCGCCGCCTGGGTCCTGAAATCTTTTTAGGTGCCCTGGTACGGGCTTCGCGGAGTTTTGCTGCACCTGACCCTGTAGCTCACGTCCCGCCCGCGGCTTTTGCGGGCTGACGTGAGGCCTTTTACCTGTAGCGACGCGTTTTGCACTCTTGCATTGGACTCGTTTGGCGCTCCCCCGCATTCGTGTATCCTTCTGCTGTGTTGCCATTCGACGCAGAATTGCCGTTCGAACCTTCTCGCGACGAAGCGTTTCTTTCGTCTATTCCGTCCGCGCCGGGCGTTTTTCTCGTGGAAGCGCACGCGCCTGCCTCCGCCGCGCCGCAACGGCCTTACCTCTCCCGCACCGCTGATCTTCGCCGCGCCGCCGAACGTCTCCTCGGCATCCCTGATCCATCTACGAAACGCCTGAACTTGCGCGATCGCGCGAAATCTTTTCGTTACCGCGTCACCGGCTCGCGTTTCGAGCAGCTCATTTGTCTTTATGAACACGCGCGCCTCCTCGTCCCAAACTATCAGCGATTTTTGCGTTTGCGCCCGCCCGCCATGCTCAAAATCAATCTGCGCAACGCCTACCCGCGATGCTACGTCACTCGCCGCATCCTCAACGATGGCGGCTTTTACGTCGGCCCGTTTGCTTCGCGCCAAATGGCCGAGAATTTTGCCGGCCGTTTTCTCGACCTTTTCAAAATTCGCCGCTGCCAGATAAAAATCCGCCGTGACCCGTCGTTCCCCGGCTGTATCTATTCTGAAATGAAGATGTGCCTCGCGCCCTGTTTTGCGGGCTGCTCAAAAGAGGAATACGACGCGGAAGTCGCGCAAGTCGCCTGGGCGCTCGAATCTCAGGGCGCATCGCTCACCGCCGCTGTCGAGCGCGAGCGCGAAGCCGCAAGCGAGGCCACCAATTTCGAGCAAGCGGCCGCACTTCACAAGCGGCTCGAGAAAATCTCCAGCGTGTTTCGCGGGATGCCGGAAATCGCGCGCCGTCCGGAACAGCTCAACGCCGTCATCATTCAGCGCGCGGCTCAGGAAAAATCCGTGGCTCTCTTTCCTGTTGTGAATGGCCTCATTGCTGACCCGTTGTTTCTCTCCTTCGGCGACATGAGCCAGCCGCGCTCCGCCGAAGAAATGATTCGCGAACGTTTTCAGCGCTTCTCGGAATCCCCGCACAGTTCCGCCGCGCATCCATGCGATACAATGAACAGCGGCGCTGCTGATTGGCAGCCTCCGCCAGATTCGGCGCGCCGCGAGGAGCATCTGTGGCTTCTCGCCAGATGGTTTTACTCGAAGCCTCGGGAAGGAGAGATTTTGTTCCGTGAAGGCGACTGGCCCTATCGCCGGATGCTGCGCGCCTGCGCCCGCTCTCTAGCTCCTCAGCCCGCGCCTGAACAAAAATAACTCCACATGCCCGAAGATTCTGCCGCTCCCGCCGTCGAAAATTCCCCTCCGGCTCCGCATTCACGCTTCCAGGTTATGTTCCGCGCCCTGCAGCATCGCAATTTTCAGCTTTTCTTTGGCGGGCAGCTCATTTCGCTTATCGGCACGTGGATGGACACCGTCGCCGAAGCCTGGCTCGTCTACAGGCTCACTGGTTCGTCGCTGTTGCTCGGCACGGTCGCATTCGCGGGACAAATTCCCGTTTTCCTTCTTGCCCCGCTCGGCGGGATGGCTGCCGACCGTTGGAATCGCCGCAGCATCGTCATCGCCACGCAATCCTCTTCGATGGTCCTCGCAGGCATTCTCGCCGGACTCACGCTTTCCGGACGCGTCAAAGTCTGGGAAGTAATCATGCTCGCCGCCTTCATGGGCGTCGTCAACGCATTCGACATTCCCGCGCGACAGGCATTCCTCGTTGAAATGGTCGGCCGCGAAGACCTGATGAACGCCATCGCCCTCAATTCCTCCATGTTCAATGGCGCGCGCGTCATCGGCCCGGCCGTCGCGGGAATTTTGGTCGCGAGCATCGGCGAAGGCTGGTGCTTTTTCGCGAACTCCGTCAGCTACATCGCCGTCATCACCGGACTTCTGCTCATGAAAATCGCTCCGCGCGAAATCGAGCATCGCGGCGAATCCGCCATCGAGCACATCGCCGAAGGCTTCCGCTTCGTCCGTCACACCAAGCCCATTCTCGCGCTGCTTCTTTTGCTGGGACTCGTCAGCCTCGTCGCCATGCCGTATTCCGTGCTCATGCCCGTTTTTGCCGCGCGCATCCTGCACGGCAATGCCCGCACGCTCGGAATCCTGATGGGCGCAACCGGAGTCGGCGCGCTCACCGGCGCTCTCATTTTGGCGTCGAAGCAGGGACTCAAAGGCCTCGGCAGTTGGGTGGCCTTCTCCTGCGGCGGATTTGGCGCTACGCTGATTCTCTTCTCGTTTTCCCACTGGTATTTCGTTTCGATTGCGTTTCTTGTGCCGGTGGGACTTTTCATGATGGTGCAGATGGCTTCGTCCAACACGCTTATTCAAGCCATGGTCCCCGACCGCCTGCGAGGAAGAACCATGGCCGTCTACTCGATGATGTTCATGGGTATGGCCCCGCTCGGCTCTCTTCTCGCCGGAGTGCTGGCGCAGCACATCGGCGCGCAGTGGACTGTGGGAATTGGCGGCCTCTGCGCCATAGGAGGCGCATTTGTCTTTGGCAGCATCCTTCCACAACTGCGTATCGAGGCGCGTCAGCTCATTTTGGCGCAAGGCATCGCCGGCGGAGAACCCGCGGGCAACATGACCACGCGCGCGCTGGAACGATCCTGAGACTCGGTTGGTTTTTGATTCAGGATGGCCGTCTTCTCGATTTTGCTATACTCAGCCGCCATTCTTTTCGCGTCTAACGATCATGTCCTCGCAAAATTCGCTCACGCCCGGATTTGCTACTCCCGAAGGCACGCGCCATTTTGCCGCACGGTTCGCCAAAATCGCCGCCTCGGGCCATTTCCGTGAACGCAACGGCCTGGCGATTTCATCCATCGGCATCGGCACCTATCTCGGCGAACCTGACGCCGCCACGGACAAGGCCTACCGCGAATCCATCGTTACCGCCGTGCGCAGCGGCCTCAATCTCATTGATACCGCCATCAACTATCGCCTGCAGCGCAGCGAACGTTCTGTTGGCGCAGCCCTGCGCGATTTATTCGCTGATGGTTTTGCGCGCGAGGAACTCGTCATTTGCACCAAAGCCGGTTTCCTCACGCCCGATGGCGAAATGCCTGCGGATCCCAACGCTTATTTTTCTCGCGAATTTATCGAAAAAGGAATTTTCGCCGTGGAAGACATCGCCGCGGGCTGCCACTGCCTCGCTCCGCGCTACATCGAAGATCAGCTCGACCGTAGCCGCCGCAATTTAGGCATTGAATGCATAGACGTTTTTTATTTGCACAATCCCGAAACGCAGCTCTCCGAAATTCCGCGCGACCTTTTCGATAAGCGCCTGCTCGCTGCCTTCGAATTTCTCGAATCCGCCGTCGCCGCCGGCAAAATAAAATCCTACGGCCTCGCCACCTGGAACGCTTTTCGCGAACATTCCCGCTCCCACGGCTATCTTTCGCTCGAATCCATCTGCGGCCTCGCGCGCCAGGTCTCCGGCGGCGAACACCACCTTCGTTTTGTCCAGTTGCCCTTCAATATCGGCATGCCCGAAGCCCTCGTTCGCCCCAACCAGACCGTCGGCGGCAAATCCGTCTCCATGATTCAGGCCGCCCGCGAACTGGGCATTACCCTCATCGCCAGCGCATCTTTGCTGCAAGCGCATCTGCTCGGGAAAGTTTCAGACGCGATTCACAGCGCCCTCGGCCTTCGCGACGACCTCGAATGCGCCTTGCAGTTCGTCCGCTCGGCGCCGGGAATCGCCACCGCTCTTGTCGGCATGAAGCGCCTCGCGCACGTCAAAGCCAACGCCAGGCTCGTCGGCATCCCGCCTGCATTGCCGGAGCAGTTCCGCCGCATCTTCACCGCTCCGCATTGAGTAGACGCCGTGTTTCGCCCGCTTCTCCACTGTCATTCCGAGCGGATGCGACCAGCATCCAGCGAGGAATCTGCATTTTGTATTTCGCTCTTTGCATTGGCGAGCTCGGACGCGTAGTGCATTCGACTAATCCGATCGCCTCACTCACGCGTCACAATCTTCACTGCGCGTCGCGCCCTGCGAGCCACTTTTCCAGCGCGCGCCCCATTTCCGGCAGATGCCCTTCGAAAAAATGGTCCGGCGCCTCGATGAACGCAATCTCCTTCGGCTCCGGCAATTTTTCATACAGCGCCTCGGTGCGTTCCCGCGAACCGTATTGATCATGCGCGCTCTGCAAAATCAATTTCGGCTTACTGCATTCCACGAGATACGCCAAATCCGAATCATTCACCGGCAATCCCGCGCCCACTAATTCTTTGACGCGCTCGTCTTCGCATCCCGCGCGCAAGCCGACAAACGCGCCAAAGCTGAAACCCGCCAACAAAATCGGTGCGCCCGCAAACTCGCTCGCTACATAATCAATCGCTGCGCGCACGTCGCCTGCCTCGCCGCGCCCCTTGTCGTGCACCCCTTCGCTCAGTCCCGCGCCGCGAAAATTGAATCGCAGCACCGGTGCGCCATGCTGATGCAGCGTCTTCGCGATCTGATACACCACTTTGTTGTGCATCGTCCCGCCGAAAAGCGGATGCGGATGGCACACCACCGCCACGCGCCGCAACTCCGCGCTCGCCGGAGCGGTCCACAGCATCGCTTCCAGCCGCCCCGCCGGCCCGTTCAAAAAAAGTGTGTGATGAAAACTTTCCGCCATTGAATTTCGCAGTCTACTGGATGCCGCTGTCCATTCCAAGCCGCGTTTACGCGGTCGCGCCGCGAAAACGATTGCCAGCGCGCCCGCTGCGGTGCTAATTTGAGTGCCGACTCAGCGGCGACTTGGAGGCCTTTATGGACCCGGAGACCACGGACCGTCGCAACGCACGCCGCTTCAATCTCGCTCTCCCTCTGCTCGTTCGCTTCAGCCACAACGGCAGCATGGAAGAAAAAGTTGCCCACACGCGCGACGTCAGCTTTCGCGGAGTTTACTTCATGATGGACGCGCCTCCCGAGCAGGGCAGTTCCGTTGAAATTGTCCTCACCCTTCCGCAGCAAATCACCCTTGCCGGCGAAGTGCGCATCCGCTGCTTCGCGAATATCATCCGCGTCGAGCAGCGCGACGGCACGCGCGGCGTCGCCGCAAGTATTGACCGTTACGAATTTTTGCCCGCCGCCGCCTGATTCTGCGCCAATCGCGTTAGAATATCTGCTTACGCTCTGGAGGCATCTATGTATCACTACGACCCGGGCACGGCCCTCGAAGAACTGCGCGATGACGCTGTCCTTCCGCATCCCGTCCATCTGCGGGACATGATTCTGCGCAACAAACTCGAGCCCACAACCGCGCTCGATTTGAATCGCGATTTTCAGGAGTATCTCGCCCAATTCGGCGAAGCGCAAAAGCTCGCTAAAGGAATTCTCGAACGCCTCATCGCCGGCGTGCGGAAAGCATCCTGATGCCGCGCGTTCGGCTATGTCGAGCGCAGCCGCAACGACTAGCATAAGTAGAAAGCAAAACAGTCTTCGGGCGCGCATTTGTCATATTTGTAACGGTCAGAATTCTTGTGGGCCGGAGCCCCAGGAGACCGGATGCTGTTTAGGAGGCCTGTGCTTTCGCACGACGCGGTTTTCCAGGTTGTAGCCGATGTAGAATTGCGCATCGCCGATAGCGCCGGGCACTCTGCGCTTGCGCTGCTTTGTCAGGGCATGGCTTCAGCCATGCCGTAGCTGCCGCAACATAAGGCGGCTTTAGCCGCTGAGGTGCGTTTTTCGAGTTCTCGCGCAGTTCGTAGCCCCGAACATGAGGCATTTGTTCTGCGGGGCTTTAGCCCCTGAAGTTCGATCCTTGTTTTTTAGGAAATTCGTAATTCTAAGAGCAGCAGGCGAATAAAAACTCATGCCCCGTCAAACCATTCTTGTGGATGCGGACGACACGCTCTGGGAAAATAACATTTTCTTCGAGCAGACCATCAGCCGCTTCCTCGACTGCCTCTCGCATCTCACTTACGCGCCCGAATACTGCCGCCACATTTTGAACGAAACCGAGCGCCGCAACATCGAGCAGCATGGCTACGGCGTGCGCAGTTTCCGCCGCTCGCTCGAAGACACTTACCTCAAACTCGCCGGCGGCATGGCCCGCAAGGAAATCGTTCAGGAAATTGATAAGATGGCCGAAGAGCTCGACGCCATGCCTCCACGCATTCTCGAAGGCGTCCCCGAAACTCTTTCCTATCTCAGCGAACGCCATCGTCTGATTCTCTTGAGCAAAGGGGAAGCCGCCGCGCAAGCCGCCAAAGTCGAACGCTCCGGCCTCGCCACTTATTTTGACGCCGTTGAAATCGTGCCCGAAAAAAATCTCGCCACCTACGAGCGCGTCATCGAGCAATTCAAAATAGTGAAGTCCAATGGCTGGATGGTCGGCAACAGTCCGCGCAGCGACATCAATCCCGCTTTGCACGCAGGCCTCAACGCCGTCTTCGTCCCGCACCACGCCACCTGGGTGCTCGAACACGAAGAGCTCGAGAGCGGCGCCGGCAAGCTCATCCTCCTCACCAGCTTCCGCGAACTCCGCGCCCATTTCTGACGGCTTCTGTAGGGGCCGATTTATTTCATCGGCCCGCTCGTCTTCATGGTGAGGGAATCGGCGTTTCAGCTCCGACATGACGCGAGTCTGTTGCCTCAGCACGCGCAGCGCTGCCTTTCGCAGGAGTTTTTGGAGTGCGGCGTCTCGACGCCGCTTTGCCTCTGCGTGAGTTCAACCGCGCAGTCGTCTCATACCACTGCCGGTTGTCCACGCACTCGATTTTTATGGTTTCAATCCGCAGACGCTTCGTAGGAGCTTCGATCCCGAATTGTCTTGCCTGCTGATGGCGCGCGCTCGCGCTCCAAAAGCGGCATTTGTAGCGCAGAGTTTCGCATTTTGAAACTCTGCGGCTTTTGACGTTGTAGTCGTGGTTTATTGGACATTGCTCTCGCACCTCCATCCATCCACCGCAGAGCGAATCCGTCCAATTTGGCCGCAACTGACGTGGCGCTCTCATCTTGAATTTACCGGCTCTGACGCTAGGGCGTGATATTTTGTTCTCTCAAGCTTTGAGCGTTGGAAAGGCCTACCGCATTTGTAGGGGCCGATTTATTTCATCGGCCCGCCGTTTGAATGTGAAGTCATTGTGAATGTCCTGTAGCATCTCGGTCAGGAGCCTTCATGGACTATCGTTCCGAATTCGGCGATTTCGAAGGTGTCACCTACCTCAACGCGGCGAGCGAAGGCCCTCTGCCGCTCAAATCCGTCCGCGCTTCCCAAACAGCGCTCGAATGGAAAAAACTCCCGCACAAAATTCCGGAGACGGAATACTTCGGTCTGCCCGATCGCATCCGCGCCCTGCTGGCAAAGCTTCTAGGCGGCGAGCCTGGCGAATTCGCCGTCACTTCGGGCGCCAGCAGCGGCATGTCTGCCGTCGCTTCGAATTTTGACTGGAAGCCCGACGACGAAGTGCTCATCGGACGCGGCGAATTCCCCGCGCATATCGCCACGTTCATGCCGCTGGCGGACGCCGGCCGTCTGCGCGTAAAAATCGTTGCCCCGCGTGACCGCTTCTTAACCGCCGGCGACTACATCCAGCAGTTCACTCCCCACACGCGGCTCGTTTCCGTGAGTGTCGTACGCTTCGACGATGGTGCGCGAATTGAAGCCAGGCAGCTTGCGGAAGCCTGCCGCAAAGCCGGCATTTCGCTGCTGCTGGATGCCAGCCAGTGCGCCTGCGCCACCCCGATGAATCTGCATGAGATCGGCGCGGATTTCGTCGTCAGCTCCGGTTACAAATGGCTGCTCGGTCCCTACGGCACTGGATTTTTCTGGGTGCGCCGCGAGTCCATGCAAAAATTGCGGCCCGGCCCCTCTTATTGGGCGGCGCTTGAAGGCGCAAGCAAATTTCATTCTCTGCCGCTCGACAAAATCTCCGTCGTGCCCGGCGCGCGCCGCTGGGACGCCGCCGAAACTGCCAATTTCACCAACCTCGCGGCTCTGCAAGCCTCTCTTGAATTCATCGATAGCGTCGGCATTCAAACGATTTACAATCACACGCAGCAACTCGTCTCTCAAATCATCGAACGCCTCCCGCGCGACACCTGCGTCCTCGCCAGTCCTGCCGAAGCAGCCAACCGCGGCTCTTACATCTGCGTCGCCGCGCGCAAGTCCGAACGTACCAAAGAGCTTTACGAAAAATTGCAGAAGGCCCAGGTCATGGTCAGTCTCCGCGAAAACGCTCTGCGCATCTCCCCTCACCTCTACAACACCGACCGCGACATCGCCAAGCTCATCTCCATCCTTTCGGCTTAGTAACGATAAACAGAACTGTCCTTCAACTGCATTCTGCCTTTGATCAAACGGGAATGGACAACTGCCTTGCGTACAAAACAGGCTCTGCCGCCGTTTTCTTTAGAAAGGAGGTGATCCAGCCGCAGGTTCTCCCACGGCTACCTTGTTACGACTTCACCCCAATCATGAGCCATACCTTGGGCGTCTGCCTCCGCGTGAAGACATTAGCCCGACGACTTCTAGTACAGCCCACTTTCGTGATGTGACGGGCCGTGTGTACAAGGCCCGGGAACGT
>DASUAV010000260.1:0-6600 GCA_035763605.1 Candidatus Acidiferrales bacterium
CCGGCGCCGGCGCGAAACTGATAGTAAGAGCCGAAATCAGTTTGCGGGCCGAGGTCGAATACGAGCTCGCCTTTAGGCAGCCCGATGCGCACGAGATCGTCATTCCAAATTTCCGTATTGTGCGAGGGAAATTGCGATTGCGCAAACACGCGGGGCGCGAGGGCCACACAAGCCACGAGCAGAAAAAGACTTCTGGCAAATTTGATGGCGCTTCTTCCTTTCGATTCCGCGCGAATCGAGCGGAAATCCCTGGCAGGTTTCACGGACAATATTGGAATTATCGCGCAATTTCGATGAACTGGCGCTCGGTAGCGAACCGGGCTGTGTGCAATTGAAAAATGTTTTCAGCGGGGATTGTGTGACGGACGGGTTCCGTTGCGAGGGGCACCGTAAATTCAGCGACGAGCGGCAAATGGTCAGAAGCGACGAGCGCGGTGCGGGTGCGATAGAGCCTCGCATGGTGAAGGTGCAAGGAGCGGTCGAAATAGATGCGATCCAAGTTCAGCACCGGGAAAATTCCCGGATACGACCGGCGACGCATGAAACCCTGGCTGATTTTCGCGCGATGAAAATGGCGATGGAGCAAGCGCGAGGCAAGGCCGCTGGTCCATTCATTCAAATCGCCAAGGATGACTTTGTTCCCGGGGAGATGCTCGCCATGAAGGATTTCGTCGCGGAAGAGTTTGCGCGCCTGATGGCGGCGCTCGAAGAACGAAGTACCCAGATGAAGATTGAACAAATGCAGGACGCCGCCCTGGGGCAAGAGGAGATCAGTGCGCAGGCAGCCGCGCGGTTCGCGCCGAGAGACGGAAATATCGTGATTGCAGGCGTGCTGAATGGGAAGACGCGAGAGCAGAGCGTTTCCGTAAGCTCCGCCATTGTGAAGCCGATTCTCGCCAAATTGCATGTGAAGGCCGAGCGCGTCAGCGATATAGCGAGCCTGATGATCCTCAGGCCGCTTGCCTTCGCGGGAGACCACTTCCTGCAGCGCGATGACGTCCGCATTGAGTTCACTCAAGACACGAATGATGCGATCGGGCCGAACGCGACCGTCTAATCCGCGGGCTTTATGGATGTTGTAAGTGACCATGCGCAAATGCGCTGCTTGCATCGGTTTTGCCATTGGATTTATTCAGTCAAATGAACGCTAGCTCAGTTTGTTAGATGCGTTTTAGGCAGTTTTGGCCGCCAGCACAACCGTGCCGATTGGGCGGTCATTTCTTTTTCGGGAAGCGAAGCCGCAAGGCTTTCAGAAGCAAAGTGGCGGCAATCCAAGCGCACAGAATGGCGACGACCCTGCTGATGGCAGACGGGAAGAAAATAGCGAGCGCGGCAATGGCCAGCAGAACTCCGGCGACAATGAGCATTAATGGAGCTTCTGCAGGCCCCAGCAGGCGAGGCGTCGCAACCGCCGCACCGACCGCTTTGCCCATGGCAATTACGCCGGTAGCTGCGCGACCCACGCTGCCGCGACGCGAGCCTCGCGGGCGGTCCTGACGCTTGCGGCGCTCGACGGGACGGACCTTGGAATTCTCGCTGAGAACGATTTCGGTAGAATGATCGAGATCATCGAGGTACATGTCGGCCATATCGGCAGCGAAGGATTCGTTTTCAACTACGACGTCCAGTTCGTAATTGCTCATCCAACTGGCCAGATTAAGATTTGTGGAGCCGACGCGCGACCAACGATCATCAGCGACACCGGTTTTGGCGTGGAGCATCGAGCCATTCCATTCGAAAATGCGCACGCCGGCTTCAAGCAGAGTGCGGTAGCCGACGCGGGACATGGCGCGAACAATGGGAATATCGCTGGTGCGCGGGAGGAGCAAGCGAACGTCCACGCCATCGAATGCCGCGGCACGAAGAGATTGGACATAGGAAGGAGTTCCGAGGAAGTAGGCATCGGTGAGCCAAATGGATTTGCGCGCGAGCGCGGCGATGAGAAGGTCGAGGCGATAGAGGCCAGCCATGCTGGGTTCGCTGGGGACGATGCGCAGAGAAATATCACCGGCGGGAGCGGGAATCTCTTCGTGATTTTCCGCCGCGGTCGAACTTGGCGAGAGCAGGTTCCATATCCGGTTGAAAGCGCGAGAGAGATCGGCCACCGCGGGCCCTTCGATTTTCACGCCGGTATCGCGCCACGGGTCGACGCCGCGAGCCGGGTTCCCGATCCAATGGTTGCCGACGCAAAGGCCGGAAGCGAAGCCGATGCAGCCATCGACGACGATGGTCTTACGATGGTCCCGGCGAAAAGAATCGAAAGGATCATCGAGGCGCGGCGGGTTGAAGCTTTTGATCTTGACGCCGGCTTTTCGCAAAGCGCGCCAAAAGCGAAGGGAGAGGCCGCTGCGAGCGCCGAACCAATCGTAGACGAGGCGCACACGCAGGCCTTGGCGAGCTTTGGATTCCAGGAGCGAGGCGAATTCGTAGCCGATTTTGTCGGGGCGGATGAAATAAGTTTCGAAATCGACGGACTTCTTAGCGCCGTGGATCGCTTCGAGCCACGCAGGATAATTTTCTTCCGCGTCTTTGAGCAATCGGACATCGTTTCCGGGAATGAGCGGGGCGCCGGCTGCGCGTGAGAAAGCCTGTTCGGCGAGAAGGCGCAGTGGAGCGATGCTTTGCGGCGCGACGGCGATCGAGGCGGGATCAGCCATGAGGGGATTTTCCTCTAAACGCGGGAAACGCGCTATGGGCGGTGAGCTTGGGGTTAACGGGTGTGCAGGCTATACCTGAAGAACGTCGCCATCGCGGGCGACGGCGCGGTAAATCACCGGGTCCATGAACACAGCGAGGCAGAGGCGCGAGAGTAGTCCGGCGACGATGACGATCGCAAATGGCCGCTGGGTATCGGAGCCGATGCCGTGCGAGAGCGCAGCGGGCAGCAGGCCAAGGCAAGCAACCAGCGCGGTCATCATAATGGGCCGCAAGCGCAGGACAGCAGCTTCGCGCGTGGCGCTGCGAATGTCATGCCCGCTGAGGCGCAGCTTGTTAATAAAAGAATAGAGAATCACCGCTGTTTCAACCGACACGCCCATGAGCGCGAGCAATCCGAGCACAGAAGAAACACTGAACGGCGTGTTGGTGAGCTTCAGCGCGATGAGCGCGCCGACGGGCTCGGTAATGACGACGCCGAGAGCGATACCCATCGGGAATTTGAAATTGCCGTAAAGAACGAACAGGATGAAAAAAATCAGCAGCAACGCGAGCGGACCAACCACGCCGAGCTGGCTCTCGGCGGCAAGCAATTCGCTGTATTCCCCGCCCCAGGTCATTTGATAGCCGGGCGGGAGATGCACGGCGGCGTTCACCGCTTTTTGTCCATCCTGAACAGCCGTTTTCAAGTCGCGCCCTTCTATGCTGTACTGCACGCCAATGTAGCGCGAGTTATTTTCGCGGTAGATGAAGGAAGCGCCGGAGCTTTCGTGAATATCCGCAAGCTGGCTGAGCGGGATGAGTTGGCCGGAAGGAGCGCCAACCAGCAGATTGCCTATCTGTGAAGCGCTGGAACGGAATTGCGGCTCCATGCGCACGACGAGGTCGAATAATTTTTCGCCTTGAATGACCTGCGTAGCCGCCTGGCCACCGACCGCTGTTTCTATAACCGCTTCCACATCCGAAACATTGATGCCGTAACGCGCGATTTTATCGCGATCCACATCAATGAGCAGGCTGGGCTGGCCGAGTTCGCGCACGACGGTCAATTCCGTGAAACCGGGGACGCGCTCGAGAACCCGCTTGATCTGAATGGCTTTGTCCTGAAGCACATTCAGATCCGGGCCGTAAACTTTTACGGCAAGAGAACTCTTGAGTCCGGTGAGCGCCTCGTCCACCGCGTCTTCGGCGGGCTGTGTGTAATTGAAAATCACTCCCGGAAACACGGCAAGCTTCTCTTTCAGGTCATCGGTCAGTTCGGCTTTGTTGCGGATATTCGTTTGCCGCCATGCCGCATCGTTATATGGTTTCAGGCCGACGTAAAATTCGTCATTGAAAAAACCAGTGGGATCGGTCCCATCATCGGGACGGCCAAGTTCTGAGCCAACCTGCGTGACCATAGGGTAGGACATGAGAATGTTGCGAACGGCGGGCGAGAGCTTGCTCGCTTCTTCGAACGAAATTGTGTAAGGCATGGTGGCCCGCACCCAGAGAGCGCCTTCGTCGAGGTGGGGCATGAATTCGCCGCCGATGTAGGGAATCAGAAAAAGTGTGGCGGCGAAAATCATCAGAGCACCGAAAATAGTGGGAGCCGGATGGTCGAGGCACCAGTCAAGACGACGGGCATAGAAATCGCGGACCCGTTCGAAAACTTTGTTGGCGCGTTCACGGACGTGCTGAAGCCAATACGAGCACAACACCGGAACCAAGGTCAGCGTGATGAGCAGAGCGCCGAGAAGGGCGAAGGCCATAGTATCGGCCATTGGATGGAAGAGCTTTCCAGAAGCGCCGCTGAGCGCGTAAATCGGGATGTATCCTGCGATGATGACCGCAATCGAGTAAAAGACGGGACGGTCCACGTCGGCGGCGGCGGCGAGAATCACTTCGTTCAGTGTGTAACTCTGGCCTTCGCGCAGGCCAAGCTCGCGATAAATGTTTTCAACCATCACGAGCGTGCCATCAATGATGATGCCGAAATCTATGGCGCCAATGGATAGCAGGTTGGCATCTACACCTTTGGCGTGCAGGCAGATGAAAGAAAAAAGCAGAGCCAGGGGAATCGTGAGCGCGACGATGATCGCGGCGCGCACGCTGTACAGAAAGAAAATTAAAACGATGAAAACGAGAATCATTCCGCGAATGAGGTTGTTCTCGACCGTGCTGATGGTCAGCTTCACGAGATCGCTGCGGTCGTAGAACGCATGAATGCGAATGTCCGGCGGAAGGACGTGCTCGTTCAGATCTTTGGTTTTCGCCTCAACGCCCTTGAGCACATTTTGCGTTTGCTCGCCGGTGCGCATGAGGATGACGCCTTCGACGGCATCATCATTTTTCATGAAGCCGAATTCGCCGAGGCGCGGAGCGTGGCCGATGGTGACCTGGCCAATGTCGCGGATGCGGACAGGCACGCCATTCTGCGAGCCAACAACTACATCGCCGATGTCTTTTAGGTCGCGAATGAGGCCGATGCCGCGAACGTAATAAAACTGGCCGCCCTGCGAATAGAATCCGCCGCCGGCATTGGCATTGTTGTTGGCAAGCTGCTGGAGAATGGTGGCTACGGAAAGGTGATAGCCGTACAACTTGACCGGATCGAGGAGCACTTGATATTGCATGACCTCGCCGCCGAAGCCGGAATCATCGGCGACACCGGGAACGGAGCGGTAAGCGCGCTCGATGACCCAATCCTCGTAGGTTTTCAGTTCCTGCGGACTGCGATCCGAGCTTTCAATCACATAGCGATAGACGAGATTGCTGGGACTGGAAAGCGGGGCCATGGAAGGAGTTACGCCCTGGGGCAGCTGGGCGTCAGCGATGCGCTCGAAGACCACCTGGCGCGCGAAGTAGTTATCCGTGCCTTCGTCAAACGTCATGCGCACGTCGGAAAGCCCGTAGAGCGAAATCGAGCGCAAAACGCGCATGTGCGGAACGCCGTTCATTTCGATTTCCAGCGGAATGGTAATCAGGCGCTCCACTTCTTCGGCGGCGTGCCCGGGCCACTGGGTAATGAGTTCCACCATTGGAGGAGAAAGATCGGGATAGGCATCCACAGGCATGCGCTGGAAGGAAATCGCGCCGCCGATGATGAGGGCGACGACGAGCAAGAGAATCAAGAATCTCTGGCGAAGAGCGAATTGGACGATGCGATTGATCATGGTTTGGCTACCGTTTGGCTGTCGGCTCTCGGCTATCGGCTTTCAGTTATCGCTTTCGGTCATTGGCTTTCAGCTAATCGGCTCACTGTTGCAATGAATTCTGGAACTGCAAGAAAAGGCTGCCATCGGCAACTACTTTGTCACCTCGCGCGAGCCCGCTGAGAATTTGAATCTGGCTATCCTGCGCTTCTCCGATTTCCACCATGCGACGCGCAAACTGAACGACCTTGGGCTGCGTGCCGGCCTCAACGTAAACGAATGGCTCGTTTTCCGAATTGCGCAGCACCGCAGCGGCCGGAACCGTGATGGCATTGCGAATTGTTCCCGCGACGACTGTCGCCGTGACGTACATCTGATTTTTCAGGCGGTATGCGGGATTTTCCGTGACGATGCGCGCCTGCAGAGTGCGCGTGTTGGGATCGAGCGCCGGCGAAAGATAAGAAATTTTTCCGTGGAACGTTTGCGGATAGGCGTCGGTCTGCACGGTGACTTCTTCGCCGCGATGAACGTAAGCGAGCTGATTTTGATACACGTTGACGAGCACCCAGACGGTGCTCATGTCGGAAATCGTGAAACATTGCGTTGTGCCGGCTTGTAATAATTGGCCCGGTGAGCACTGACGATCAACGACTTCGCCGGAAATTGGAGCGAGAACAGGAATGTCTGCTGACGGTGACACGTCTGCGATTTTGTCAAATTGCGTGACGCCGAGAATTCGCAGGGATTGCTCGGACGCGGTCAGGTCCGCCTGGGCCTGGTTTTTTGTGGATTCCGCCTGGAGCAGATCGGC
>DASUAV010000261.1:0-5961 GCA_035763605.1 Candidatus Acidiferrales bacterium
GCGGTGCGGCCGATTGCGAATCGCGTGGCGCCATTCGAGCTGCCTACGGACAGCTATTTTGCGAACATTCGTTCGCTATTCGAACGGCTCGAAGGCGTGGATGCCATCATGGAGGATCCGCAAACGACGAGCGTGCGGCTGGTGACGAATGCGGAGAAGATGGTGCTGCGCGAGACGCAGCGCGCCTTTGTGTACTTCTCGCTGCATGGATTGACGATTGATACGGTGATTGTCAATCGCGTGCTGTCGGCGGAGATCAAGGATTCCTGGTTCAATGAATGGCACGCTTCGCAGGAGAAAGTGCTGCGCGAGATTGACGAGTATTTCGCGCCCGTGCCGGTGAAGCGCGTGCCGCTTTTCGCGCATGAGGTCTTGGGCAAGCAGCGATTGCAGGAGCTTGGCAACCTGCTGTACCCTGACGGAGAAGATCCGTCGGCGGTGACGCGCACGGAAAAGCCGTATACGTTCGGAAAGTCGAACGGGGCGTACGAAATTCGCGTGCTGCTGCCGTTTGCGGCGAAGGGCGACGTGGGGCTGTTCAAGAAGGGCGACGAGTTGGTGGTGGAAATCGGCACGCTGCGCAGGCACATTGGGCTGCCGCGTTCGATGGCCATGCTTTCGCCCGCGCGAGCGAAGCTGGACAACCGGGTTCTGACTGTGGAAATGAAGGAGGCGCAATGAACGAGCAACGAGGAAATCCGCAAGCTGCCGGTGAACGTTCCGCGCAGGAGCGATGCGTGTGCCATGAATTTTTCGACCACATGCGCGAGGTTATGGGCGTTTCGCCGGCGGTGAAGCAGCATCTCGCGAATTCGCGCGTCGAGTTTCTCAAAGCGGTGCGACAGGTGATTGACGACCGCATCGAGCGCCTGTCGCGGCAAGGGCAGCCGGGGACGAAGGTTGCCGTCGAGTAGTAGCGGGCCGCCGAGGTTCTTTCTCGGGCTCGAACTTCGTTTTGTCGAGTAGCGTGATTATCACGACCGAGCTTCTTGGCCCTGTGTCAAACTCGAAAAAAGTACCTCAGCGGCTGAAGCCGTGCCCTGACAAAGATCGCTAGCCACCACACATATTCCTCTGAGCCGCCGATAAAATTCATGCTGCGACCTTGCAGAATCCAAGCACATCAAAAGCTGTTACATTGCAGAAAGAGAACCAATGGCGGAAGCGGTTTCTAATGAAATGATTGTCGAGCCGGTGACGCTCGGGGGCGAGCACGTGCAGCTCGAGCCGATGCGCGAAGCGCATCACGCGGCGCTGGCGGAAGTGGGCCTGGACGAGGATTTGTGGAAGTGGATTCCCGTGCCGGTGCGCACGCCAGAGGAAATGAAGGCGTACGTGGACGCGGCGCTGGCGGGGCAGGCGCGCGGCATGTCGCTGCCGTTCACGATTGTGGAGCGCGCGACGGGAAACGTGATTGGCAGCACGCGTTATGCGAATATCGAGCGCACGCACCGGCGCGTGGAGATTGGCTGGACGTGGGTGGCGCGCCAATGGCAGCGTACGGCGGTGAATACGGAATGCAAGTACATGCTGCTGAAGCACGCGTTCGAGACGCTGGGATGCATTCGCGTGGAACTGAAAACGGATTCGCTGAATGAGCGCTCGCGGGCGGCGATTTTGCGGATTGGCGCGAAGGAAGAAGGCGTGTTCCGCAATCACATGATTACGGCGAGCGGGAGGATCCGGCACAGCGTGTATTTCAGCATTACGGATTCGGAATGGCCGGTGGTGAAGCGAAGGCTGGAGGAGAAGCTTCAGAAGCAGTGACGACTGGCGAGTGACGAGTGACGAGAAAAGGCAACGACGCGATGTGCTTGTGGTGAATACGGTCAAAGAAACAGTGAGTCAGGAGAGCCACGAAGCAAGGAAGCAAAGAGGCAAAGAAGCAAAGAAGCAAAGAAGCAGGGAGACAGGAAGAAAACAAGCAAGCAAAAGGTTCGATTGGTGGAAGGCTGAGGTGATCATGCAGAACCGGAAATTGGGGAAGAGCGGGCTGGAAGTTTCGGCGCTGGGGCTGGGCTGCATGGGGATGAGCGCGTCGTACGGCCAGCCGCATGACAAGAAGGAGATGATTTCTCTTTTGCACGCGGCGGTGGAGCGCGGAATCACGTTCTTTGATACGGCGGAGGTATACGGGCCGTTCACGAACGAGCAGCTCGTGGGCGAAGGGCTGGCGCCGTTGCGCGACAAAGTGCTGATCGCCACGAAATTCGGATTCAAAATTGACCCGCAGACCGGGAAGCAGGTGGGAACGGACAGCCGCCCGGAGCACGTCGCGGAAGTGTGCGACGCTTCGCTCAAGCGCCTGAGGACCGATCACATTGATTTGTTCTATCAGCATCGCGTGGATCCCAACGTGCCGATTGAAGACGTGGCCGGCGCGGTGAGGGAATTGATTCAGAAAGGCAAAGTGAAACATTTTGGGCTTTCGGAAGCGGGCGTGAGCACGATTCGGCGCGCTCATGCGGTGCAGCCTGTGACTGCGGTGCAGAATGAGTATTCGCTGTGGTGGCGAGAGCCGGAAAAAAATTTGCTGGCGGTCCTCGACGAACTGGGCATCGGATTGGTGGCGTACAGCCCGCTGGGCAGAGGATTTCTTACGGGGAAAATGGACGAGAACACGAAATTCGATAGCGGAGACTTCCGCAATCTTCTGCCGCGATTTACGCCGGAGGCGCGGAAGGCGAATCAACGATTCGTCGAGACGGTTGGAAAAATTGCGGCGCGAAAGAAGGCGACACCTGCGCAGATTGCACTGGCGTGGCTGTTGGCGCAGAGGCCGTGGATCGTGCCGATCCCTGGGACGACGAAGCTCTCGCGTTTGGATGAAAACATCGCGGCGGTTTCGTTGAAATTATCGCCGGATGATTTGCGCGAAATCGAGAGCGAATCTTCGAAGGTAGAAGTTCACGGCGAGCGTTACCCCGAGCAGTTGCAGCGGTTGGTAGGACTATAGCCGCAGGCCGCGAGAAGAAATTAACAAAAAACATTTGGCGCGTGCGAATTAGCGTATGATTTGCGGTTCGCTGCAAGACGAGCGGCGGTGTTGGTGTGTCTGGACGAGGTTTACCAAGTTCTGGCGTAAAGATATGCAAACTCGATTCCATAAGAAGAGGAGCACGGCATGAAAGCAAAGCGGATTTTACTGTCTTGGTCGGGAGCGGCGTTTCTCACGGCGCTATTGATTTTGTGCGTGCGCGTATCATTCGCGCAGGAGACCGGGACGATACGCGTGAGCGTAGACGCTTCGCAGGTGGCGCTCGGGCTGGTGAAAACGCACGAAGTGCTGCCGGTGCATGGCGGTCCGCTGACGCTTTACTATCCGAAATGGATTCCCGGAGAGCACGGGCCGGATGGGCCGATTTCGAACGTGACCGGCCTGAAATTCAGTGCGAACGGAAAAGAAATTCCATGGGAGCGCGACACGCTGGACGTGTTCACGTTCCATGTGAATGTTCCCGAGGGCGTAACGCGGCTGGACGCGGATTTCGATTATCTGGAGCCGCAAGCGGGAGGATTCGCGTCAGGAGCGGCATCTTCGACGGATAAATTGGCGGTGATCAGCTGGAACCAGAATGTGCTGTACGTCGCCGGGCCGCCGATCAATCAGCAGACGTTCGCGGCGAGCTTGAAATTGCCGGCAGGATGGAAGCACGGAACGCCGTTGCCGGAAGCGAGCCATGCGGGCGAAGAAATTGTATTCAAGCCGGTGACGCTCAACCGTCTGGTGGATTCGCCGGTGATCGCCGGGGAATATTTTCGGGTGATCAACATCACGCCGTCGGGAGAGCCGATTCATCACGAGATGGATATTGCGGCAGACAGCGAAGCGGCGCTCGAATTAAGACCGGAGACCATTCAGAAGATGACGAATCTTGTGGCCGAGTCGGGCGCGCTTTTCGGCACCCGGCATTACCGCGATTATCATTTTTTGCTGACGCTGAGCGATCATGTGGCGCATTTTGGCCTCGAACATCACGAATGCAACGATAGCCGATTGCCGGAGCGCGCCGCGATTGGGCCGAATGCGGACATGGCGCTGGGCGGATTGCTTTCGCACGAATTCATGCATTCGTGGAACGGGAAATTCCGGCGTCCCGCGGATTTAGCGACGCCGGATTACGAAAAGCCGATGCAGGATGATTTGCTTTGGGTTTACGAGGGGCTGACGGACTTTCTCGGGCCCATGCTGGCGGCGCGCAGCGGGTTGTGGACTCCCGACCAGTATCATGAATATCTGGCGAGCATCGCAGCGCAGCTTGGGCCGGGGCGTCCCGGGCGCACGTGGCGCGATTTGCAGGACACGGCGACGGGCGTGCCCGGATTGCGCGGCGGCCCGGGCTGGTTCAACTGGCGGCGCGGGACGGACTATTATCCCGAGGGCGATTTGGTTTGGCTGTGGGTTGCGACGATCATTCACGATGAGAGCCACGGGCAAAAATCCATCGACGATTTCTGCCATTTGTTTCATGGCGGCGCGAACAATGGGCCGGAACTGAAGACGTACACGTTCAATGATGTGGTGAATGCGCTCAATCAAATCGTGCCGTACGACTGGGCGAAGTTTTTGCATACGCGGCTGACCTCGCTGTCGCCGGAATCGCCGCAGGGCGGAATCGAAAATGGCGGATGGAAGCTGGTGTTCACGCCGAAGCCGCCGGAGAGAGGCTTGCGCGGCGGGAATCCAGGGCTGACGTATTCCATTGGTCTCGACATCGGGCGCGATGGCCGCGTGGAAGATTCGATCGTCGGCGGGCCGGCGTACAAAGCGGGAGTGACTTCCGGAATGACCATCGCGGGAGTAAACGGGCGCGTGTACACCGAGGACATTCTCAACGACGCGATCGAGGCGGCAGAAAAAGGCGGAGAGCCGATTCGTTTGCTGGTGATTGACAACGACTATTACAAGACCGTCTCCGTCGATTATCGCGGCGGGCAGCGCTATCCGCATCTGGAGCGTGTTTCAAGCAAACCGGATTATCTGGATGAATTGATTAAGGCGCACGCGGCGGCGCAGTAGCACACAGCACGGCGGCGCAAAGAACAATGTCGCTCATGGAACGCGTGAAGGGAAAGCGTGTTGACACTCTCTGCGCGCGTTTCCATAATCGCGAGTGGATATCCCCGCATGAGCGACGCCCAAAAATCGCGCGGACGCGCGCTGGACGATTCGGTTTCGCGCGCAATACGCGACAATCTCGCGCCTTTGCAGCGTTCCATTGAGGAGTTGCAGCAGGCCTACGCCGATTTGGTGTCGGCATGCTCCTCGACGCGGCCCACCAATGCGCTGCCGGCCATGTTGCGCGCACAAGCATGCTCCGCATCGGTGAGCGCCAGCCTCTCCGTGCTTTCCACTTTCATCGCTGGCATGACGCAACGGTACGAGCGGCAGGCTTCCGACTACGAAGAAGTAGAAGCACCGCCACCGCCCGAGCCTGCACCAGCACCTGCGAAGGCGACGCCGCGCGAAGTCCCCGCGCCGAAAGCGAAAGCGCCCGCGCCAGCTCCGCCTCCGGTTGAAACCTTCGAATCGCCGGAAGAGATGGAAACGGAAACTCCGGAAGCGGAAGAAATTTCTGTGCAAGAGGAATTGCAGGTCACTCCGGCGGAAGAATCCGCATCCGAACCTGTTGCCGAAGATTCAACAGCAACCTTCGACGTCTCAGCGCTTCCAGCGAACGAGCGCGACATGCACAAGCGCGCCGACCGCGTGGCAAAAGTCTCGATGCAGGACATCAAAATGCTGAAGCCGGAAGAAGTGCGCGTGGGACGCGAGAAAAAAGACATTTGCGTCCGGCTGAGAAGTGAAATTGACAAGGCACGAAAAGAGTACGACCGCCGCTTCCAGGCGATTCTCGATCATCCGGTGGATCACTTTCACCACTGGCTGGTGGAGGTTCTGGGAGGCGGCGATCCGGAAACACTTGGAGAATATCCTTATCCCTCGCCGGTACTGCGCCG
>DASUAV010000262.1:0-9310 GCA_035763605.1 Candidatus Acidiferrales bacterium
TACGGCGCCGCGACAATCCACAGGATTCAATCTCATTGATCTCTTCAGACGCACTCGCTGAACTGAATGCCGAGCAACGCGCCGTCGTGGAGCACGGCGAAGGCCCGCTCCTCGTTGTCGCCGGCGCGGGCACGGGAAAAACGCGTGTCATTACACGGCGCATTTGCCAGTTGCTCGACACTCATCCCGAGATTTCCGGCGAAAACATTCTCGCGCTCACTTTCACCGACAAAGCCGCGGAAGAAATGAAATGGCGCGTCAGGCAATCGGCGGGCGCGCGCGCCGATGGCGTCTGGCTCAGCACGTTTCACAAATTCTGCCTGGAAAAAATCCTGCGGGAGGCGAATCCCGCATTGCAGTCCATTGAGCCTGTGGAACACTGGATTCTGCTGCGCAAAAATCTGCGCGAACTGGCACTCAAGCACTACACGCGCCTCGCCGAACCGGGAGAATTCCTCAGCGATTTTGAAAAGTTCTTTTCCCGCTGCCAGGATGAACTGGTCACGCCGGATGACTACCAGAATTACGCCGATACGCTCCGGCGCGTTTACGAAGCGCAGAAGAATTCGCTCGATGAAGAAGCACGCACCGCAGAAGAAGAAAGCCTCGCGCGCCTCGAAGAAGTTTCGCGCGCCTACCGCATCAGCGAACGCTTACAGCGCGAACGCAATCTCATCACTTTCGGCGGGCAGATGCTGCGTTCCGTGCTATTACTGCGCGCGGATGAAACGCGCCTCGCGAATCTGCGTGAACAATATCGCTACATTCTCGTGGATGAATTTCAGGATACCAATATCGCGCAGCTGGAATTGCTGTGGCTGCTCTCGGGCGATCAGCGCAACATACTGGCCGTCGGCGATGACGCTCAGGCGATCTACCGCTTCCGGGGCGCATCGTTCGGCAGTTTTACGATTTTCTTTGAGCGGTTTTGCGGGGTGAACAAGAACGCCCGCGCCGACTTGCCGCTGCGCTCTCTGACTCGGAACTATCGTTCGACCAAGCGTATTCTCGATGTCGCCAGCGAAGTGATTCAGCACAACGAGCGGCCCGCGTTTTTACCGCACAAGGCGCTGGTCACTGATAATCCGGCTGGAGACAAAATCCGCATCGCCGAATTTTCGTTGCCAGAAGAAGAAGCGCACTGGGTGGTCGGTGAGATAGAAAAATTGCACGCCGCTGGCCGGCCGTGGCGCAGTTGCGCAGTTCTGTACCGCAAGCACGCGCACCGCGCGCGAATTGTGGACGTTCTGCGCAGCAAGAAGATCCCGTTCATCATCCGCGGACTTTCCGTTCTGTCGAGCACGCTGGTCCGCGACTTGATTGCATATCTGCGGCTTATCGCGGTGCGCTCGGACAATGTCGCCTGCGCCCGCGTGCTGGCCATTCCGCACTGGGGATTCGAGCCGCGCGATCTCCTTCGCCTCGCGGAGCGCGCCAGGAAAAATCAATCGCTGATGGATGTGCTCGAATCGCCGCAGAGCGAGTTCCCGTTCACTCCGCAAATGAAATCCGCCGAGCTCGTCTCGTTTTTGCGCGAACTGCGGCAACTCGCCAATCGCGCGCGCGCGCACGTAGTCTTCGAGGCTCTTGTTTCTGGCCTAGGTCTCTCGCCGTTGCCGTCCGATGCCGACCGTTTGCATCTCGAGCGCTTCGCAAAATTCATCGCTGACTGGGAAAGCAAGAGCGAAGAGAAATCGCTATTTGCCTTCATCGAATACTTCGACTTCTTCCTTCAGGCCGGCGGCGAAATTGTCCAGCAGGAAGATAGCGCCGACGACGCCGTGCAGTTGCTCACCGTGCACAACGCCAAGGGCATGGAGTTCGATCACGTTTTCGTGCTGACGCTCTCCGATGGTGAATTTCCCGCGCGCCCGCAAGCCCCTGTGCTGGAATTTCCCGAGGCGCTGATGAAAGAGGAGCAGCCCAAAGGCGAGTTCCGCATTCAAGAGGAACGGCGGCTTTTTTACGTCGCGCTAACGCGCGCACGCCGGCTGCTGACGCTTTCCACAGTCGTGAACAATCGCAAGAAGCCTTCTCCTTTTCTCGATGACATTCTTGAAGACCCGCGCTTGAAAAAAGCTCATGCGGAACAGTTGGCGCCCAAAGTTCGCTTACCAAAAGAGGAAGAAACGGTCGGCTCTCTTCCCGCTGATCCCGTTTTTCCGCAGCTCTTTCCTTCGATTCCTCTGGATTCGCGAGCCTATTCGCGCGTTGCGCTTTGGGCTAAGTCTTATCATCCGCCAAGCTCAGAGCCGCTGAAACTCAGCGCCTCCGCAATCGAGACGTACCGCACATGCCCGATGAAATATCTGCTGCAGCAGTCCTGGGGCATTCGCGGCGGCCCGCAAGCGAGCATGACGTTCGGCACCGTAATGCATCTCACGGTACGCGAATTTGTGCGCGAGCTTCGCAAAAAGCGCAGCGTTGAGTTCGGTGAAGTCATGCATATTTTCGACCGCGAATGGCACGCTGCCGGATTTCAGGACGATTATCAAGAGCAGGAGTATCGCAGCGCTGGAAGAGAGCAGCTTCAGGCGTTTTGCACTTCGTACTCGAGCGCGCCGGCAGACGTGCTTTATCAAGAGAAAGCGTTCGAGCTGCCGCTTGATCCGAATGTGGTCATCACTGGCCGCATGGATCAGGTCAACCGCATTGGCCCAAAAACAATCGAAATTGTCGATTACAAGACCGGCACTCCGAAGCGGCCCAAGCAGGCCGATCAGAGTTTGCAGCTCAGCTTGTACGCGCTGGCCGCTCAGGATGTTTTTGATTTGGATGCGGAGCGATTAGTCTTTTACAACCTGACGACGAACGAAGCGGTCGCAACCAAGCGCGACGTGAAGGCTCTCAAAAAAGCAAAAGACATCGTCGCTGAAGTTGCCGATTCCATTCGCGCCGCCGATTTCCCTGCTCGCCCGGGATTTAGTTGCCGTTATTGCGACTACGGGCCAATATGCCCCGCGCACGAACAGCTCATCTCCATCTCGAACGCGAGCTCAAAATAAAAGTTCTCGTGCGCAAAAAAAAACGGGGCAGCGATTTCGCCGCCCCGAATCTTTGTGACCGCCGAAATTCTCTTCCGGCTGTCGCGCGCATTCAACTGCTTTGAGCTTCTCCCCGCGAGCCAGCCGCGAAACTTCTCGCGAATCCTGCTCGCTTTCCCTTTTTACGTTCGCTCCCACGCAAAGTCAAGAACAAATCTGCGCGGAATGCTTTGCACTCACCGCGGAAATTCCGCGCAGTAACCTTGCCGCGCAGTCACGAACAAATTCGGACGCTCTACGCGCACTTCCAGCGAATGACAATTGCCCTGCCCGACTGTTTTGGAAGGGCTGAATGCCAGCGTGTACTGGTTGCGCGCTTCATCCGCGAGCTTCGCATACAGCCGCTCAATCTCCTGCGGCTTGCTCGCGGCAATCACGTCGCCTCCGGTGGGCGCCGTGTATTGCGTCAGGCGTCCTTTTCCCTGGAACGTGATGACGTCCAGAGGAGAATCCACCGCCACTGCGTACACGGAAACATTGGAGCTGAGCAACAGTTGCAGCGTGTTGCGGAAACTCCATTTGTTGTTGCGGTCATTCGTGCCGTCCGAAACGATGAAGATTACCCGCCGCCGCGAACGATCACGGCTGCGCAGCATTTCCGCGGCGTAATGCACGGCGTCATCAAGATGCTTCGTCACGCCGTTGGTGTTCGTGCCGAGCACAGGAATATCGGCTGCGCCTCCCGCCGTGTGCCCATTCACGCGCGGCGGATCCGTCATGGTAGACGACGGAGTAGCCGGATAGCGCGAACCCAGGCCCTCTTTTGCATCGGTGCGAATTTTTTTCAGTTGCGCGAAAAGCGCATCGTTGTTTTGCGTAAAGTCCAGCACCGTTTTTGGAAACTCGTCGAACCGCACCAGCGCGACTTCATCGTTCACTGAAAAACCGGCAGCAATGCTGTCGAGGCTCTGCTGCACTTTTTTTGCTTCGCCTGTCGGAAGATTGTCGTCTAGCAGCACGACGGCGGAGACAGGAAACGCCTGGTCCCAAAAATTTTGAATCTTCTGCTGCACGCCATCCTGAAAGATGCGGAAATCATTCTGCTGCAAATCAGCGACAAGGTCGCCTCTTCCGTCTTTGACTGTCACCGGCACAAGCACAAGACTCGTGCTAATCCGTATGGTATTGGTTGGCTTGCTCTGCTGCTCCGGTGGCTTCTGTGGATTCTGCGCAGCAGGCGGAGGCGGGATTTTCGTTTGCGTGCTCGCGGACTGCGCCCGGCCTTGTTGCGCAAACACGCAGAAAACGAGGAGCAGTATCCCATGCCACACTTGTCGCGAAGCGATTTGCTTCATTTTCCCCTGCCTGAATCCCCAGGTAGCCCCCGGCGGGCCGAACTGCTATTCTGACGCATCCGTTCCGCTGGAAAAAGCATCGTAGTATCCGCCATGCATAAGCGCAACAAATATCGGCTGGCTGTAATTTCCGTAGCGGCGAGCGCCGCTGGTCTTGCGCTGCTCGCAATTTCCCCACAATTTGAGATGCGCGAAATTCCGTTTGCGGTGGCCGCCGAAGCTGCTCCCCGTCCGCAAATCCCGGTGCAGATTCCTGATAAGAAGAAGCCTGGACAGTCTAAGGGAATTCCGCAGGTCGGCGGCACAACAAAAATCAACGTCAACTTGGTACGTCTTTACGTCACGGTGCGCGATAAGCATGGGGCCATCGTGCCAAACCTCGAGCAAAAGGATTTTCAGGTCTTCGAAGACGGCAAACAGCAGAAAATCTCTTTCTTCTCGAAAGACATGAACGATCCCATCACGCTGGCCATGATGGTGGACACGAGCGGCAGCCAGCAGGACCTTCTCGGCGCGGAAAAGGAAACTGCAACGCGCTTTCTTCGAGACATTCTAAAAAAAGACGACCTCGCCACAGTAATTTCCTTCGATACTACGGTGAACATGCTCGCCGATTTCACCGATGACGAGGATGTTTTGAGCCGCGCTATTGATAAAGCGGAAATCAACGCTCCTGTCGCGATGGGCCCTTCCAGTTCTACCCCGCCAGGGACGGTGCTCTACGATGCGATTAACCAGGTCTGCGCCGATAAGCTTCCGGGAGAAACGGGACGCAAAGCTCTCATCATCCTTACCGACGCGCAGGACGAAGGCAGCACCAGCTCGCTGAAGAGCGCTATTTACGCAGCGCAGCAAGCCAATGCCGTCATTCACGTCCTGCTGATCGCCGAACCAGGCGGCTATTTCATGAGCGGGCAGATGTACGGTGGCGGCTCGGTAGCGCATCAGATGGCTTATGAAACCGGTGGGCGCGTGATTCCGATCCGCAATGACAATGATTTAGACAAGGCCTTCAATCAGATCTCGCAAGAACTTCGCAGCCAGTACATCGTCGCGTACTATCCGACGGACACCGCGGCCAATGGCGGCTTCCGCAAAATCAAAGTGGATACCGACCAAAAAGACCTGAAGGTTTTGACTCGCGCCGGTTATTACGCTCCGGGCCGTGCCGGCGAATAGTTCCTGAAGGCAAACTTCCGAGCAGATTCCGAAAAAAGCCCTTACGGATGACCAGGAGAGCCCGCCGGTTCCGCAGGTGAAGTGACCGGCGCAGTCGCAAAATATCCCTTTCGCGAACGCACCGTGAGTCCTTTGCGCTCGACGCGCAAATCCACGCGGTGAAACTGACCGTCTGCTTCCTTGTACGACGGCGCATAACCGATTAAGTACTGGCTGCGCAATTCGTTGCCAATGTCCAAAAAAGATTGCGCCAAATCGTCGATTCGAAACGGAAAAAACGAGCGTCCACCCGTTTCGTCGGCCAGCTCGCGAAGAACATTGTCTCCCGCCGTGTATGCGTATTTGTGCGACGTCTCCGTATTTTCGTCTACGCTCACCCAGTCGTTATTCGTGCTGATGGTGTAGACGGAAACGCCGGAACGATCGGCCATTTCAATCGCGTCGCTCAGCGCATGATTGCTCAAATTGTCGTCGCCATCGCTGATGACCACCATGATGCGCCGCATGTCTTTATCCGGCCCAGTGGGCGCAGGCGCGTCCGCCAGCCGCTCGCTCGCCAGGTAGATGGCGTCGTTCAGCGCCGTGCCGCCGCCGGCGTTCTGCTTCTGAATCACGGAGCTTAGTTGGTCGAGATCGCCCGTATAGTCCTGAATAACCTCCGGCTCGTTATCAAAGGTCATCAGAAACGCTTCATCTTTTCCACGACGAATCACGTTGTACAGAAAATCCGTCGCCGCATCCTGCTCGAAATGCAGCCGGTCGCGAATGCTGTTCGAAGTATCCAGCAGCATCGCGATGCGCAGCGGCAAATTCGCCTGCGTGCTGAAATACGTGATGCGCTGCTGCTTGCCGTCCTCAAACACCTCGAAATCATTTTGCGTAAGGTTGGTGACGAACTTGTTTCGGCGATCCATTACCGCGGCCACCAAATGCACCAGGCCCACGTTGAATACTCTCTTTGGAGCCGTAGGCGTCTGCTGCGTTTTTTGCGGAGGAGCTCCCGGAGGAGGCGGTATCTGCTGCGCAGGCGCCGGCCGGCACATGAGCAAGGCGAAGAAAATCGCAGCCGCAATCAGGATTCTTTTTTGCACAAGAACTCCGAAATTATAGGTACGGCCGAAGCGCGGCGTCAACGTCAACTGACGGAACGCCTGTCGCGCGCCCCAATTCGCGCAAATAATCGGCAAGCTCGTACGGCAATGGGGCACGAATCTCAATCGCTTTCCCGCTGCTAGGCTGCGCAAATTTCAACCGCGCGGCATGAAGAAAATTCCGCGCCAGGCGCGGCAAAGTTTGCGAACCCGCCTTCACTTCACGCGGCGCTCCATAAAGCGTGTCGCCAACTACCGGATGCCCAATGGCCGAAAAATGCACGCGAATCTGGTGCGTACGCCCGGTATGCAAATCCGCTTCCAGGAAACTATAACCATCGAGCCGCAAAATCATTCGCCAGTCGGTTCGCGCTTCCCGCCCTTCACGACGGCGTGTGGTCATACGAGTTCTACGATGCAAATCGCGCGCCACGGGAAGCTCGATGCGCCCGGAATTTTCCTTGAAGCTTCCATGCACCAGCGCCACGTACCTCTTTTCAACTTTTCTCCCGCTGAATTGCTCGACCAGCGCACGATGTGCCGCGTCGTTTTTCGCAATCAGCAGCGCGCCAGAGGTTTCCCGATCCAGCCGGTGCACAATTCCCGGCCGCAGTTCGCCGCCGATTGAAGAAAGCTCACCGCGCTCTCCAAATTCGTGCAGCAGCGCATTCACCACCGTGCCGCTGTTCACTCCCGCTCCAGGATGCACGATCATCCCCGCCGGCTTGTTCACCACCGCTACATCCGGGTCTTCGTAGAGAATTTCGAGCGGCAGCGCTTCCGCTTTCGCGCCCGAAGCGGCTGGCGCGGGAATCTCCATTACCACCGAATCGCCGGTCTCGACTCGCTGCGACCTCTTCGCCGTCCCGCCGTTCACGCGTACGCGCCCATGCTCCACCAGCGCCTGAATGCGCGTGCGGCTCAGCTCGGTAATATGTTCGCTCAAAAAACGGTCGAGCCGTTGACCGCCTTCTCCTTCAGCAACAATCAGAGTGACGCTGCGGGCGCGATTCTGCGCGGAACTCGCGCGCTCCCCTGCGGCAGATTCTGGTTTCATCGGAATTCAGATCAGCAACGTGCGAAGCTCGCTCACTGCCGCGCGGGCGCCACTGCCGACGTTCGCATCGCGCGGGACCTTTTCGCGCCTTTTCGCAGAATCCACGCACCGCAAGCGATGAACGCCAGGCTCACTACCTGCATCAGCGAAAATCTTCCGTGCAGAAAGAGAGTCCGGCCCGGATCCCAGCGCACGAATTCAATCAGTCCGCGCTCAAAACCATAAAGCACCAAAAACGTGGCGAATATCTCCCCACGAAATCTTTGCCGTCGCGCCAGCCACACTAAAATCACAAAATTCAGAAATTCCGCTCCCGCCTCGTAAAGTTGCGTGGGATGCAACGGAATATTCAACGGCGTTCCAACCAACTCCGCGGCGCGCGGGTTAGTGAACGTCACGCCCCACGGCAGCCAGGTTGGCTTCCCAAAGCAGCAACCCGCCGCGAAGCAACCCAGCCGCCCAATGGCATGACCCAGCGGCAGTCCCGCTGCATAACTGTCGGTGAGACTCAGCGCGGGCAGTCCGTTGAAATGCGCGTACAAGACTGCAACGAGCAGCGCGCCCAAAACTCCGCCGTAAAAAGTTCCTCCGGATTGCAGCGTCGAAAACGCAAAAATCTCGCTCTTATGCTGCCAGAAGTAGCCGCCGCTCGAAGCAATAAACCACAGTTTCGCGCCCAGCAGTCCGGCCAGCACCATGTAAATTCCCAGATTCCACACGCGCTCCGGATCAACTGCCGTGTGATGCGCCGCATATCGGCGCGCATACCACAATCCCAGCAGCACCCCCGTTGCGACCAAAATTCCGTAGGAATAAACCGGAATCCCGCCCCAGGGCGTAGGAATGGTTCCGAGATACGGATGCATGGCCTAGCTCACCCCTTGCTGTCCTCTAGGATGCCCCCAATCCCGGAACAGTTCCACCACGACAATTACCGCACCTACCACAATCGCCGAGTCCGCCACATTAAAAGTCGGCCAGTGATAACTCCCCACATGCAGGTCAATGAAGTCCGTTACGCCGCGCCTCGTTAGCCGATCCAATACGTTCCCGACGGCGCCACCCAGAATCAATGCCATCCCAATCTGGCCGAGCCGGCCGCCCGCTCGTTCCGCAGCCAGCAGCCAAAACAAAAACACAATCACGCCAAACGAGAAAAGCACCAGAAAAAATCGCACCGCGGGTGAATGCGCGTCGGCAAACATGCTGAACGCCACGCCCGGATTATGCGTGTGAATTAAATTCAGCAGCCCCGGAATCACTACGTGGAAATAATCGCCGGTGGTGTACCGCTCAATCGCGTGTTTCGTCGCCTGATCGGCCAGCAGCACCACCGCGATGATCAGGGCAAGCGACCGCCACGACATCCGGCTTCCGCCCACTTCAATCGCCCCCTGCCGCGCCACTCCCGCTCTGTTCGATTTCGGCAATTGCGACAAGACATCGTTCGCAGAGCGTCGGAAAATCGCTGCTCTCGCCCACGTGCACAGAATAGTTCCAGCAGCGCTCGCATTTTTTCCCGTCCGCGTGGCGAATCTCGATTTTTTCCACGGGCCCTGACGCCGGATTCGCCGCGTTTCCATTCGCCGAAGCCACGCTCACCTGCGACACAATGAAAATTTGCGGCAGCCACTTGGCGTAATC
>DASUAV010000263.1:0-3793 GCA_035763605.1 Candidatus Acidiferrales bacterium
TTCAACTCCGATGCGATGCCAGAAGTCGCGCTGCGAATGATTTGCGCGAACTGATTCATGGCGATGACGTCGTCATTCCAGGAATATGTGTACGCTTTGGGAGTGGCGGTGCCGGCCATGATGTCGTGGAACTGGCCGCCGAGGACGAGGCGCCAGGCATGATTGAGGCGTTCGAGAGGATACGGACGCGCGCCGAGCCATGATGCTGCAAACGAAGTCGCTTCCGCAGCGCGAGCGAGATTTTCATTTTCGCGGTTCCAATGCTTGTGCATGGCTTCGGAAGTGAGCGAGCCGGCGGAGTGATTGGTCAACTCCAGATCACCTTTGTAAGTTGGAAGGCCGGAAGCGAGATGCTCGCGCAAAATATCCTTGAACATTTGATCCGCGTCGGACGAAATGACGTGAAGCGGGCCAGTGCCCATGCGAACTTGCGGGCCTGACGGCGCGTCGGCTGCGTTTTCATTGTCATCATCGCGATTCGGATTATGCGGGGGGAGCGCGCCCATGCTTTTTGTGACCATTTCTTCGACGAGGCGGACGGAATTTTCATCGGGCGAGCCGCCAATGTCTCCCGTGCCGTAATAATGATAATCGGCGAAAACGCCGCTCGTTTTTCCGTCCTGCTCAACGCGCTTGGGCCAGTCAATAAAATTGCGAATGTTTGGAGGCGCGGCGCTCTTGGTGAGATCGTAACTGACGCCGCCGGAATAGCTGCCGGGATTTAGCGCGGCGATGACTTCGTGGCCATCGGGCCCTATCCAGCGACCAACATTAAAAGGAGTGCCGACGGGAGTGTTTTCGGGAGAATCCGCTCCACCAACAGGAGCAGAAGAACCCCAGGTTAGTTTTTGCGTGGAAAAACCTTTGATGCCGGCGGCTGCGAGAATGCTGGGCAAATCCGCAGGAAAACCGAAGCAATCGGGGAGCATATATTCTTCGCTGGCTTTGCCGAATTCACGGCGGAAATATTCGTTGCCGTAGAGCACCTGGCGAATGATGGATTCGGGCGAAGGCGAATTCACGTCGTTTTCTTCCATGGAAGAGCCTGCGGGAAACCACTGGCCGGTGGAGACGTAGTGCTTCAGCTTCGCAAAATCGGCGGGGTAATACTCCTGCATCATCATGTAGCGATTCGCGCCGGTCCAATTGAAGATGTAGTGCGGATATTTTTCGAAGAGCGAGAAATTTTTGTGCATGGTGTCGGGCAGATATTCGGAAATCACCTGCGGATATTCCCAGCGCCATTGTGTATCGAGATGGGCGTAGCCGACGAGATACAGAGTGGGCGTGGTTTTCAGATTTGGCGCTGCCGCATGGGCCTGCGTGCTGGTTTGGTTTGCGGAATTTGTGGTTTGTGCGTTAGTAGCGACCGCGAGGATGAAAAATGGAGTTGCGATTATCAACATAACGAAGAGGCGGCAGAACAGACTTGGCTGAGATATTTCTTTCGCGGGAATCCGGTTCATGATTTTCCTCTCATGCAGGGACGGAATCATTGCGAACGACGGACGAAGTTTAGAACAGATTACGGAGATGCGACAACGGAAGGATGCAGTTGGGAAAAATTAATCGGATTTCGGATACCAGTCGAGGAGGCGCACTTCGATGCCGGTTCCTTCGAGATCCTTTTGAAAAACGCTGAGGTCGGAACCGCGATAGTGATAGGGAATGACTATGTGGGGGTGGAAGGCCTTGACGGCCTCGGCGGCTTCGTCGGGCGGCATGGTGTAAGGCAGGTTCATGCAGACAAAGGCGACGTCAATGTTTTTCAGCGCGCGCATTTCGGGAATATTTTCTGTGTCGCCGGAAAAATAGAAACGCTTGTTGCCGTAGGTGAGGACGTAACCGTTGCCGCGGCCTTTGGGATGATAGAGCTGGCCCGGCGCGGGGCCGCGCTTGATGTTGTACATGGGAATGGCCTCGATGGTCCAGCCGTTCCAGTGCTTGGTTTCGCCGTTGGAGATCGGTTTCGCGGCAGTGACGGTAGCGATGACCGCGGGAGGAGCGAAAATTTCCGTGCCCGGTTTGGTGATTTTAGAAATTGAAGATAGATCCATGTGATCGCCGTGAATGTCAGTAATCAGAATGAGGTCGGCAGGCGGCAGGCCGTCGAAATTGGCAGGCTTCGCGGGATCGAGGTAGATGGATTTGCCGGCGGCTTCGATGAGAAGGCTGGCGTGGTAGATGGGAGTGATTTTCACGGCGCCGGAATCGGTCTGAAAGGTTTGGGTTTGCCGCGCAGGCTGCGCTTGTGCCGAAAAGGCGATGGCCGTGATTCCCGCAGACAGGGCGAAGAAGAGCAACTCTCTCATGGTAGACCTCGCGACAGAGACAAACGCGATGCTAGCACGTGCATAGCGGGGGAGCAACGCGTTCACTTGGCGGCGAGCTATGCCGAGTTGCATCGCGCAGAGTAGGCTTTTCGCTGTATCGACCGGACGGGCCGGCGTCCTTACCATGAAGGTGAGCGAGAGCTAGGGCTGGAGGAATTTTATGGTCACGCGAAAAAACCGAAACGGACGGCGAAAGATCCGGTATGCCGTGGTGGGGCTCGGATACATTTCGCAGATTGCGGTGCTGCCGGCATTCGAGCACGCGCGGGAGAATTCGGAATTGACGGCGCTGGTTTCGAGCGATGCGGAAAAGCTCAAAAAGCTAGGGCGGAAATATGGAATCGAGAACACATACACCTATGAGCAGTACGGCGATTGTCTGAAGAGCGGCGAAATTGACGCGGTGTATATCGGGCTGCCGAACAACATGCACCGGGCATACACGGAATCGGCGGCGGAAGCGGGCATTCACGTGCTGTGCGAGAAGCCAATGGCGATGGATGAAGATGAATGCGAGACGATGATTGCGGCAGTAAAAGATGCGGGCGTGAAGCTGATGATCGCGTACAGATTGCACTTTGAACGCGGAAATTTGAGCGCGATGGAAATAGTGAAGTCGGGAAAGATCGGGCAGCCGCGGATTTTCACGTCGATTTTTTCGCAGCAAGTGAAGGCAGGAAATTCGCGGCTCGATCGAGAGGTTGCGGGCGGCGCGATCTACGATATGGGCGTGTACTGTATCAATGCGGCGCGCTATTTATTCCGAGCCGAGCCCGAAGAAGTGTTTGCGTGGAACCAGAGCTCAAAGGATGAGCGTTTCGCGGAAGTGCCGGAGATGACCAGCGCGATGATGAAGTTTCCCGGTAATCGAATCGCGGCGTTTACGTGCAGTTTTGGCGCGACGGACCGTTCGGAATTCGAAATTGTGGGAACGAAGGGATCGTTGAAAATGGATCCGGGGTATGAAATGGCGGAGGATTTGAAGCTCGATCTGACGGTCGACGGGAAAACGAAGAAACAGGTTTTCAAAAAGCGCGATCAATTCGCGCCAGAGCTGATTTATTTTTCGGATTGCATTCTTTCAAACAAACAGCCGGAGCCGTCCGGCGAAGAAGGGCTGGCGGATGTGCGCGTGATTCAGGCACTGCTGCAATCGGCGGAGACGAATCGCCCGGTTGAGATTGCAAAAACAAAAATCGAGCGCAGGCCGCAGGCGGAGCAGGAAATTTCGAAGGAAGCCGTTGAGAATCCGCCGAAGCTGGTGAAAGCCGCAGCACCCGGGCGGCATTAAGATCGTCGTTTCATTCTCTAAATATTAGAGGGATGGCAAAGCGTCCGGAAAAAATGGCGCGCCCAAGGGGACGATTTTAGAACTTTTCTGGGCGAGTTTGTCGCTTCCTTGTCGTTCACAAACCCAAAAGTCGTATGCGCCCGTGCGCGGCTTTAGGGGTGAAGGTCAG
>DASUAV010000264.1:0-8067 GCA_035763605.1 Candidatus Acidiferrales bacterium
TGCGGCGACGCCGCCCACGTCCCAACCCAATGCTGCACGCCCGCATGTGTTTGTGCGCCCGCTACGCGCGGAACGAAAATCAGCACAAAAGGTAACAACGAGAGCCAGGAACGTCCACGAATCGCGGTGCCAGCCAGTGCCATCGTGTCCTCCGGAACCTGCGGGAGTATACACCGCCCACTCACTGCCACAGCGCGTCATGGGCGCTTACCTTCGCCGTGTATTCGCCATACCGTTGCGGAACATGGCTTGGCGTTCCGCGCCAATCACGCTAAAATCACTCAACTATGCCAAGCTCCTGGAAGGGATTTCTCACATTTGGCCTGATTTCGCTGCCCATCCGGCTTTCGCCGGCGGCGCGCACCGAGCGCATCAGCTTCAATCAGCTCCATAAAGAATGCCACACGCGCCTGAAGCAGCCGCTTTTCTGCCCGACTTGCCAGCGTAACGTGGAGCGCTCGGAAATCGAGAAGGGCTACGAATACGAGAAAGGCCAGTACGTGCTTTTCACCGAAGAGGAGCTGAAGAACGTCGAGCCGGAATCCGCGCGCAGCATGGAGATTCTCGAATTCGTGAAGCTCGACGAAATTGATCCGGTCTATTTTGACGCTTCGTATTACATCGCGCCGGAAGAGGGCGGCGAAAAAGCCTATCGCCTGCTCACCGAAGCCATGCAGCAGGCCAGCTACGCGGGCATCGCCAAAGTCAGCATGCACAATCGCGAATACATCGTCATCATTCGCCCGCGCGAGGGCGGCCTGACGCTGCACACGATGTTTTACTCGAACGAAATTCGCTCCTCCGAATACGGCGACACGCGCAAGGCGGAAATCAAAGAGCAGGAACGCACACTCGCGCGCCAGCTGATTGAAAATCTTTCCGCGCGTTTCGAACCGGACAAGTACCGCGATACTTATCAGGAGAGTTTGCGAGCCTTAGTGGAAGCGAAAACCGCTGGAAGGGAAGTCACTGCCGTCCAGCATCAGGCCGTCGCGCCAGTGATTGATCTTATGGCCGCGTTGAAGAAAAGTCTCGAGCAGAAGCCCGCCGGTAGCGCCGCGAAAAAGCAGCCTGTTCGCGTGGAATCACGCCAGAAGGAAACTGCGGCCGCTCCGGCCGAATCCGCTGGGCCGCGCATCGTAAAGTCCCGCCGCAAAGCCGGCTAGTTCAGCTTTCCGGCGGAAGTACCCAGCTTCATTCGCTCCAGCATCTCTTTGAATCGCGGCTCCGCGCGCAAGCTATCCAGCCGGGGTTCGCGTCCGAGCCAAATCAGCCACACGTCGTGCTCATCGAACGCTTTTTCCAGCGCATCGAGAGCTTTTGCGTTCTCTCCGAGTCCTGCTTCGGCCAGCGCCAGACAGAACGGTGAAACGTAATGCGCCTTCGCCGCCGCGCGCAACTGCGCAACAATCTCGCCGGCTTCTTTTTTCTTGCCGCTGATTCCGCAGGCATGCGCTAGCGCTGCTTGCGCCGCATAATGCCCGAAAGAACGTTCGCTGTTTTTGCGCAGCCATTCGATCGCTTCGTCCAACCTGCCAAGTTGTGTCAGCGACATACCTATCAAGTGCGAGGAAGCCGGCGAGCCCGGCTGCATTTCTTCCATTTTGCCGGCCTGCTCGAGCGATTCCGCGTAATCCCGCGCCATGTACAAATTCCACGCCGCATCAATTCCCACGACCATCGAGAGCGGATCAATCTCTTGCGCTTTACGAATCTCCTCGACTGCTTCCTTGTCCCGTCCCAGCGCCGAAAGCAAATTGCCGTATCCGCGCAGCGCGATGACGTTGTTGGCGTCAATTTCCAGGCAGCGCAAATATTCGCGTTCCGCCGTAGCCCAGTTGTGCTCGCGCAACTTGATAACGTTTCCGAAGGAGGCATGCGCTTCCGGCAATTGCTCGTCAACGCGCAGCGCCTTCGTCACTGCCTCATGCGCTCGCGCCAGCGCCTCGCGCGGATGCAAAAGCCCGATGAACGCGAACAGCAGATAGGCTTCCGTGAGCGCCGCGAGCGCCAGCCCAAATTCCGGGTCCTTGGCGAGTGCGCTCTCGAAGTACACCACGCTTCTCGGAAGCGCATCGGGTGACAGACGGTGCCAGTGGTGCCGCCCGCGCAGATAATCCGCATACGCCTCTGGATTTTGCGTGTAACGTTCCGCGCCGTTGAGTTTTTCCGCGGCTCCCGCTCCGCGCTTCAATCGTGATGCCAGTTCGCGCGCAATTTCGCCGGGCAGCGTCTGAATGTCATTCCATCCGCGCGAATATTCTTCTCCCCACATGTGCGCGCCGTTTGAGACGTCCACCAATTCTAGCTTCAGCGTAACGGTTTCTTCCTGTGGGACGATGCGCCCGACCAGCACCGATTGCACGGCCAATTCGCGCCCGACAGCGAGCGCGTCCAAATCGCCGCGCTTGTAACGCAGCACCGTGCTCCACGCCATCACGCGCACTGCCGGAATCTGCGACACGCGGCGAATCACCGCTTCGCCCATGCCGTCACTGAGATATTCCAGATCAGCGCGCTCGCCCAAATTTTGGAAGGGAAGTACCGCAAGCGAAACTGCGGTTTTCCGCGAAGACCCTGCTCGCGTAGCGCCGAGCGCACTTCGTTCCTCAGAGATTGTTGTTTCTGTCGCCGTCGGTGGACGTACGGCGCCAATGAAACGATAGCCTCGCCGGGCTATTGTTTCAACGAATCGCGGATTCTCCGCCGAGTCGCCGAGCACCGCTCGCAGCTTGTTCACGGCTGTATTCAGGCTGTATTCGAACGCAACATGCGTATCCGGCCAGAGCGCTTCCTGTATCTCTTTTCGCGCAACAATTTCGCCAGGGCGCTCCAGCAGCAACTCTAGAATGCGCAGCGGCTTGGTTTCGATTCGCAGGCGCATTCCTCGCTTGCGCAGTTCGTGTTCCTGCAAGTCGAGCTCGAATAGCCCGAAACGAATCACCTCAGGCATGGCGCCGATTGTACCCATAAAATCCTATTCGCGACCGGCCTGCAGAAACCCAATTGCCGCCTGTCGGCAGCATATAGCCTATTAAATCTCACCGTATCTGTACAGTAGACCTTTATACTTTCTTGCTAGCCGCTTGACTAACACCCCACCCGGTTCCTGGTTCTAAATTATACAGCGCCATCGGATGCTCTACGGCTCTGCCGCGAAGTTCTCAATGTGAATTTGCGCCATTTCGGCCGCAAGGGGGCAAGTCATGGGTGTAGCGGTTGGAACGGGATTAACCGGCATGGATTTCGCGCTTGCGCGATCTCAAGCGCTTCATGCGTCGCGCCCTGCCTCTGTGCAGCACCGCCGCGTTTCGGTCTCCGCCGGCGACGATGAATCCGCGCTGGTTGTCGCCGCAAAATCCGGCGATGCACAGGCTTTTGAAGCTCTGGTCACCCGCTACGAAAAGCGCATCTACCGGCTTGCCTGGAACATGACTCAGAACCGCTCCGATGCCGAAGACGTTGTGCAGGACGCATTCCTCAAAGCTTTTCAGCACCTCGACGCATTTCAAGGAAATTCCCGTTTCTATACTTGGCTCGTGCGCATCGCGCTCAATGAGTGCCTGATGAAGTTGCGCAGGCGCCGCTACGTCGAAATTTCCATTGACGATCCGGTCGAAACCGAAGATTCTCCCATTCCGCGCGAACTGAAATCATGGAGCCCTTCGCCCGAGGAGTCTTTCAGCCAGAGCGAAATCCGCCGATTCCTTGAGGGAGCCATTTCAGAACTTCACTACCGCCTCCGGGTGGTTTTTCAACTTCGCGACATCGAGCAGCTCTCCATCGAAGAAACAGCCGAAGCGCTCGGCCTGAGTGTGGCGGCCACGAAAACGCGTCTCCTGCGCGCGCGCTTGAAACTTCGCGACAAGCTGTACAAGCACCTTCGTCCCAGGTCGCCTTTCCAAAAAGAAGCGCCCGCGTCTTCAAGTGCCGCGGACTTTCTCATCAGCGGCTCTCACATTCGCGCGGCCCACGCCTGAACAGCGCGCCAGGAATATCCGAAAAGCGCGCGCAGGCCATATTGCATTTGTTTTTGTTTATTTTTTGTAGCGCAGAGTATCGCGGCTTCTGCGCCACTCTGAGGCTCTTGATTTTGCGTTTACGACTGCGCTATGCCTGCTGTGGTGAGCTCGGCTTCGACCGTGCCTAGGATATCAGGCGCTACCGCCCATCAAAGCGCGAAGCATTCACGTCCCGCGATGGCGACGCGTCATGCGCTGTCAAAACCTGCCATGTGAACTCCGGCGCGTAATCCAGCACCAGCCGCGGCAGATTCATCGTGCCCGCGTGCGCCGCGAGCAGCCGTGAAAACATCGCGGGATTTGCTGCGAGCGCGCTCAGCAATCTTCGCCTCAGCCAGCCGCGCTCGTTCAGCATCACCAGCAAACGCGACATCAGCCGCGGCCGTTGCATCATTCTGCGGTGCTCTCTCTGATATCCGCGCAAATCATTCTTTCGCAGCGCAGCCGCCACCTGCACGCCTTGTTGTAACCCCAGCGCCAGCCCGTCTCCGGTCAGCGCGTCCACGCCGCCCGAAGCGTCTCCAACCAGTGCGACATTCCCGCGGAAAACGCCCCGCAACGAACGCGCCGCGCCCGTTTGCGTTTCTTCCGTGGCGCCCGCCTCTGCGCCGGCAAGGCGCGCCGTAATTCCCGGAAAACGCGCCAGCACTTCTTCGAACTTCAATCCGTCCTTGCGCGTAAACGCCGTCAAGCAGACATCGGTCGCGCCTGACGGAGTCACGTACATCTGGCACTCCGCGCTCCAATGCACTTCGGCATGTTCCGACCACGGCTTTACGCGATAGTGCCGTCGCAGCGCACGCCGTTTCTCGCTTCTGTCATCCGCGCCAAGCCCCGCCCAGTTGCGCACGCGCGAATTTTTTCCGTCCGCTCCTACAATCCACCGGCTGCGCACTCCTGACCCATCGGCGGTCAACTCGCCTGCCTGTCCCGAGCGCACACGCACGCCCCAATTCATTTCCACGCCGACCCGCCATGCGCGCTCGATCAGCAGCTTGTGCAGCGTGGACCACCGCACGCCGCGTCCCCAGCCATCCGGAAAATCCGCTTGCGCTGCCACGCGCCGTTCGACAAATCTCAGCCCGCGAAACGGCATTCCATCATTCAGGCCCAGGCCAACTCCAAGCTTGCGCAGCGCCGCCACGCCCGCGGGCATCAGCACGTCGCCGCACGAATCGTCTTTCGCCGGAGTTCCGCAGTCCGCCACGCTGACGCGAAAGCCCTCTTGTCTCGCAGCAATCGCGGCAGATAAACCCGCTGCGCCGCCGCCTATCACAAACACATCTGTATCAAATCGCCCCCGCTTCATACTCCCCCAGACGCATTCGCGGAGATCGGTCCCATTCCGGCCCGTGAATGCCTGAAACTCCTAGTCCCTGGCCTGTGCGTTCTGAAGTTTTTAACTCCGCAACGCGCCGCTTGCCAAGTGTTTTCTTTTAATTTTCGATTTTTTTCTTTACCACTTGAGGAGAATCAACTCGGAGCAGAATCCCGGCCCCATCGCTCCCATGATTCCGTAAGTCCCCGGCTCAGGACGCCGGTTCGCCATCACGTCTTCGAGCACCAGCAGCACGGACACCGAAGACAAATTCCCAACGTTCGCCAGACAATCCCATGAGGCGTCCAATTGGCCATCTTTCAATTCCAGCGCGTCTTCTACCGCTTCCAAAACTTTTGGCCCGCCGGTATGAAAAATCCAGCTCGAAATGTCTTCGCGGCGCAAACCCAAATCATCGAGGAACTGCTTCACATCGCGGCCCAAATTCTCGCGCACCACGTCCGGAACGCCCGGCGACAGCACGATCTGGAAGCCCTTTTCGGAAATTTCCCAGCCCATAGTCCTTTCCGTGTTGGGATAAAACGTCGAGCGCGTGGCTACAATTTCAGGCCCGCCAAAATCGCGTTCATCTCCGGCGACAATCGCCGCCGCAGCGCCATCGCCAAACAGCCCCGCGGAAATCAGATTCGCCATGGACAGATCGTCGCGCTGAATCGTCAGCGAACACAATTCCACCGCCAGCAGCACGGCCGTTTGCCCGGGGAACGCCCGCACATAATCCGCCGCTCGCGCAATTCCCGCCGCGCCCGCCACGCAGCCCAGTCCAAAAATGGGATTGCGTTTGATGTTAGGACACAGCCCCATGCGGTTCGCCAGTCGCGCGTCCAGGGAAGGACTCGCAATTCCCGTCACCGATACCACAAAGATTGCATCCAGCTCGCGCGCCGGAAGCCCGATCGGCTTGAGAGCTTTGCTGATCGCCTCTTCTCCAATCTCCAGGCCGGTGCGAATCCAAGCGTCATTCGCCTGGCCCCACGTTTCCATTCCGTAATATCCCTCGAGCGGAAGCGCCATGTGCCGGCCCTTCACGCACACGTTCGCGTGCAGCTTGTCGAGCACTTCGGGACGTTTCAATCGGTCGCCCCAGTACTGTTTCAGCGCACAGCTGAGCGTTTCCTGGCTGAAATAATTTTTGGGAAACGCTCCGGCAACGCTCGCGATTTTCATTCGTCACCAATCCTCTCGTATTGCGTCAAGCGCAACTCTGCGCCCTTCTGTATCGGAGTTGGATGCATCTTTCGAAAAAAAGCGTCGCCTTCGCGCTGCTCGCGCAACTCGTCTGTTCGCCAGCAGGACACGCGAATCCACCTGGGATGGACGATGAATGAAAAGTTCTCTGCCTTAGCCTGATGGGCGCTCACTGAGCAGGTATTCTTAACACAGCCCGCCGCATTCGCAAGCATTAATCTCGCAAGACGAGCCGCCAACGGCAACAAGTACCGCCCGCGTTTATGCGTCGCCCTGTTCAAGGCTGCAACGGAGCTTAGAAATGGCGGGACGGATTGCCTTATGTCAACGTTATAGCGTTTGCCGCTTCGGCCGTGGACGCGGCTCTTCATCGCGCCTCACGCGCATGCGTTTTTCCGGCTCATCTTCCGCGCGTTCCACGCCTTCAACGATCCCCGCCTCGAAATCCTGGCCTTCCTCTGCAAGTTCCTGCACGCTTTCCGAATCCGCATCTTCCACGGCGGACAATCCTTCCAAGTCCCCGGCTTGCCCCGCCTCCAGCGAACGTTCCGGTTCACTCTCCGCCACAACTCCTGCGCGGTTCACGTCCGGCCCGCGCGAAATTTGCGCCCTGCGCGTTGTTTGCCCCCGCTGGCTGTTGTGCGTTTTTCGTCTGGTGCCTCGGCGCGAATTCGTATTCGTCCGTTTGCGTGCATTCTTTTTCCCGCGCGCCTTCGCACCTGCCCGCTTCCCGGTTTTCTTCTTCATGGAACCTTTTTTCTTGACCATTCAAATTCTCCTCGCCAAATCGCAGGATGCCTTTTCTAGCTTCCAACTTCTAGCTTCCAGCCTCTAGTCTAGTCCGGATACTTCGGATTGCCGATCGTAAACACCACCCCCGCGCTCAGCCACAAGTTGTTCTGATGGCTCTGCAAAAATGACGTTCGGTAGTAATCCACGTCAATTGCCCTCACCGACCAGTGCCGCGAAACCTGGACGTCCAACCCCCCGCCCGCACGGAACGAAAAACCGTGCTCCGAAAAATGCTGATGCGCAGCTGTCAAATTCAAATCCAGCCGCGACACTCCCGCCATAAATTCGCCGAATGGACTCAAACTCCCCGACTTCGGCCGCGCATAAAATCGAGCGCCAAGATGGTTTCCAATGAGCCGCGTGTTGCCCTGCGGAATCGCCCCACCCTGCCAGCTCGCGTCGCCAAAGATCTGCACCCAATTGCTGAGATTTATTGCCGCCGTTCCGTAAAACCCGTTCACGTTCGGCCAGCCTTGTCCCGCATTGAACTGCGTGTGCCCGAAGCCTCCGCCCAATTCGATGGTAATTCCGCGCTTCATTCCGGTTGCCGCCTGACCTCGCGCGGGAACCGCCATGCACGCCATCGCGCACACCGCCAACATCCACCTCAGCATATCTCAACCTTTCCAGCCCACGGGGCTCGCTGCGTTATCTTCAGATCGCCACTCTGCGTGAGAACCAGCTGGGTTTGCTCTAGGGTGGCAACTTTCGCGGAAACTTTCAACC
>DASUAV010000265.1:0-10085 GCA_035763605.1 Candidatus Acidiferrales bacterium
TCATCGGCGTCAACCACCAGGACGAGCGGCTTGTCGCATTGTTCCAGCCGCGCTGACGCCGGACGCCGCGTCTCAGTTTTCTCCTCGAACATCGGCCGGCCATTGGAAGTCACCAGCTCGTACTTCGGCTCGCCTTCCAAAAACGCCACCGCGACTCCGTAGCGGCTCTCGCTCGCGCGCACCACGCGCACCACCTGTCCGCGCTGCTCGCGCACCGGCTCGCCCGGCCCGGGGCGGTACGGGAAAACCACGGCCACTTCCTGCTCGCGCGCATAGTTTGAACGCGAAGTCTCGAACAAAATTCCTTCGCGCGATACGTCCGACGTCATCGTCAAATCGAATTCCGTCGCGCGCGTGATGTCCATTTGTCGCACGCGCACCGGAGCGGAAATTTTCACGCGCCGCCGATGGCGCCTCTCGGGACGCGCTTGCGCAACCGCCGTTTCGCGCAAGTCTCGCGCATGTGTCGTGGAACTCTGCCCCGCCGCTGTGGCGTGCGCATCTTGCGCATTTTGCGCGTGCTGTTGCGCGCTTCGGGCTTGCTCTTTCACTCGAATTTCTTGCGCCATCATTTCCGCGACGGCCGCTCGCGCGACTTCGGACGCGGGCTGGCCGGCATTTTGCGGCGCATGGAAACCAGGCGTTGCGCTCGCTGCGCCCAAATTGAACAATTTCTCTGTACGCGTCTTCATGGCAATCGTTTTGTGCCCTGTACCGTTGCTCACGCCTCTCAGCGAGGACTTTCCCAGATGCCGGATCGCAAGGCAGCCTGGAAGGCCGCCGCTCGCTAAGTGATTTTTCCAGCCTCTAGTTTTCAACCTCCAGCCTCCAGAACACACTGGGCATCCCGGCTCATTTTGCTAGTACCAAAGTACCGACGCATCTCCGCCACAGTACGCAAAACTCTGCGTACTATTCTGGGGCTTCGAGGTTAGAAGTTAGGAATTGGGGTCATCGCGACCTTACTCAATCGCTCTGGCCGAGATGGCGCAAGCTCCTGCAGGCGGTTCGAACGTCGAACCTCCAACTTCCTGCCTTCGGAATATGGCAAACTAGCTCTCGTACGCCTTTGGGACTATGACCCGCGCACGCCACGCGTTGCCTTCACGCCGCCGGAAGTTCGTTTTGCAAGATGCTCCTGCGCACCTTGCGCTTTTCTCGATACTGATAATTCTGCTTTCAGCGCCGCTTTCTGCGAACTCTCTCCCCGGCGAGCCCAGTGGCACAGACTCTGCGAATGCGCTGCCGTGCGAATCCAGTGGCACAGGCTTCATCCTGTGCGCTTTTTCCGCTACTCGCACTTCTCCGGGCCAGTCTGCCCATGTCGAACCCTCCCGCTCCTATTCCGCTTCTCTGCCTTTTCGCGTTCAGCCCAATGACGCAATCACCCGCCGGGGCTTCGAGGCCTTCTACAACATGGACTACGATGCCGCCATCCGCCTCTTTGAGCAGGAACGCTCGCGCTATCCGGACGACCCCTTCGTCATCAACCACCTTCTCGCCGCCGTCCTCGCCAAGGAACTCGACCGTGAAGGCCAGCTCGACGCGACTCTTTATATGGGCAACAAATTCCTCCAGCTGAAAGCGCCGCCGGTGGACCCGCAAGTCCGCGCGCAAATCGACGACCTCTCGAAACGCGCCCTCGCGCTTTCCACTCAGGAACTCAAGAAAAATCCCAAAGATACCGACGCGCTATTCGCCCGCGCCGTCGCTCGTGGGCTGGCTACCGTCTACTCTGCCGTGATCGAAAAAAAATGGCTCGGCGCGCTCAAGCAGGGCCTCGGCGCCTATCACGATGATGAGCGCGTCCTAAAACTTGACCCACATTACGACGACGCCAAACTCGTCGTCGGCACGTTCCAATACATCGTGGGAAGCCTCAGCTGGTGGGAAAAAAGCATCGCCTTTGTCGCCAACATGCATGGCAACAGGAAAAAAGGACTGGCGCTGCTGCGCCAGGCTGTCGCCGGCGGCGGCGAAGAGAGCGTTGACGCCGGCACGATTCTCGCCCTATTTCTCGCCCGCGAAAAGAAATATGACCAAGCTATGCCGCTTCTCGAGCGCGATTACCAGGCCTTCCCGCACAATTTCATCTTTGGACTTGCCGTCGCCGACCTGCTCAACGCCTCCGGCCAGCGCGATCAGGCCATCGCCGCCTATCGCGAACTCGTTCGCCGCGGCCGCGCCGGATTTTTCCCCTCCGCGCACGTCGAACGCGCCGCCAATTCGCTAGGCCGCGCCTTGCGAGATGAAAAACATTACGCCGAAGCCGCGCGCGCCTTCGATGAGGCCGTGAACTATCCTGACGCGAATCCTGGCGTTGCCGCGCCCGCCGCGCTCAGCGCCGGAGAAATGTACGACCTCCTCGGCCAGCGCGAAAAAGCCCTCGCCCGCTACAATAAGGCCATCGCGCTCGCTCCCGACTCCGACGCCGCCCGCTCCGCCTCCCGTTTCCTAAAATCCCCCTACTCCCTCGCCTCCTGACCCTCAGCTTTCGGTCACCCTTCGATGTCAAAAAGCCATTCCCGTCGCCTCACGTCCTCCTAACCTCTTTGCTGAACTATCGCAACTCTTTGCGCATGATGAACGTCGCTCTGTGTTAACTCATTTACTTCTACTGGTTCGCCTCGGATGATGAATTGCTTCGTGTTCCAGATTTTCAGAGTGAAGGCGTCGGCGATTGCGTCCGACTCGGCATTCCGAACTGAGTCGAATGCAGAAGGAGTCTAGGCGTGTCCACTACCAATGCATGCTGCCACGTGCTCAGCGCGGAAGAGACCCAGATTCAGCCGTCATCCTTGAGACGGTGTTCTCGATGTGTCCTGCCGCATACATTCCCCCGGATCTCCTTTGACGACCAGGGAGTTTGCAACTATTGCCGCGAGGAGGGCGCTCCAACCGCCCTGCTTGGCGAGGAAAAACTTCTGCAGGTCATCAAGGCACGAAAGCAAAAAGGCTCTGTTTATGACTGTATGGTCGCACTCAGCGGAGGACGAGACAGTACATACGCTATGTATTTTCTGGCGCGAAGACTTGGCCTCAAAATTCTGGCCTATTCAGTGGATAACGGATTTATGCCTGCCGAGACCATATCCAATATAAACAATGCGACCTCCATCCTGGGCGTCGATCACGTGTGGGAGAAGCACAACGAGTTAAGGCTGGGAATTAAGCCGGTCCTGACAGCTTGGCTGCATCAGCCTCGCCCCGAAATGCTTAGCAGCCTGTGCCTCGGATGTCGGTCGGGCTTTGCTCAGGGTTTGCTTCGTGCCGCAAGGAAGTACAAAACCATAACCGTAATAACCGGCTGCGGTGAGCCGGGGTCCGATGAACATTTGGGCCTGAAGTTCTTTACCGCCAAACCGTTTCGCAAACCCGGCGGCGCAATCGAGCTTCTTGCGGGATACGCGCGCGAGTTGCTGAGGAATCCGCGGTACTTTTCTACGCTCTCGGTTCCGTATCTTATGGTGAAAGAGTACTCATACAAATTCGCCCCAACGGCTCTCCTTTCACGAATCGTTTCCCCAGGAACCCGCCAGTTAGGTCTGTACCGGTTCATCCCTTGGGATGAGAAGGAAATCACGCGCGTCATCTGCAGCGAACTGGGTTGGACGAAGCCTTCCTTCGCGAGCGCCGCCTATCGTTCTGATAGCGAAATCTGCGCCCTCAAATCGCAGCTTTATCTAAAGACGCTCGGCTTCACAATTAACGACGTTCTTGTAAGCGGAATGATTCGCAAAGGCTTACTGACTCGTGCGGAGGGCCTCGCAAAGCTCAAAGTGGAAAATGTTGAATTGCCCAATTTCCTGGTGCAAATATCCAATAAGGTCGGCGTCAAAATCGACTTGAATGCATTCGGGAGCCATTTCTGAGGTCGCCTGATGGCACACGCAGAACTCTAAGGTTTGTTCGGCTTCAGCATATCAGGCCTTCTTCTCTTCGCGTGTCGGTAATCGCTTACTGTTTTGTCGCAGAAGAATGCACCGCACGATTATGCAATAGCAACGTTTGCTTGCATTAACTCCTTTCAGCGCATTGTCCATATTAACGGCGTTTCACGTGCTCAGTCACCTAGCAGCCGTGGCGTTCCGCATGGTTTTTTTGGAGTCGTTGAGGTTCAAGAGCAGTTGCGCCAAGGGTTTCTGAGTGGGGTCCTGGGAAATGTCGGCCTGTTCCGCGCCGGATCTGCCGTTTTGGAGTCGTACTCCTTCCCGTTTTTATTTCTGGTTATCTTGCCACGCTGCGCTTTGCGTCAGAACATGCGAAACCGCGATTTCGATGTCTTGCTATGCTGCCTCCCACGGCTCGGTCCATTCCTAGCGCGCCGCTTGGCAGCGCCAACTGTTCGTCAGGAGAACGACGATGCCGCTTTACAAACGTATTCTCGAACGCAAGAACTATTCATTGCTGTTGTTTTTTCTTTGCCTTTTCATTCTCCCCGCCACCGCTTCGGCCACTCCGGTTTCTATAAATTTTTCGGGGGAAGCGGTTTGCGTAGCGCCTACACTGGATGGCGACTGCGGCGCCGAGGGAAATTTCACCGCCACCTTTCAGTTCGATCCGGCTACTGACTCCATCGTCGGAGCATTTTCGGCGACTTCCTCAGACCTCACGAGTGGTTTCCCTTTCGCTTCTCCCGATGTACCCGGCTCTACAGCATCTGTTCAGGCGTTCAACGGCGAGGATTTTTTCGATTTCTCCGGGGAAGGTATAGATTTGGAATTGGTTTTCAGCCCTCAAAACTTGAAAATCCCTGTCGCCGCAAGCGTCCAGGTCTGTTTGAGCAACCCAGGCGATTGCTCCGTGGGCGAATTCGTTTCTGGTGTGAGCCCCGAGCCGTCATCGCTGCTCCTTCTCGCCACTGGATTGCTCGGCCTCGGCCCATTCCTGCTCCGCCGTCGCCTTGTGTAGCTCTGCTCGGACTCTTCGGACCTGTAGCTTACGGCTGATGCGATGGAAGTTGTCGCAGCCGACGGCGAGTCCTTGCTTTTTCAGCGTGCCCGGATGCTCCGCCTATTTTCCTGCGTGTCTCCGCGCTCCGTCCGCTCGTTGAGAAAAAAATCAACGTCGCTTCGCCGTTTCATTTCCGCTTTGGCTTCAGCATGTCAATCCGTTTTCCCTTGGCTGAACTCGCAATCAGTACGCTCAGCCGCCGCTCTCGCGTCTCCTCTTTTTTCGCGGACATCACCCAGAAAATCGCCAGGCGTTTGTAGCCCGGCGGCTGCGCGTCAAAAAACGTTGCCGCTTCTCGATTCTCACGCAGCACTGCCTCAAGCCGAGCATCCAATTTCGCCGCCGCGCGTTCGTACGAATATAACTTCGCCCGCTTTTCATCCCGCTCGCGGAACGCCCGCAATCCCGGCGCAGCCATCAGTCCCGCCGCCTCAAGTTCCTTCGCGCGCTTGGTGTTCACCGCGCTCCAAATGCTTCGCGCCTTGCGCGGCGTGAACCGAATCGCGTACGCCTCCGCGCTCAATCTTTTCCGCACGCCGTCAATCCATCCAAACGCCAGCGCCGCGTCCAGCGCTTCCGCGTAGCTGATCCCGCGCGCCAATTCCTTCTTGTAGAATCCGAGCAGCAATTCGCCCTCGCTCGCGTGCCGTTCCTCCAGCCACGCACGAAACTCCTCCCCCGACGTAAAAAATCTCGGCTTCGCCATTTTCATTGCCTACAGTAACTTGGTAGCGCAGAGTTTCCGTCTCCAAAAGTCTGCGGCTGTCAGCGCTTTCTGCGAATCCTCTCCCCAATCCTATGCAATTCGCGCCGCGCCGCACCCTATTTTCGCTCCCTTCTCGCTGTAGTACAGGCCCAAAAGCCCATTGCCGCGCATCGAAATTCCAGAAACCGCAGTGGTGCGTGCTCTTCTCGTCCAACCTCAAACTGCGAATCTTCAGCTTGGGAGATTTCCATGACAAAAACAATTATTCTGCTCGCCGCTTTTCTGTCCATCTGGCCCATGGGCGGCAAAAAATTTCAGATGACCGCGGATCGCAGCGTTCCTGCGGCCACCGGCACGGTCGAAGTCAAATGGAACGCCAAAAATCAAAACACCAGCCTCGATGTGAAAGTGGATCATCTCGCGAATCCTCAAAGTCTCACGCCACCCGAACACATTTACGTTGTCTGGGTGCAACCGCGAGATCAGCAAGCGCAAAAAGAAGGCGCTCTCGGAGTCGGCCAGAATCGCAAGGGCGAAGTGAAGGGTGTGACCACCGCGAAAGACTTCGATGTCTTTGTCACCGCCGAGAAAAGCGAAACGACCACTGCGCCCACAGGCAAGCGCCTGCTGTACACGCACGTAAGTTGATCCAGACGTCGGCGCGCCACGCCGCACGAATGTTGGTCTTGATGGCGCAGAGTCGCACGCAGCCGCGACTCTGCGTTTTTCCTTTTGATTTGGATTCGTAGCGCACAGCCAAATGTCCCGGGACCTCGCAGCTTTTGCTTTGGCTCTTGTAGCGCGGCCTCGGTTCCTGCAAGAAGCTCTCGAAACTCGAAGACGGAAGTCTTTGACCAGCAGATTCGCGTTAGGGTCGCGCCAAATCGAGCAGGACCACACCAGCGCGTTCGCTCGCCCGTTCGAGAACAATTTCACGCCCGTCTGGCGAAATATCAAAATCGCGAATGTCGAAATCCGGCGGCACGTTGGTCAACTGTCGTTGTTGCCCCGTATTCAGATCCACGATCCACAAATTCTTGTGCTCCAGCTCGCCCTGCAGCGTGACCGCCGAATGTCCATCTCGCAGCAGGACTATATGCCTCGCGCCGCGCGTTAGATTCAATGCCGGTAATTTGTACGGCTTGCCATCCGCAGAGGCCGCGTTCACCGTAAACCTCGTGCCAATGTCCGCTCCTGAATAGAGCACGAATCGTCCGCCTGCGCCCCATGCTGGATCCAACGCGTATTCACGCGAGAATAAATTGGCAGGCCCGCCCGCAGCAGGCACTCGGTACAGGTGCGGTGCTCCGCGTTCGTTCGCCGCGAAGGTAATCCATTGTCCATCGGGCGTCCATGCGGGATCGCCTTGAATGTCCAGCGAATCAGCCAGAACGCGCGGTTCGGACCCGTCCGCTCGCATGGCGTAGAGCAGTTTTCGGCCATTTTGTGACGCGGGAAATGCAATGTGCTGACCATCAGCGGAAATCGCCGGCGCGCCGATGACTAGCGCGCCACCGCCGCGCCACAACTCTTCGACTCCTCCGGTACCTGCAACCTTCCAGATGCTATCGCTTGTGCCGGCCGACGAAACGTACAGCAGATAATTTGGCCCGAACCGCGGCGCGCGTCCGGCGTTCGTGGTGAGTGAGATTCGTGATGGAGCCGATGTCTCTTCCGGCGAATCGCCCGCGTGCATGCGCCAGAGCGTCGTCTCCGGAGTCGCCACGGTCACCACCAAGCGATGTCCATCCGCGCTGGACGCCAGTGATGTATAGCGCTCTGGTCCGAAACTCAGCCGGTGCGGTATGCGCCGCTTTACGTCCATTTCATACAGCCATGGTCCGTTGCCACTGGCGTCTGTAGCAAGATAGAGCAAGCTTCGTGCGTCCAGCAGCACCGGATAGCTCGCCCCGCCTCGCGAAGTGATCTGCTCGGGAGAACCGCCGTCGCGCCGGATTCGCCAAACATTCAGTTTTTCCGGAGGCGTCCCCTCGGCGAAATAAATGTACTCGGCGTTTGGACCCCAGACCGGAAAGTGACAATGCAGACCCTCAGGCGCGGTGAAAATTGCACGGTTGCCCGCGCTCGCACCGCTTTGCGAAATGAATAATGGGTCGCCGGGCGCCGTCGTGTGATAGGCGACCTGGGAGCCATCCGGCGACCAGTCCAGTTCGGCAGCTCCTTCCAAATAAGGTCTCGGCTCGCCGCCGAGCGTGGGCACCGCCCAGATGCTGATGTTTTTTCTGTCTGAATCGTCCGGCGTACGCGCCCAAAACGTGACCAGCGATCCATCCGGAGAAAATCCCAGCGGCCGTATTGCACGATTCACCAGTTCCGTCACGCGTCCGCGAGTCAGATTATGAAATTCTCCGGAGCCTGCCTGCGTGATCCACACGTCCATCTGTCCATTGCGATCGGAAAGAAACGCCACGAATCTTCCGTCACGCGATATTGCCGCGGCCTGTGAAGAACTGTCCCAGTCGGTGATTTGCTGGAATCGCGCGCCTGCGATGGGATTCCGCCAAAAATACTCGCTCCTCTGAAGCCACCATCCAGCGACCACGGCAACTGCTACTACCACTCCGATCGCCGGCCACAGCCATTTGAGCAGGGAAGCGTTTGATAGCGGGTTTTCTTGCTGGGAGGGAGCATCCAGTTGCGGGGGCGTTACATTCGCCTCGTTTTCTCTGGACGTGCCGATGTTGCGGCTGCGCGTCCAAGCGTCCAATTCCGCGCGGAATGCATACACGGAGCCGATCCGCTCATGCACGTGCCGGTGAACAGGCATGCCTTCGCGTTTCTCCCAACGCTGCGCAGTGGTTACGTCGCGGTTCAGGTACGCGGCAATTTCTTTCCACGAATCCAGGCGCTCGCCTGGGCGCTTTTCGGATGCGGGATGCTCCGTGGCCGCTTCCATCGCGCTGTGCCGGTCGTCAGCCATAGGCGGGTGTTCAGGGGATTGTAACGCAGTGCTCGGCTGCGGCAAACAACAGTATTCCACCGCAAATGGGCCAAAATTCGACCGTTCCGTCCCTTGCTGTTTGACGCTCGGCTTGACTTATCCGATTGTCTTCCCACATTTCAAGCGCGGAATCGCCGGAATGCGATCCACGGGCCTAAGTTCGAAAGCCAGGCCCCGGTACCCCATAAACTTCCGGCGATTTCCATGCGCCACACTCGAACCGTGGAGGGTTCCTATGAACGGCAATGCTTTTGGTTGGGCAGTACGGTGTTTTGCAGTTTTGGTATTAGCATTCGGTACGGCGGCTCTGGCTGACGGGACAAATCCCGTGCATTTCAAAGGGCTCATTAACGATTACTCGCCGGCGACCTTTGTCGTTGCAGGCGTGCCCAAGACGATAGGCCCGTGGGAGATTCGCGGCGACTGGTCGCTCGACTTACAAGGAGACTCCGGCACGGCTAATTTCTCGGCAGTGCTGACGATGGAGCTCTCGGACTACGCGATCGTTGAGGGCATCGCCAACGTCGATACCGTCGGCGCGCGCAAGCCTCACACTCACCACATCACCATGAAGGGCGCTACTGTCACCGTGAATCCAGCCGATTGCCCTGCCGGCTCGCCATCGTACACGCCGCAATTCGAGTTGACCGGCCTGGCCGACGTATCTGGGAACGGAGGGTTCGCATTCTCGCAGGTACCGCTGCAAGTCTGCATTGACGGCGGCGCGGCGGTTCAGTATTCCAACATTACCATGGTGTTCACAACACCAACCGGCGGCAGCAACGCAGCGGCCGGACATTTCGGTTCGCAGCCCATTCGCGGCGTGGTGCGCAAATCGAAATAGCGCCGTTTCGGCGCGAATTGATGTCGCCGGAATTATCCCTTCTGCGGACACTGAAGCGGATGGGCGCCAAAAGAGCCTCGCGAAGGGCGCTGGATCGTGAGATCGAGCGGTGGCGAGGCTCTTTTCTTTTTTTACTCCTGCGCAGAGTAAATTGAAATTTACATCTCGGAGAATCGTGGAACTAATTTTTTGATACTTTGACTTTGGCGGAGCGGCGGCGGCGCTTTGGTTTTGACGGGCGCCCGGGAATGTCGCCTACGACTTCCGCGCTCCAAATGCTGGTGACGAATTTCTTGAGGCCATGATCGTCAAACTCGACACTGGTGCGTTCGGAATCTGATTCTGTGACGGTGCCCACTCCGTACTGCGTGTGTCGCACTGTCTGCCCTGCGTCTAATACTTGCACGAGTCCTCCTTAGAATGACGGTGCTTCTAACGATGCTGCTATAGCTAAGAAGCTCTGACCAGCGAAAGCAACCACTCTTGCAACAGAGGCTTTGGACCGAGGCGCTTAAGACTCTATAACTTAGATGCGAAAAACCTGATACGCGAATCAGGAATTTTCATATTCCGCCGCTCCTCCCTCCCGGTACTTGTAGCGGTACTTCGGGGGCCGAATT
>DASUAV010000266.1:0-4847 GCA_035763605.1 Candidatus Acidiferrales bacterium
GAATTGGTCGAGGAAGTTGCGAAAGGAAATGTGCGCTGGACGGAGCCGTGGGAATTCCGGCGGATTGCGTTTCATCGCAAGGCGGATTCGAACAAAGGATTGTACGGGCACGCGCTCATTGTGGCGGGCTCGGTGGGAAAAGCAGGAGCGGCGGCGCTGTCGGCGCAAGGAGCGTTGCGGGCGGGCGCGGGACTGGTGACTGTGGCGACTCCCGAACCGGCGCTCGCGACCGTTGCGGGATTCACGCCGGAAGTGATGACCGAGCCGCTGCACGCGACTCCCGCGGGAACGATTGCGCGCGACGTTTTCGACTCCGGCGGCTTCGCGCAAATTCTGAAAGGAAAAAATGCGCTGGCGATGGGTCCGGGGCTGACCACGCAGGAGGAGACGAAGCAGTTTTTACGCGCGGTCGTGGCGAGCAAACCTGCTGGGGCGAATGGCTTGCCAGTTCCGATGATCCTCGATGCTGACGGACTGAATGCGTTCGATGGATGCGCGAATGAGCTGCGTGGCGAAGGGCGGATGCTTGCGGTGACGCCGCATCCTGGCGAAATGGGCCGATTGATTGGCTGCACGCCGAAAGAGGTGCAGGCGAATCGTCTGGAGATTGCGCGCAAAGCGGCGGCGGATTGGAACGCGGTAGTGATTCTGAAAGGGAATTGGACGGTGACCGCGGCGCCGGATGGACGCGCGTGGATCAACTCGACGGGGAATCCGGGAATGTCCAGCGGCGGGACGGGCGACGTGCTGACGGGAATGCTGGCGGGACTGACGGCGCAATTCGGCGCGGAGAAAAATTGGGCGGAGACGCTGGCGCTGGGCGTGTATTTGCACGGGCTGGCGGGCGATTTGGCGGCGGAGGAATTTGGGGAAGCGCCGCTAATCGCGACGGATTTGATTCGGTGCATACCGGCGGCGTTTGCGCAGCTTCGCGATGCGCTGCAAAAACAGTGACGAGTGACAAGTGACGGGTGACGATCAGACCGGTATAACGAAACCCAGGGAGTCACGCCCTTCGTGCCCAGGATAAACGGGCGCAGGTCTTCGTCTTGTCAGGTAAAGCAAGCAGCACGCTCCGAAATGAACGAGTTCTGACACTATGAATAGCATGATTACGCATTCGGCGGAGGAGACGATTGCGCGGGGGCGAGAGCTCGCGGCGAAAATGCGTCCTCCGTTGCTGGTGCTGTTGAGCGGTGAACTGGGCGCGGGAAAAACGACGCTGGCGAAGGGAATAATCAGCGGATTGGGCGCGGCGGCGGAAGAGGAGATTACCAGCCCGACGTTCACGCTGGTGCATACGTTCACGGGGCAGGTGAAGGTTTTTCATGTGGATTTGTACCGCGTCGAGGGCGTGCAGGAATTCGATTCGCTGGGCCTGGAGGATATTTTCGCGGAGCCGGCGATTGTGTTTGTGGAATGGCCGGAGCGAATGCGGATGAGGACGGATTGGCCGGTGATGAGGATTGATTTGGAGCACGCGGGTGAAGACGCGCGAAAAATTACACTAGCTCGTTAGCGGCGGAAGGCGCGGTAGAGGTCGAGGAGGATGGGCCAGAGGACGGCGGCGGCGAGGAGGATGGCGGCGAGTTTGCGGCCGGGGGTGAATGCGAATTGCGGGGGAGCGTTGGGGCTGTGGCGTTCGCAGAAACCGTCTTCGCCAGCGGTGCGCCAGCAGCGCTGGCCGGAGGCGCTGAGGTGCAGGCACTGCGAGGCGGCAACAGCTGGGCTCGTTGTCAGATCTGTGTTCATGGTGGCGTGAAGCGCCGTTGCGGCGTACTAATCCAATAAACCTCGGGAATATAGGCGGTCATACGTCGCGATATCGGCTGCGCGTTCCGGCGCGAGGGCGCGAAAAATCTGGGATGCGAACGCGAACGGAGCAAGGCCATTCGCGGTGATGACGTTTCCGTCGGTGACGGCGCGCACTTTCTCGTAGAGATTGTGGCCTTTGTACTGAGGCACAAACTTGGGAATGAAATCGTAGCCATTGCTGGTATGGCGATGATCGTCGAGCAGTCCCGCGTGAGCCAATGAGAGTGTGGCAGCGCATATGGCGGCGACGGGACGGCCTGCTTTGCTGATGGCTTGAATGAATGAAGTGATTTCGGGTATTTCTCGGTGCATCCAGGTGTCGCCGCCGGGAAGAATCAGGATTGCTGCGCTATCAGGCAGAACTTCGCTGACGAGCAGATCCGGGAGAATTTTCATACCGCCCATGCTGGTAACAGCGCTTTTCGCCAGGGCGACCGTTTGAACGGAGAAGCCGAAGGTGCGACGCAGCTCGGCCAGAGCCGATGCCGGTTCCCAATCTGCGAAACCGTCAAAGACAAACACGTAGGCTGTTTTACTCGGCATCGTCCTTGCATACCATGCATTGAAGCAAGCCGCAACGGTGACCGTCGCTATCTGATTGGGCAACGGGAGCTTCCGGAGACACCCCCCGCGCAATCCATTCTGCTACAGTCGAATGAGCAGCGCCGAACCGCTTCCATGCCGGAGACCAACACCGCCACGCCGGGCCGCCCAGCGCGCCTGAAGCTCGAGCCGTATCGCGCGGAGCTGCGCCTCAGTTCGCTCACGCCGGGAATCGACAACATCCACTACGACGTGTTTCTGAGCCCGCGATTTTTGGAGACGGCTCGGCAGTACCTTTCGGGCGCGGTGCGCAACGCGGCGAATTTGCAGCAATTTTTCGGCCGAGAATCGCGGGAATCACGGCAGACGCGCAATCCGGACGGGGCGCAGTTTCGCAAACTGCTGACGGAGTTGCTGCAATCGGGAATCACGCGCGCGCAGTTCGAAAAAAATATCGAGTACGATTTGCTGTTCCGGCTTGCGGTGCTGAAGTTCTTGACGCAGGAAATCGGGAGCGAATTCGCCAGCCTGGTCGTCGAATGCAAAGAAGAAATCCGCACGCGCGGGACGCATTTCGAGCACAGCGAGCAGGCGCACGTGCGGCGGGCGCAAATCGCCGAGTTGCAATCGAACCGCAAAGCGGTGGTGCGGCGGGTAGGGCAGTCGCTCTTTCATACGCTCAAAGAACTCGATGAGGTCGTACTGGCGAAGTCGCGGCGCGCGATGTTCGGCGAGGATTTCGCCGAGACGTACGAAATGCTGACCAACCGGCTGCTGTTCGTGGAGAACGGCAACGACGACGCGCTGTTCCTCGAACATTACGTGCTGCTCGGGAATTTCTTGCAGGATCCGGACCGCTTCGAAAATTTCGATTCGCTGATGATCGATTTTCTGCGGGATTTCGTGATTACCGATGCGAACACGCAGGAGCTGCGGCACGCGCAGGAAGTTTACGGAAAAATGGTGGAGCAGGCGCTGGGGAAGCGTTCGGAACTGGCCAAGCTCGAAGAGGAGCAGGAAGAAGTTCTGAAGAAAGTTGGCGGCACGGACGGATTTTTGCCCGGGATTTTCAAGAGGCGCGGAGGCGCGGAAGCGGAAATGAATCTGGCGGTGCTGCGGCGGCGTCAGGCGGACGTGGAATTCAAGCTGGCGGAAATCGGGCCGGAGCTGGACGGCGCGAAGCAGAAGGTGGACTTCCTGACGGAGCAGTTCCGCAACGGGCTGGGAGATTATTTGAGCGATCCGCAAAATGCGCGGAGGTTATTCGATCCTGCGGCGGACGCGGGAGGCAGAGGAGACGCGGAAGTGCGCGGGCGTTTGCTCGAGGAGTGGCACCGGCGCTTGGAAGAAAAGGAATTGATGGGCTACGTGCTGGCGAGCTACGAGTTGTGCAATTTGTCGGGCGATTTTTGTCCGCCGGTACATTTACAGCAATTGCGGCGAGCGCTGCTGTCGAAAGATGAATTGAAGCGCGTGGAAAAAGTGCTGAGCCAGTTTCCGGCGCGAAATTTTTCGCTGAAGAGGATTGAAGAAGCGGCGAAGGCGCTGCGGAAATGCTCGAAAGAGGATTCGCGGGCGGCGGCGCTGCGGTTCGCGCAGGATTTGATGCGGCTGCGGAGGGACAAGAGGAATTATCACCACGTTTCGGCGCTGATGGACAAAATCGCGCTGGTGCGTTCGGACCGGCAGCGGGAGCTTTCGCGGGCGAACAACAGTTTGTACGAGCTGGTGTTCGCTGATGAGCGCGGCGCGGCGGACGATCCCGTAGTGTCGCACGTGGTGATCAAAGCGGACGTGCGCGGCTCGACGGAAATTACCAAGGATTTGCTGGCGCGCGGGCTGAATCCGGCTTCGCATTTTAGTTTGACGCTGCACGAACCGGTGAAGGGACTGCTCGAGCGGCACGGCGCGGCGAAAGTGTTCCTCGAAGGCGACGCGATTATTCTGGCGATTTACGAAACGGAATCGAATCGCGCAAATCAGCGGGCGGTGGCGAAAGCGTGCGTGCTGGCGCGGGAAATTATCGAAGTGACGCAGGCATACAACGCGAAGGCGGAGGCCAGCAATTTGCCTCGGCTGGAATTGGGCGTCGGCGTGGCGTTCCAGAATTCGGCGCCATCGGTGTGGTCAGACGGTGAATCGAAAATCATGATTTCAAAGGCGCTGAATTTGTCGGACCGCCTGTCGAGCTGCTCGAAAATGGCGCGGCGGCTTTTCAAGGAGAATCCTTCGCCGTTTCGCGTGTTCCTGTTGCAGACGGTGATCGAGGGCGCGGCGGAGGAAGAAGGCGACGAGCTGCTGGTGCGGTTCAATATGAACGGGATCGAGATGAACGAGGAAGCGTTCCAAAAATTGACGAGCGAAATTTCGCTCTTTCCGCTGGAGGGGAGTTTCCCGATGCCGTGGGGCAAAGACCGCGCGCAGCTGTATTACGGGGAGTTGCCGTTCGGCGATGCGCTGGAGCCGATTGTGGTGCGGCGCGGCATGAC
>DASUAV010000267.1:0-3465 GCA_035763605.1 Candidatus Acidiferrales bacterium
AAAGTGTCCTGCGAGCGGGCGGTGGAGCGGCTAAAGAATTTGCCGTTCGAGGATTTGGGATTTGCGAAGATTGATCATCACCGCGCGCTGCGGCAGGGATATCCGGAGGTAATTTTTGCGCGCGGGAAAGCGCCCAAGCAGGTGGCGGAAATTGTGCGCGGCATGCTGCGCGCGAAATCGTCGCACAATATTTTGATTACGCGTGGGGACGCGAAAGTGTATGCCGCGGTGCGGCGCGTGACGCGGGAGGCGAAATTCCATGAACTCTCCGGCTCCATAACGATTCGTCGCGACAAGAAGGTGAGCGGCAAAGGGCTGATTCTGGTGGTCACGGCGGGGACGAGCGACATTCCCGTGGCGGAAGAGGCGCTGGCCACAGCGGAAATGATGGGCAATCGCGCGGAGGCCATTTACGACATTGGCGTGGCGGGGCTGCACCGGCTGCTGGCGCATCGCGAAAAGCTCGTGGAAGCGCACGTGATTATCGTGGCGGCGGGAATGGAGGGCGCGCTGCCGAGCGTGGTGGCGGGATTGGTGAGCGCGCCGGTGATTGCGGTGCCGACGAGCGTGGGCTATGGCGCGAGTTTTTCGGGATTGACGGCGCTGCTGGCAATGCTGAACAGTTGCGCGTCGAACATCAGCGTGGTGAATATTGATAATGGGTTCGGCGCGGCGTGCGTGGCGAGTTGCATCAATCACCTGTGAGGCTGTCTCTTCAGCAAAAGCAGATTCCTCGCTCCGCTCGGAATGACAGTTCCTTTTTTGGTACCTGCACTCCTTGCTGGACTGGCTTTACACGAGGGAGGCGGCGAGCGCGGCGAGCAAGGGCTTTTCCTCTCCAGGAAACACTGTACGCAAATCAAGAACGAGCGTGTTTTTTTCGATGCGGGCGATGACGGGCACGATCTCCATGGCGGAATTTTGCGGATTGCGAAGGCGTGCTTCGAGTTGCACGGCAGAATAACGAGAGCTGCGGATGACGATCAGTTTTGTGGGCAGCTTTTGGCCGGGAGTTGAGCCGCCGCCGATGACGGAAGAGCCATCGCGAATTTCGAGATGTGCTTCACCGGAGAGTGCTACGCGAAGTTTTTCGACAAAGGCGCGAGCGCGGCTTTCGATTTCTGCTGCGCTCATGCGAATCATGCGCAGCGCGGGAATCTCGTCGAGAGCCCCGCGCCGATAGGCACTGAGAGTTGCTTCCAACGCAGCGATGGTGAGTTTATCTACGCGCAACGCGCGAAAGAGGGGATTGCGGCGGGCACGTTCTACGAGCTTTTTCTTTCCGGCGATGATGCCGGCTTGTGGGCCGCCGAGGAGTTTGTCTCCGCTGAAGCTGACGATGTCCGCGCCGGCAGCAAGGCTTGCACGCACGACGGGTTCGCCGACGCCTGCTGCGCTTAGATCGGTTAGGCAGCCAGAGCCCAAATCTTCAAAAACGGGAATGTGTTTTTTGCGGCCAAGCGCGGCGAGTTCCGCCAGGTCAGCGCGATTCGTGAAACCGACAATTTTGAAATTGGATGGATGAACGCGGAGCAGGAGGCGCGTTTGGTCTGTGATGGCGCGCTGGTAATCGGCGATGCGCGTGCGGTTGGTGGTGCCGACATCGCGGAGATGCGCGCCGCTCGAGGACATGATGTCTGGGATGCGAAAGCCGTCGCCGATTTCGATGAGTTCACCGCGCGAGACGACGACTTCGGCGTCTTTGGCAAATGTATTGAGTACGAGGAAAACGGCGGCGGCATTGTTGTTCACTACGATGGCGGCTTCGGCTCCGGTGATTTCCGCGAGCAGGTGATTGGTGTGCACGTCGCGTTTTCCACGCTGGCCAGCGGCTAAGTCATATTCGAGGTTCGAGTAGCGCGTGGCGCTTGCAGCGATGCGGTCAAGTGCGGAGCCGGCGAGAGGGGCGCGGCCGAGATTGGTGTGCAGGACAACTCCGGTGGCGTTGATCACCGCGATGAGCGACGGTTTCAGCGCGGCGTCGAGTTTCTGTGCAACATTCCCCAGAATACCCGCTGCGCCGAATTCAGCAGCGGCCGCGCCGTTCCCGGCATTCCTCCGCAAATTGGCCAACACATTACGAAGAGTGTTCAGCAGCAAAGTGCGGCCGGCGCGACGAATGAGATGCTCTGTTTCGGGCGCAGCGAGGAGTTCGTCTACGGAAGGAATTTGGCGCAGGAGCGCAGCGCGACGGGAATCAGCGCCAACGGCTCTCTTGCTCGGCGTGGCCATGATGACGGTATTTCAGCATAGGGTGTGAATGCGCGCAACTTCCGGAGCGTGGACGTTTTCAGATGCGCCCGCGGGAAGCACCGCCACTTTCGTGGCGAAATCGTAGAGTGGCGGATTTTCCTTGCAGACGAAGATGGAATTTCCGAAGGGACGGTTAATAAATTGCGCCACTCGGCTGAGTTGAGCGCAGCACGCCGGAAATCGCGGATATGGCGTGCGAGGCGCCATCGCCTGTCCATTGTCGGATGTTGAATTTCTCTCCAGCCACAAGCTTGCGAACGGAGACATTCTCGAACGTGAGAGGCTGGGTCGGCTTGCATGTCGTTGGTTTGTGGATTGCTTCGAGAAAGTAGGCAGCGCCCGACCCGGCGACTACGCCTTGGCCGTCGGGATCCAGTAGGAAGGCCGTGTGTTGATCCACACCGATGCCGTGTATTTTTGCGCGCTTGCCTGATTCAAGGATGCGCGCCATGAACACAAGTAATCGGCCGAGGCGGTCGCGCGCGCGAAAGTGCGTGTCGGTGATGACTCCACGAAGCGCGGGAGTGTGGAGGAAGTCGCGCACAATCACCACCTGCGGGTCGAATGGATTTGCCAGTGCGGCGTGAGAATTCAGATTGGGACCGTCCGGAAGATCGCGCTGGGCGGAATACACAAACTCGCCGAGAACGGCAAGGCCCGCGCTCGTCCCTCCGATGGCAACTCCGCTGCGAATGGCAGCGTTCAACGCGCGCTGCGCAGCAGTGCCGCTCCAGAAATTGATGTAATTGGACTGATCACCACCCGCTATAAAAATCGCGGAAGCCGCGCGAATAGCTTGGGCGACGAATGGATCGTTCGCAGCCGTGCGGCTGGGAATAATCAGCGTGGCGATTGAATTTTCGTGGCAAAGCGACTGGATGTACGGATTGTAAGCGTCCGTGCCGCTGGCCCGCAGAATCAAAAAGTCGCCGCCACCGGAGCGTTCGCAGAGCCAGGTGAATGCTTCGTCGAGATCTTGTCCGCCGCCAATCAGCGCGTAACCTGCGCGCGTGGAACCACGAATATTCTTGGCATTTCCGATACGAATGTAGCGATAGGCTGGTGCAGAACCAACGCGCGCTGGGGAGACTTGCAGAGAGAACACCAGAGCGGCAGCGGCGATGGATGCGAGGGCGGCCTTCTGGCGTAGCAAGTGAAAAATGGGAGCGCGCAAGCTTAGTTGCAGCCGCAGGAATTGGGCGTGCAGCCGCA
>DASUAV010000268.1:0-9159 GCA_035763605.1 Candidatus Acidiferrales bacterium
AAGTCGTTGGCGTAGCTGAGCATTTCGGCGAGGGGCACCTGGGCGCGGACGATGACGTTGTGGCCGCGGGCTTCGCTGCCGCTGATGCGTCCGCGACGGGAGCTGATATTGCCCATGATGTCGCCGGAATACTGATCGGGCGCGTAGACTTCGACCTTCATGATGGGCTCGAGGAGCGCGGGCTTGGCCTGCTTCATGGCTTCTTTGAAGGCGAGAGCGCCGGCGATTTTGAAGGCAATGTCGCTGGAATCCACATCGTGATACTTGCCGTCGTAGAGGCTGACGCGAAAATCCACCACGGGAAAACCGGCAAGGAAACCACGCTCGGCGGCGTCGTGAACGCCCTTTTCGACGGAGGGGATCCAGTTCTTGGGAATGGCGCCGCCGAAAATATCGTCAACGAATTCGAACCCCGAGCCGCGAGGCAACGGCTCCATCTTGATGCGGCAGAGGCCGAACTGGCCGTGGCCTCCGGTCTGTTTCTTGTGCTTGCCTTCGGCGTCCGCTTTGCCGCGAATGGTTTCGCGGTAAGGGACTTTCGGGGGATGGAGAGTCAATTCGACGTGATAACGCTTGCGGAGTTTGGCAACGACGACCTCGATGTGCTGCTGGCCAGCGCCGGACAGTAAAAATTCTTTTGTTTGTGGGTCGCGGCTGAAACGCAGCGCGGGATCTTCTTCGAGAATGCGGTGAATGGCGACACCGATGCGGTCTTCGTCGGCGCGGGTTTTCGGTTCGATGGCGAAGGTGATGGAAGGCTCAGGGATGCGCGCGCCGGGGAAGTAGACGGTGGCGGCTTTGTCTCCCAACGTATCGCCAGTGGTGGAGTCTTTCAATTTGGCTATGGTGCCGATGTCGCCAGCATGAAGCTCTGGTATAGCAGCGGCTGTTTTTCCCTGGCGGACTTCGAGGTGCTGGAAACGCTCGACGGTGTTGCGGTTGAAGTTGGCGACGTTGGCGTCATTCTTTAGGACGCCGCTCATCACTTTGAAATAGCTGATGCGGCCAGCGAATGGATCGGCCATGGTCTTGAAGATGAAAAGGGAAAGCGGCTCTTTGTCGTCCACTTTGCGCTCGACAGTTTCGCCTTTGCGGTCAGGCTCTTTGTAGGCGACGGCCTTGCCGCGCGCGGCAGGAGAAGGAAATTCCTCAGTGATGAAATTCAAAATGGCATCGCTGCCGATATTGTGCAGAGCGGAGCTGACCAGCACGGGGAAGATGCGCTTTTCAACGACCGCGGCGTGCAGGCCTTTTTTCAAGTCCTCGACGGGCAAGGTGCCTTTGTCGAAAAATTCCTGCATCAGTTCGTCGTCCCCTTCGGCGACCATTTCGACGAGCGCTTCATGGGCGGATTTAGCGGCTTCGGCGAGGTCGGCGGGAATGTCTTCGATTTTGGCTTTGCCGTCGCCGCCGGGCGCGTAGATAAGCGCCTTCATGGAGACGAGGTCGACGACACCTTTGAAGTTTTTCTCCGCGCCAATGGGGAGCTGGACAGGAACGGCGCCGCGGCCGAAGACTTCCTGAATGGATGCGAGGGCGCGATCGAAACTGGCGAGTTCGCGGTCCATCCAATTGATGACGAAGGCGCGAGGGAGTTCGTATTCGGTGGCGAAATCCCAGACCTTCTCCGTGACCACCTGGCAGCCCGCGGCGGCATCAACGAGAATCAGCGCGGCGTCGGCGGCAATCAGCGAGGCTTTGGTGTCGTTGATGAAAGTGGAGTAGCCGGGCGTGTCGAGGAAGTTGATTTTGCACTTTTCAGCGGCACCGGGGGCTTGCCATTCGGCATAAGCGATGCCGGTCTGAATGGAAATTTTTCGGGCGATCTCTTCTTCGTCCCAATCGGTGACGGTCGAGCCTTCGGTGACTTTGCCGAGGCGCGGGGTCACGTCCGCAGTGAACAGCAACGACGATACGAGCTGCGTCTTCCCCGTGTCGCCGTGGCCTACAATGCCAAGGTTGCGGATGTGCTCCGTGTTATAGGTTTTCATGATTCACCTCGATAAGTTTCAAATGCGAACGGAATTCTGATGGCGGAGAAGGCGGCTTTGGTGGTTGCTTACAGGAATGTAGCGGCGGCCTGGAGGCCGAAGGAACCGCGGCGCGAATCGAATTGAGGCGCATCGGCAATCGCCTCGCTCCCTGCGGAAAGTGCGAATCCTAGCACGGACGGGAAGCTGGTTCAATCGCCGAAAACGGTAAACTGAGCAGCGGTAGAATAGCTTCGAGTCGGTGCCGTACTCAAAAAAGGCAGCGGAAAAGAAAAACGGGGAAGGACTGAGGGCCATCCTTCCCCGTGAATCTTCGAGCAGGTTCGTTCGGCTGCTGCTGTTAGCAGGAAGTCGAAGCGAACTTGCGGCGCATCATAAAGCCGAGCATCAGCAAGCCGGTACCAAGCAAGAGGTACGTGCCGGGTTCCGGCGTGGCACTTACATTGTCGAGCAGAATGTTTCCGCTGCTTGCCGTAACATCGAGAAACTCGAAGTCGCCCAAGTTCACGGACACGCTGCACGTTCCACAACCTGTGCCTGATCCGAGCAACGTGGTGCCGAGTACGCCGTTGCCGTTGGACCCAAAGAGCTCAAAGCCTTCGTTGGTCTGAACGCTTTCGATAACCGTGAGGTTAGCTCCGCTAAGCCCGTCGATCTGGATGAAGTTGTGGGTGTTAATTTCACCATCGACATCACTGAAAATGCCGAGGCCGAATTCGTTGGATCCTTCGTCCTTGCATGACAGGTCTGTCGCAGTGTTCATCATGGTCGTGCTGGTACCCTGCCAACCGGTAGCCGTAAGGCCACCGGCTGTCACGCTGGTACCGACGTCTGTCGGCCCGTATGACCCGGCGGCACAAAAGTTAGTGGGCCCAGCGAAGGCTGGAACTGTTAAAAGCAGAAACGCACCAGCCAAAAGCGCTGCAAATTTGAAACGCATCATGATCCTCCCGAGAAAGTACTCTTAACGCGCGATCCTGAGAAAGCAGCGGCGCAATTCTGGTACATCACCCCGCGTCGGTGCACAGAGCACGTGGAGGCCCAAACCTTAGGCTGGCGCAGAGATGCCTTACCCTCTTCTGTTCAAAGGCTTACAGCATAATCTGTAAAGCTTCAGGTGGAAGCGGTGCAAAAGTTCTCACATATTTAGCAATGGCCTTGCGTTGCGCCGTAGGGCGGGCTTGGCAGCGGCCCCATGGCAGACACAAATTGGCAGTACCAGTCCGGCCCAGAAGGGCGGGTTTAGAAAAGTGAAAGACGGGGGGTACAGGATTCCGCAAAAGGAGTGTCAGGTGTATGGTAAACATTGATGTATCAGAAGCTTAGATTAAGCATTGCCACGATGTTTTGGCTTCCGACGTGCAGCCTAGGGCGGCGTGCGAATTGGTCGCAATTTGCACGCTGGAGGCCGAGGGACCCCCGCTACCCTGGGTTAATTATCTGAAGGAAATGAAGGAGGCCACATAGATGAAGAACAAATTCGCCTTATGGGTAATCGGAGTGTCCTTGTTCTGGGCAGCTCCGGCCTTTGCGACGGGCACGACGATTGATTTTGGATCGCCGACGAGTATCAGCGGCGATACAGCGACGTTCACGTTCGATTCACACACGGTGACGGCTATGGGTTTTCAATGCACGGACAATAGTCTAGGATCCTGTTCCACCAGCGGCGTGATGCTGTCAACAAAGGATGACGGCGATGGTGAAACGGGCTTGGGAATTGTCGGTGGGCCGCACGGCGACAACGAAATCGAGTCAAATTCTTTCATGCAACTCGATTTCAGCCAACTGGCAGACCTGGGGGTCACGAGTCTGACGCTGGAAATTCAAAGCGTGCAGACTGGCGAAGGGTTCCGGCTATTTCAGTCGAATACGGCGGGAATGCCCGGGACGCCAATGCTCACGGTGACCGGCAACGGTACAAACAATCCAAGCAGCGTCGTGACGACGACGATTTCGGTGGACTTTGCCACGAACGCGTTCATCGATATCTCTGCCTTGGACAGCAACAGAGCGAATAACGATGTGCTGCTCGAAACCGGTTCGATGGCGACGCCATCCGGGCCGATTGGAGGAAGCCCAACACCTGAGCCAGCAACTTTGGCGCTATTCGGGACAGGGCTCCTGGGGCTGGGTTTCGCTGTTCGGCGGTACACGGCACATTCAGCTTAGAGACAGAAACCAACAAACAACCGGGACAGAGGCCGAGAAAAACCGCTCGGCCTCTTTTTTTGTGGAGAACTGGCCTAATTCCTTGCTATTGATTAAGTAAAAAGGGCCAGATGTTCTTAGATCTTTAGCGGCTTCCCTACAGTTCCCTCTTGAATGAAAAAACTTGCACACCTTACGATTTTGACCCGAACAATTTTTCCCGTAAATTCCTGTAAACACAAAAGAAAAGTTTGGTAGTGAACGTGCTGCATCTCCCTACAGGAACTATCGGGTGAGTTGCCCGAACGGTTGTCCAACAGGGAGCACAGATGAAGGCTAGAACGGGGATACTGGGGCTGGTCTTGGCGATGTTTGCGGCGGGGCCGGCATTTGCGGGAAGCACGAGTTTCAGCTTCGGATTTGGCGGGCCGGATATGGCGCTGGGCACGTCACAAAGCTATACATCAAATGGAGCGACCATTACGGCCTACGGATATGAGTGCTCGGCCGCGACGCCGTCCAGCACCGACACTCTGTCAAACTGCGGGGCGACGGAGCTGTACCAAAAGATGGAGACAGCAGACGAGACGGGTTTGGGGCTGGCAGACGAGAATGATCACGAAATTGGATGGGATGGGCCGGATGCGGATTTTGTAATTGGGTTGGACGTGAGCGCGCTCTTCAAACTTGGGGCGACTTCGATGACGCTGAGCTTCGGCAGCGTGCAGCCGGGCGAGGCATACGCAATCTTCGGATACGACTCGAATCCGTTTGGCAGCAGCTTCGATCTGAACGGCCATCTGGTAAACGGGCAACTGGTTGGGAATGATGGTTCCACCAACGCCCTGGTTTTTTCAAGCACGATCGGTTTGAACGCGGATGATCAGTTTCTGGTGTTTACGTCACCGTGCTCGGCTCAGCCGGGAGTAACGCCTCCTTGCGGAAGCAACGTTTTGCTCGGTTCGGCAACAGCATCGACGCCAGAGCCGGGAACGCTAGCGCTTTTTGCCACGGGATTGCTCGCGCTGGGATTTGGCATGCGGAGGCGGTTCGCGTTTCAGCGGCAGTAGAGCCACAGCAGAAATTTGTTTCTTGCGCCGGGCCGTCCTCTCCTTCGGCCCGGCGTTTTTTTGCGAAGTTCCTCTCCAAAACCAAAATGAGTTGAAACAATTTTGCGCCCACGGACGTAAGCGATGACGAGCGCTTGCTCAGGCGCCGCGCTTGGCGGCGCGGGCGAGCAGATCGCGTAGCTGCGAATCGGCGTGCTCTGCCTGGACAGCATCGGAGTGAGAATCTGCGCGGGAAAGGCGGGGCAACTGTGCGGAAAGTGCTGAGCTGGCCGCATCTTCCTGAGCGGAAGTGCGGCGCACGCCTTCGGTCTGTTTCCAGGTGTGGTAAATGCGGTGAATGACGGTGAAATTCGTGCCCACCGCAAGAATAAGGAGAGCGATAGGAACGCGGTTCAAAATGGCGCCCAGAATCATCAGTCCGAGGCGCTCCGGCCGTTCCCAGAAACCCACGCGGCAGCGGTCAATGAGCGACTCAGCGCGCGCTTGCGAGTAGCTGACCATTACCGCTCCGGCCATGGCGATGCCGGTCAGCAGCGCATAGAGAAAACGATTCACTGTGGAATAGTAGACGAGCAGGCCCATGAAAATGGCGAGATCGGCATAACGGTGAAGCACGGATTTCAGGAAGGCGCCGAAAAAATTGATGCGCGGCTGGCGCTGCGCCAGCGGGCGAGCGAGCAAGTCGCAGGCCGCAGCAGGGATGAGCGCCAAACCGGCCGACGGAAATTCGCCGACGCCAAAGAGAATTCCAGCCACTATGCATAACGCAAAACTGATGGAAGTCAAAAGGCTTGAAGGAACGCGGGCTTTCGCCAGTCCGGAGACAGCTTGACTCAAGAGCCAGCGAAAAGGACGAAGAAGAGATTCTATGCTCATGTCAACGGCGCGAACTAGAGTTCGTCATGAATTGTCGTCAAACGCGTGACTTCAAATTCCTTAGTGCCTGCCGGGGTCTGGACTTTCACTTCGTCGCCCACTTTTTTGCCAAGCAGGGCGCGGCCAATGGGGGAAGAGGTGGAAATCATGCCTTTGGCGACGTCCGCTTCTTCCGCAGTGACCAATTTGTATTCTGTTTCCTGGGACTTGCTGAGCTCCAGGAGGCGCACGGTGGAACCGTAGGCGGCGCGATCGCGAGGGAGATTGTTGAGGTTGACCATAGAGATTTCCGCCATGCGGCTATGCAACTGGCCGAGCCGCGCGGAGACGAAAGATTGGCGCTCCTTGGCGTATTTGTACTCGGCGTTTTCGGAGAGATCGCCGTGCGCGCGAGCCTTCATGAGCTCTTTGGGGAGTTCGTCATGAAGTTCGTGCTCAAGTTGCGCGATCTCAGCCTGCAGCTTTTGTTTGAGTTTTTCGCTGACGTCGTTCATTTTGTGTTTTGTGGAACGGGATCTGTGCAAAGGGCGCTTTTTCTTAGATTTCAGCGTAGTGGTAATTCGCCGATCCCCCAAGGAATCGAGTTTACGCCTCAATTATAACGGATTCAGCGCGATGGCTGCAATGCAGTGACGCACTGATCTACGGCGCGGTTTCAACGCGAGCAAATGACGGCGCTTCCGCCCGATACGATGCGCGAGCAAGTCTTGCGCGCGGAGATGAACTGGTATTAGATATGCGCCTTCCAGCCGAAGGAGTCAGCGCGATGAGGTTGCATCGTGTCCGATAAAAAGCAGAAACGCAAACACGATTTGCAGTTTCCGAGCTTGGTGAGAACGCTTTCGCCGAAGAGGCAGGAGGTGATCCGTCCACTGCTGGAGCATCCGCGAAGGTACGTGCTGCACAGTTTGCGGGATCTGGCGGCGGAACTGGACAGTGCGCCGGCGACGCTTCTGCGCATCGCGCGAGAAATGGGATTTCCGCGCTTTCACGACTTCCGGCGTTTTTTGCATGAACTTTCGGTGGCGCAAGCCACACCGTTTGACGTTCTGGAAAGCAGCACCGGAAATTCAGGATTGGAAGGACGAATTGAAGAATCTCTCAACCATGACCTGGCGAACCTGCGCGGGCTGAGCCACAGCATCGACAAGAAACGTTTAGTCGCGCTGGTGAAAAAGTTGTACGCGGCGGATTCGGTGCTGGTGGTCGGAGGCGACATGGCGGAGAGCCTGGCGCGTTTTTTGGAATACAACCTGATGGTTATCGGGCTGAACGCAACGGGCGCGTCCGGAGCGGGAGAAGCGCTGCACCGCGTGCGGCAAGTGAGCAGAAAAGACGTGGTGATCGGCATCAGCTTCCGGAGAGGGCTGCGGCAGACGGTCGAGGCGCTGCGGCTGGCGCAAGCGAGAGGCGCGTATGCTGTGGGAATTACGGACAGTTCGATTTCGCCGGTGGCGCGGTATGCGAATGAATACTTCGTGGCGCCGACGGAAGGGCCGCTCTATGCGGGCTCGTATGTGGCGGCGCTGGGGCTGATCAATGCGCTGCTGGTGGTGTGTTCGCATTACAGGCGCGGGCGCACGCTGAATGTTTTTCGTGAGCTGGAGAAAGAGCAGCGAAGCGGTTTCCGCTGGTTTACAGAGAACTAGATTCGTTCCCCCTCATTGCGGGCGCCACGCCAGGCAAGTCTTTCCTAAATTTGAAAACACGGATAGAGTCAGGCTGCGATCGGGTCGGCTCCTGCATTCGATGTAAGCGCGAGTGTTAGATTATGAGCATGCAACAACTTCTGCGGGTTCGATGAATCCTCTGAAAAACCAATACGACGCAGTGGTGATTGGCTCGGGTCCGAATGGGCTAGCAGCGGCGATAACTGTCGCGCAAGCGGGCCGTTCGGTAATTGTAGTCGAAGGCAAGGAGACGATCGGTGGCGGAACGAGAACGGAAGAGCTGACGCTGCCCGGATTTTTACACGATGTGTGCTCGTCGGTTTTCCCGATGGCGCTGCTATCGCCGTTCTTTCGCACGCTGCCGCTGAAAGAGCACGGGCTGGAATGGATTCAGCCGGAGATTCCGCTGGCGCATCCGCTGGATGATGGGACGGCGGTGATTGCCGACCGTTCTGTGGACATCACAGCGGAGAATTTGGGCAAAGATGCGGGGGCTTACCGCAAGTTGATGCGGCCGATCGTGGAAGACTGGGGAAAGCTCGAATCGCTTCTGCTGGGATATGCGCGAATTCCAAAGAGCCCGTTTGCGGCGGCGCGTTTTGGATTTCAGGGGCTGCATTCGGCATCGAAAGCTGCGCGAAGTTTGTTTCAGAGCGAGCGGGCGCGGGCTTTATTCGCGGGCAATGCGGCGCATTCGATTTTGCCTCTGGAGAAGATGCCGACGGCCGCTTTCGGATTGGTATTCGCGGCTTCGGAGCATGTGGCTGGATGGCCGTTCGCGCGTGCCGGAGCTAGAAAAATCAGCGATGCGCTGGCTTCCTATTTGCGTTCACTCGGGGGCGAGATTGTCACGGGGAAAATGGTGAAGTCGCTCGATGATCTGCCACCCTCGCGCGTGGTGCTGTGCGATGTGACGCCGAAGCAGCTAGCGAACATGGCGGGAGAACGTTTGCCGGAATTGTTTCGCGCAAAGCTGGAGCGGTTTCAATATGGTCCGGGCGTTTGCAAAATGGATTGGGCGCTGGACGGGCCGATTCCATGGAGCGCGGAGGAATGCAAACGCGCGGGAACCGTGCACGTAGGCGGAACAATCGAGGAGATCGAGGCGTCGGAACGCGCGGCGTGGGACGGAGAGATTTGCGAGCGGCCATTTGTGCTCGTGGCGCAAGCAAGCTTGTTCGATAGCACGCGAGCGCCCGCGGGAAAACATACTGGTTGGGCTTACTGCCATGTGCCGAATGGATCGAATGCGGACGTGTCAGACAAAATTGAGGCGCAGATCGAACGATTTGCGCCCGGATTCCGGCAGCGGATTTTGAAACGGAACGTGCTGACGACAGGGCAATTGGAAGCGAGAAATCCGAATTTGATCGGGGGCGATATTACGGGCGGAGCGGCGAC
>DASUAV010000269.1:0-6343 GCA_035763605.1 Candidatus Acidiferrales bacterium
TTGGATACAATCAGGTAGCTGACGGGCGCGATGTCAGGGATTTGCATGGGTGCCCAATCAGGGTTGCCGGCCTAGAAGCCATCTCATAATAGTCTTTGTCAGGGCACGGCTTCAGCCGTGCCGAAAAGCCTCCAAAATTCAGGGGTTTTAACCCCTGAGGTTGGTCTGTTGTTCAGCTAGGGTATTTATGCGACAGGTTCTAGTCGCGCGATCCGCCCAGAGGGATCTGATTTTGTAGCCTTCCGTAATCTATGGCGGTCGCGGAGGACTTCACCCGCCCGTCCTCCACGGCGGCCAAACTTTGCCCGCGCAGAGACCGTCCACGCGTGCTCAGAGAATCAAGTCATTTGGCACAATTCACTCATCTCGGTGCGCGAGCGCAACTACCCTGTCGCGCGAAACGTAATGTGTTGACGGAATGGCGTTCTGATTGTACATTCCCGCCACCACTGGCTTTTCATGAAAGGACACTGATGCGCGCACATGTCGCACGTCTCACCGGCAGTAAATTGAAACATTTGTTCCAGAGTGTCTTTTCGGTCCTCGTGCCGAAATCGAATCGCGTGAGCATCTCGCGAGCGCCCAATGATCTCATGAGAGCGCGGCTGCGCAAGGGCGAACTCGTTCTCGCGCTGTCCCTTCCCGCATTTCTGGCGGCGCTGGTGCTCCTGCCGTTCGCCGCGAAAAGCCTCAGGTCTGAAGGCCTGAGCTACATACCCCCCGTTGCGCAGAGCATCGGCCAATCGGCTGCGGGCCAGCAAAAACAGACCGGCCCTGCGCCCAAATTGCCGAAGCTAAAAGGCCCCGCAAAGAAATCCGCTGCGCCCGCGCCCGCCGCCGCGTCAGAAATCTCCGCGACCGGACCCGCGCAACTCACCACCGACGATCTCACTTCCTTTTTCGACGGCATGATCCCGCAGCAAATCCAGACCAACGACATTGCCGGAATGGTCATCGCCGTGGTGAAAGACGGCAAAGTGATTTTCGCCAAGGGCTACGGCTACTCGAATCTGAAAGACAAAACACCCGTTTCGCCGGCCACAACTCTTTTCCGCGTCGGCTCGGTCTCTAAACTTTTCACCTGGACGGCCGTGATGCAGCTTGTCCAGCAGGGCAAAATCAATCTCGACACTGACATCAATCAATATCTCGACTTCCACATTCCGGCGCAATTTGGCAAGCCCATCACCATGCGCGACGTGATGACACACACGCCCGGATTCGAAGAAGCCATCAAAGACCTTATCACCTTCAAGTCCGACCACATCCCCACGACCAGCGAGTATCTGAAGGCCCATCTGCCCAAGCAGATTTTTCCGCCGGGTTCGATGGGCGCGTATTCGAATTACGGCGCGACGCTCGCCGGCTATGTCGTCCAGCGCCTCTCCGGCGAGGATTTTGACAGCTACATCGAGCACCACATTTTTCAGCCGCTCGGAATGACCCACGCAACATTCCGCCAGCCGCTGCCGCCGAACTTCGTTCCCGACATGTCGCAAGGATTTTTGCGCGCGTCAGGTGGCGCGAAGCCGTTTGAAATCGTCGTCACGGTTCCCGCGGGCGCGCTTTCTGTTTCCGCGCTGGACATCACGCATTTCATGATCGCGCATCTCGAAAACGGCACGTACAACGGCGCGCAGATTCTCGACTCCGCCACGCTCAAGGAAATGCATTCGCGCCAGTACGCGCCCGATCCGCACGTCAACGGCATGTGCCTCGGCTTCTACGAAGATTCGCGCAACGGCCATCGCGTGATCGCGCACGGCGGGGACACCGTTTACTTTCACAGCGACCTGCACCTGATTCTCGACGCGGACACCGGAATTTTCGTCTCTTACAACAGTCTCGGCAAAGCGGGCCCGCCGCGCGGCCCGCTCTACGACGCGTTCATGGACCGCTACTTCCCCTACAAGCCGCCGACAATCACTTCGGTTTCAACCGCGTCCGCCGATGCGCGCGCCGTCAGCGGCACGTATATTCCCAGTCGCCGCCCGCAAACGAATATCCTGTACACGTTCGCGCTGCTCGGTGAAACATCCGTTTCACCCGGAAAAGACGGCACGCTCACTGTCGCCGGAATGAATACCGCCGCGGGCGTGCCGATCGAGTGGCAGGAAGAGTCGCAAAACGTCTGGTACGAGCCGTCCAACCCGCAGAACAAAATCGCATTCAGCAAAGGCGCGAATGGACGCTGGCAGCTCGCCGGCGAATTCCCTGCAGAAGTCCTCCAGCAAGTGCCGTTCTATGCGTCGAAGGGCTTCTTCGAGTTCCTGCTGGTCTGCTCGCTGGTGCTCTTCGCGCTGACGCTCATTTTGTGGCCGATCGCTGCGCTGATTCGCTGGCATTACGGGCAACAGCTTCTGCCTTCGCGTCAGGAGCGCACCGCCCGCAAATGGACGCGCATCGCTTCGGCGTTCAACCTGGCCTGCTGGCTGCTTTTCCTCGGTACCGTCACGCAGGCCGGCTCGCATTTGAACTTGCTCTCGTCCAGCGCGGACCCGTGGTTCCGTTTCATCCAGATTGTCGGATGGCTCGGCATCATCGCCATCATCGTCGCGTTCTGGAAGTTCTTCGCCGTGCGCGGCGTCGCCGGCCGCTGGTGGTGGAATCGCATTTACAATGTGCTGATGGCGCTCGCGTTCCTGTCGAGCCTGTGGCTCCTCTGGTTCACGCACCTGCTGCATTTCAGCCTGAAGTATTGAGCAGTTGTAGGGCCCGATTTAGTTCATCGGGCCGTGTTGCGCGGTGAACCAACGGGCCGATGGAAAAAATCGGCCCCCTACAAAAGCGCCTAGCGATCATCTAGCCGTTGTAGGGCCCGATTTGGTCTATCGGGCCGTTTTGGTTTGCGAAATACGAAACGGCGGCGTTCATCGGAGGAACTGTGATTCGAAATTTTATGGTCATCGTGGCGCTCGCCTGCACTTCGCTCTGCGCGTTCGCCGCGCCGCCGCAACAAATCAAAACCGGCCAGGACTTGCTCACCGCCATGCACGCGCGCTACGCAAAATCCTGGTATCGCACCGTCACATTCCAGCAGGATTCGACCACCCACAATCCCGACGGCACCAGCAAAACGGTAATCTGGTACGAAGCCCTCTCGCTTCCCGGAAAATTGCGTATCAACTTCAGCGCTCCGGATGCGGGCGACGGCTACCTTTTCAACGACAACGTGCTCACCACGTTCAAAGACGGCAAGATCGCGTCCACACGCCCGTTCGTTCACATGCTGCTCGTGCTGGGATTCGACGTTTACCGCCAGGATCCGCAAACCACCATTTCCGAAGCCAGCGGCCAGGGATTCGACCTGAGCAAAATCCACGATGATACGTGGGAAGGAAAACCGGTTTACGTCGTCGGCGCGGACAAGGGCGACTTGAAATCAAAACAATTTTGGATTGAAAAAGACCGCCTGCTTTTTCTGCGCCTAATCGAACCAGACACCCACGACGCCACGAAAACCGCCGATCAGCGCTTCGGCGACTACCGGCGCGTCCCCGGCGGATGGATTGCCGCGCGCGTGGATTTCTACTCCAACGGCGTGGACTCCTTCACCGAAACCTACTCCAACATCAAAACCAACGTGAAACTCAGCCCCAATTTTTTCGACCCCCAGCACTTCACTTCCCGCTGAAACTTTGAAAATCTGAGGGCTGCACCTGCCGCCGCGCAAAGTGCGTCGGGCTTGGGGACCTGAGCACATCACGGGCGACAGCCAACAGCGAGAATGCCGCCATTTGCGTTTTCGCCGCACCACGTGCGCTTTTCCCGTCTAGCCAAGTGCTTCCGCGTTTTATCCTAAGCTTCTCTAGCTGATTGCTTTCATGATTCGATTCGGCTATCCGCGCTACTCGGAGGAATCCGCATGAAACCACTCTGTATTTTGGTCGCATTCGCCATTTTTCTCGCCGTGCCCATCGCGGCGCAGAATCAGGACACGACTCCGCAGAAACTCGTTCCGCCGTCGGCCTATACCTACATACCCAAAACGCTTCGCGCCGCCCTCGACAAGCGTGGCTGCCAATTGCCGCAACTGGCGCAGTACGAAGCGAAAGATCCCTGGAACGCGGCCTCTGGCCACTTCCTCAACTCCACACAAACCGACTGGGCCGCGCTGTGCATCGTGAATGACCGTCCCCGCGTGGTCGTCGTTTGGGGCGCACAAGGCAAACCCGCGTGCCCCGACGAAATCACCTCCGGCTGGCCGCTCGAACAATCCTTCGCCCATGAAGCCGGTGGCGGCCTTTTCCTAGCCAAAGCCAACGCGAAACTCATTCTTGATTACCGCAAATTCTTCGGCGACACCAACGCGAATCCCGTCACGCACGAAGGTATCAACATCGGCGACGAAAAAGCCTCTCTGATTTATTATTGCGACGGGAAAAGCTGGCTCCAGCTTCAGGGCGACGACTAAACGTCTCCGCTCACAGGTTTCCTGGCGTTAAGAAAATTCCGTGCGGGTACCGCGAAGCCTCAAAAATTGAGCTTCCTCAGATCTACCCTAAACATGATTGCCCTTCGCCATTTTTTCGCCCCCGGCAAATCCCTGATTAGCGGTATATTAGGGATCCCTGCCCTATTTTGTCTAAGGTTTTCCCCTAGTGCATCTTGGCACACAGAATGGTACGGTCGCTCCATTCCGCTTTGCGCGCGGAAAGGGCAAATTCTACTGACGCGGGGTCAATGTGCCGACGCTCAGGCGAGCCGCTCAAGTTGGTGGTAAAGTTCGCGTTGCGCTCAAGTTACTAGCCGCCTATTTTGCTCCACCGGCCCAGGCCCAGCTTGCTGAACAAGAAGAAGAGGATAGCCAGCCTCTACCTGTGCCCATGCGCGCACGCATGTATAAATTAGCCGCCGCGCCGCTCTCCTCCGGCGTCCGACGGGCTTCCCGCGCTTTTGGAACTCTCCGCGCGCGCTCAAGGCCGTTGCTCTCGTCCGCCCCCTATCGCTCTTTTTACCGTGAATTCCTGGTCGTGCCCATCACCTCTGTTCCTGCGGAACTTCGCCGGGGCGGACGTTTTGTCTCAGAATTCCTCGCCTCCGTGCGCGACCAAATCTACTCTCTCGCCGGCAATTTCAAGCTGCGCACCAAATTCCTGCTCTCGCTTGTCCTCGTCACCAGCGCGCTCATGGCCGGCACTCTGTTAGTCCTCGGACGCGTCGCCAAATCGCAGGTCGAACAGCAGATCGCCGAGCAGTCGCGCGATGCCGCCGCCACATTCGAGGTGATGGAGCACCAGCGCGAAGTCGCGCTCACCCACAAGGCGGAGCTTCTCGCCACTTTGGCCGTCCTCCGCAACGGCGATCCCACCGCCATTTCCAGCGCCAGCGAAGATCCCTGGCAATCCGAGGACGTAAATCTCTTTCTTATGACCGACGCGCACGGACGCGTCGTCGCCATGCACACCACCACCGGCAAATTCTCCGACGCGTCCGCCGAAAAATTGCTTCGCCAATCCCTCCGCGCGCATCGCACCAATGACTGGTGGGTCAGCGATGGCCGCCTTTATCAAATCGTGCTGAAGCAAGTCATCGCCGGGCCGGATCAGGCTAACGAACGCCTCGGCACCGTCGTCGTCGGCAGCGAAATTGACACCAGCGCCGCCAGCGAACTCCACCGCATCTCTTCGACGGAAATCGCCTTCCGCCGCGGCAATCAGATTCTCGTCAGCACCTTTTCTCCGCTCGAAGAGCGCGATCTCGAAACGCAGTCCCGCGCCGCGCTCGTCCCGCAGCAGGTTGAGATCGAAGGCCAGAAGTACATCACCGATGCGGTCGTGCTTAATCCGGGCACCGACAAAACGCAGGAAATCAGCCTCATTGTGCTGAAATCGTACAACGAAGGCATCGCCTATCTCGCTTCGGTCAACCGCATCCTGCTGTGGATTCTTCTCGCGGCTGTGACTGTCGGCGCCATTCTCGTGCTGATTATTTCCGACATGTTCACCCGGCCGCTCAAATCCCTCGTCGGCGGCGTCCGCGCGCTGGAGACCGGGGACTATGCTTATCCGCTCAAGCCTTTCGGCAACGATGAAGTCGCACAGGTCACTCGCGCGTTCGACGGCATGCGCACCACCCTCGAAACCAATGAATCCGAGCGCAACAAGCTTGAAGAGCAGTTGCGCCGTTCGCAGCGCATGGAAGCGATGGGACGGCTCGCCGGCGGCGTCGCACACGACTTCAACAATTTGCTCACGGTCATCAAAGGCCATTGCGACTTTCTGCTCGAGCGGCTTACGCCCGCCGACGCACTTCGCTCCAACGGCCAGCAAATTTCCAAAGCCGCCGACCGCGCCGCTTCCCTCACCCGCCAGTTGCTCATTTTTTCGCGCAAACAGGCCAC
>DASUAV010000270.1:0-2087 GCA_035763605.1 Candidatus Acidiferrales bacterium
AACGCTGCACGAAATCAATATCGAAGCGCGCGAGCACGCCGAATCGCTGGGCGTCCGTGAATTTTGCATGATGCCCGCGCTTAACGATTCGCCGAAATTCATCGCCGCGCTCGCGGACTTGGTTCGCGCCGCCGCGTCGTAAATGCAAAGGACGCACCTCGCGGCTGAAGCCGCTCTTGTCGGGCGGCTTGCGACACGGCTGAAGCCGTGCCCTGACAAAACCCCTCGTTGCCTCCGGGGGCTGGATTGGCAGTGTGGTATCGGCCCATGCTGAAGCCGCGCCCTTACAAAACCCGCGCGGATTCGCGGACACGATCGTTCCGAGTTTTGATGCGACGCATGAAATTTTATTAGACGATCTTCGCCTCGTGCACAGAACACAAAACGGAACTGTCATTCCGAGGAGCGATTTGTGCGACGAGGAATCTGCATTTTCGCTGCCAGGGTGCACCTGCGTCGCGTGGTACGGAAATTCGCGCGCACAAAAATGCGGAGAAACTCTTGACAACTTTTGCCGCGCGTCATATAAAAATCCGTTGCACCGCGCTTCATAGATTCACAGACTCATACTGCGCGTGCGCACTCATTGAATGGCCGAAAAAACTGAGCCGAAGACCGTAGCCGCGCCGGGCGCTCCGCAAGCGCCGGCGAACGTTTCCAAATCCGATCCTTCCGCTCCCGTCAATCGCGGACGCCGCCGTTTCATCTGGACTTTTCTGTGGGGCTACCTCGGCGTCAACTTCCTGATGTTCCTGCGCTACTTTTTCCCGCGTGCGCTTTTCGAGCCGCCCACGGTTTTTCAGGCGGGCTTTCCGTCCGATTACGGGCTCGGCGTTGACCAGCGCTATTTGCAGTCGAATCGCTGCTGGGTGGTGCGCGAGCCGGGCCGGCTATTCGTGATTTTCGCTCAGTGCACGCACCTGGGCTGCACGCCCGACTGGGAACAGGCGCAAAATATTTTTCACTGCCCCTGCCACGGCAGCGAGTACGACAGCGAAGGGATCAATTTCGCGGGTCCTGCGCCGCGGCCAATGGACCGCTGCAACGTCAAGCTGGATCCATCCGGGCAGATTGTCGTGAATACCGCGCAGCGTTACATCATGGATCCGGCGGCGGGCACGAATCAGTTCAACGATCCAGGTTCGTTCATTAGCGCGTAATGCGTAGCTCGTAGCGTTTAACTTTTTTCAAAAGGCGGAGGAATGGCGGATCAGCAAGACGGGAACGGCCGCAAGACCGGCCTTCTCGACAAAGGCAAAGAGCTCGGCGAGGTCTTGAAGGTCAAGACTCAAGAGCAGATCGAAGAGCTGAAGAAGCCGCAGGAAACGCAGCTCTATCGCTCCATTTTCCGCATCAAGCACAATGACGAGCCGCGCAATCGCGCGCTCTCGACGCTCAACAATCTTTTCTTCCACATTCATCCGGCGAAAGTGAATCGCGACGCGACGCGCTACGGGTACACCTGGGGCCTGGGCGGAATCACTTTTTATCTCTTCATCGTGCTGGTATTCACCGGCGTGATGCTGATGTTCTATTACCATCCGACGAAGATTCAGGCGTTTCGCGACATTCTGTACCTTGAAAACGACGTGCCGTTCGGCCGCTTGCTGCGCAACATGCACCGCTGGGCCGCGCACTTGATGGTCATGGCCGTGTGGCTGCACATGTTTCGCGTGTTCATGTCCGGCTCGTACAAGCGGCCGCGCGAATTCAACTGGTGCGTCGGCGTGCTGCTGATGGTGCTCACGCTTTTGCTTTCGTTCACCGGATATTTGCTGCCGGACGACCAGTTGGGTTTCTGGGCCGTCACCGTGGGCACGAACATGGCGCGCGCGACGCCGCTGCTGGGGCATCAAGGGCCGTTCGGGCCGCAATTAGGCATGACCGCGTACAACGACGTGCGCTTCGCGCTGCTCGGCGGCTCGATTGTAGACGCGAATGCGCTGCTGCGCGCCTACATCTGGCATTGCATCGCCATTCCGTTGATCGCTTCGGTGTTCATGGGCGTGCATTTCTGGCGCGTGCGCAAAGACGGAGGCATTTCCGGGCCGTCGCCGGTGATGCTGGAATCCGAGGCCAAGCCGTAG
>DASUAV010000271.1:0-8530 GCA_035763605.1 Candidatus Acidiferrales bacterium
AGGCTCGGGCCTGAACAGCAATGCCGGTTCCGCAGTGTGGGCCGAAAAGCCGCAGACCTTCGGAATGCGAAGGTACTGCGCTATAGACCCGCTCCTGTCAGCAAGGCAAGGGCGGCGAAGCAAAAGAAAGGCCCCGATTGCTCGGGGCCTTTTCTGCAAAGGGCTGAGACGCGTTCCCTAGAACGCGTAGCGCAGACCGACCTGCATAATGCGCGGGTTGGTCAGCAGGTGCGTGTAGTCGCCAAACGTCTCAAACGTGTCGAGCGAGAAGGAAGCATTCTGCACGTTGAAGCGCTTGGTGTTGAACACGTTGAACATGTCCACGGTTAGCCGGAGTGTGTGCTGTTCGTTGAACGGCATCTTCCAGACCTTGCCGAATTCCATGTCGGTGGACATGAAACCGTCGCCGCGGATCTGGTTTCGGGAACCGGACTCGCCCGGCAGCGGCACATCAAAGTTGTTGAATGCCGACGCAGGATCCTTGAACAGGTTGTAAACGACGTTGCCGCTGTTGTCGAGAACGTTGTTGTGGCCGCCTTGAGTTGGAGTCAGAACCGTCGCTACGCCGGTGAGTTGCCAGTTGGTCGAAAAACAGAAGCATGTTGCGCCGCTCACAGGGAACTGGCTCGACCAACGCGTGATACCGGAGAGTTGCCACCCGCCGATAACGGCGTCGAGGGCCTTGCCCACGTGGCTCGCAAACGGCCGTCCCTCGCCGAAGGGAAGATCCCAGACCCAGTTGGCGTTGATCTGATGGCGCAGGTCAAAGTCTGAAGGGCCGCTTAACTGATTACCCATCCAAGGATTGACGACTTCACCACCCAATCCGCCCCATTCGCCAACGCGCTCTGCATCTGAAGCGATGTCGAACGAAGTGCCGTAGGTGTAGTTAACGTCGAATTGCAGACCCTGCGACATTTGTTTTTTAAACGTGACTTCCATGGCGTTGTAGTGAGACCAGCCTTGGGTTCGCCATGCGAAAAGCGACGAATACTGGTTATCAAACCAGGTAAATGGGCCGGTGTTGGCAAAATAGAAGTTGTTAGGATTACCGTTGGCGTCGGTCGACGTCCCGGGAATGCCGAAAACGTCTATGTCTTGCAACGCAGTAGTTTCGTTGAAGGAGTTGCAAAAATAGGCGGCATAGACGGCGGTCACGACGTCGGAGGTCGGCCCACCGCAACCAAAGCCGAAATTAGAGTCGTTCGGATTGTACTGGTCACCAGAAGCTAACGGCATCATCTGATTCTGCCAATAGGCAACCGTTGGGCCGATTGCAGACGCGAGCGCGGATTGAGCTGCGGGTGTCGTAATATTCGCCGGGTCCAGCGGCCCATTAACAGCAGCTGTTCGAGCTACTTTGGCCATCGCCGATGCAGCTTGATAGTACGTGATACCGGAAGCGGGATCACGAAGGTTGAGAGGCTGGGCCAAGTCACTCTGCACCATGAGCCGATGACCGAGGCGACCGATATAGGCGACTTCGATGCTCATATTCTTCGGCAATTGACGCTGAATCGAAAAATCCAAGGCGTAAGAATATGGAGTCTTCACAGAGCCGTCAATTCCCCAACAAATACAGAAATTCCCCGACGGAAATGTCACCGGGAAGTTTGTTGCGGGAGCCGGCGTGAAGACGGGATTCCCCTTTGGATCGAACAGAGGCGAACCGTCAATCCCGGGAATGTTGTTTACCGCGGACTGCAACGGCTGGCCCGCGATGGGCTGCCAGCGAGGCGCGGAGGCAACGTTTTCAACTCCGGCCGGATTTGAAAGGTTGGTTGCGAGGCCGAATTCACCGCCGCTGGTGTCAAATGTTCCGATGAGGCCTTGACCATAATGGTCATAGAACATGCCAAAACCAGCCCGGATCGAAGATTGATTGGCGTCTCCCAAGATCTTTTTCAGCCAGTCCGCGTTGGGATTGGGGGACCAAGCTAGCGAGACTCGCGGGGCGAAATCGTGGCTGGTAGGCCACCAATCGCTGCGATGGTTGGATCTGCCGGCGATGTCAAAGGTAATGTTCGGGAATTGATTCTGTGGAACTCCTGCCATCTGCCCGGCATTCCGCTCGGCAAACCAGTTACCCAAGTCGAAAGTAGGAGCAACCTGCTGGCCCTTTGTCTCCCAAGGGGCAGTCAACGACTCCATACGCAAACCATAGTTGAAGGTGAGATTGGGGCGGATTTTCCAGGAGTCCTGCGCGTAGAGTTCAAATTCATGCAGGCCAAAGTTCCGTCGGACGGCTGCACCCTGCGCTTGCGCTGTACCCACTCCGCTTTGGTCCACGCGTACGTTGTATTGGGCGTTGACCTCTGTAACCATACCGAGCAAGCCTATCAGGGGAAAGTCGTAGCCATTCTTGAAGCTGTTCTTAACAGCGGGAAAAGTGTCAGCGGCATCGCATCCAGGGTTGGCGGCGCCAAACTGGGCGATACAAGCCGGATTGAATTGATCCGCCTTGTTGGCCATGCCGACAGTATTGAGCCAGGCGGCATTGGTGCTGCCACTGCTGAAGGAGCTGGTGGTGCTGGCCGAATTGTTGTAAATCAAGCCGATATTTGTGCCGAAGGTGAAAGAGTGGTTGCCTCGAGTCCACGCGAGGTCGTCGGTGATGTTGTGTACCGGAAAACTGAAGCCAACTCCGTAGTTGATATCCTGATCGAGATGGCGCACGCCATTGAAAGGGAGCGTCGAGTCGCCTGCGTTCACCACGCTCTGACGCGTATATCCGTAACGGAAATTGTTGACCAAATTGGGGTGCAGTACCGCTGTGTAGCCAACAACAAAGCCCTTGCTGAAATCGGAGTCTACGGTTTGGGGTACTCCGCCCGGCAGCAGTGGCTCTCCTGGGGCGTACACGTCTTGGCCACTGCCCCGCGCAAAAATGCTATGGTTTCCATCTGCGGTAAGCTTGTAATCGATCCTGCCAATCAATATATCGGCCCGCGTGTGAACGACAGGCCCCCAGCGGAACCCGACGAAGTTCAGACCGTCGCCGGTGGTGGGATCATTGGGAACGACACTTGGATTGGCATAGTAACTCTTGAAGTAAGCTAATGAAGACGGGCTGGGGCCGATTCCGAGCGGGTCCATCGCCGCCAGTTGTGCTGGGCCTAAAGCAAAATTGCCTGATGCGGGGGTGAAAGTAGTTCCGTCGGCTCCGGTTACTGACGGAGGATTCACGCATGCCGGATTCGCAATCGTTGGATCACCGTTTGCGTCCAGTAGCTTAGCGCACTGGTACTGGATGATGCCATTGGCCAGTTGGGGGGAAGGGATGCTTCGCGAAGCGCTAGCTCCTTCCGCTTGCCGATGACCCTCATAGTTCAAGAAGAAGAACAAGCGGTCATGCTTAATCGGGCCGCCAATGGAACCGCCGAAGATGTTGCGCACGAGTTCGAGCGGCTTGTTTGGCTGGCCTGTGGCAGCCTCGGCGTTTTTCACGAAGAAGTCATTGGCTTCGCCAAGGGAGCTGCGATTGAATTCGTAAAGGGAGCCGTGGAACTGATTGGTACCGCCGCGGGTGACGAGCGCGACTTCGGCGCCGCCGGAACGGCCCTGGTCAGCGCCGTAGTTGGAAGTGGTGACACGGAACTCCTGCACCGATTCCACTGTGACGGGCAATACGGTTTGGAAGGCGAAACCATTGCCCTGATCGTTAACGTCAACACCATCCAGCGTGAGGTTATTTTGGTCGCTGCGCGCGCCGTTCACGGCACCACTGCGGGTGTCCTGCATACTATCGAAATCGGGCCGGTCTGAGGTGAACACAACTCCGGGCTGGAGCGTCAGAAGCTGCGTGACGTTGCGCGCTTCGAGAGGCAAGCTGCCGATCTCGCTGCCGCTCATCGTGTTGCCCTGGCTGGCATCCGTGGTATTGAGGAGAGGCGCCTGCTCGGTGACCGTGACCGTTGCTGTGGCGGCTCCGACCTTCAAGTGAACGTTGATTGTTGCGGGCAGATTGACGAGCAGCTCGAAGCCTTTCTGCTCGTAGGTGGAGAAGCCATTCGCTGTTACGTCGAGAGTGTAGTGGCCGGGCACGACTTCGGCAAAGACGTAGCTGCCTTGCTGGTCGGTGGTGGTGGTGCGCTGGGTATTCGTGTCCGTATTCGTCAGACGCACGGTGGCGTTGGGGACCGCGGCGTTGCTGGGGTCGGTGACGACGCCGCGAAGAGACGTGGTCGCCTGCGCCCATGAGGAGCGCGCGGAGAACAGGAACGCGGCGCTGAGGACGGTCAAAAACAAGACTTGAAAAATTCTTTTCACGGTCTGCCTCCGATGAAATAGCCTTCTAAAATCGAAACTCGAAATGCCGGGGTGGCTTGCCCGCGAAAGCGCGCCGATGAACTAAATCGGCCCCTACAAGCGACCAAGGATCAGGCAAGCGCAAGATTTGTTCGGCGTCAAAGCAAGAACTCGTTCAGGACGTTCCCCTCGCTCGCCACTCAAGGCCGACCCCCGTGGCAAATGCTGGCGGCGTAGCGTGCAAGCGATGTACCACAATCGGTAATTCGTGGTCAACAGAAATTAAAGGGCCGAGAATGAGTGGATTGAGTACGGGCATCCGCGTACAAACGTCGGCCAAATCGCGGCGGAGTCTACCGGGAATGGAATAAATATACAGAATTTGGTTTGGTATGCATTCGGGCGATTCGGGCCGGGTCGAGCGTACCAAACAACGAGGTAAGTCCATAGAAACGGCGGAGGGAAGCGGGGGCCGATGGACTAAATCGGCCCCTACGAAAAGCCTCATGTCAGTTCACGCCGGAGCGGCGTGAATGGGACATGAGCTACAGACGTGGCGGGCGCTGTCCGCAAAAAAGAGGCGGCCGGTGGGGGGCCCGGCCGCCGTTGGGCATGGGGTGATGGAGGTGCAACCGCTTTCGAGACCCGATTCGCGCGGGGGGCGCACGCTCGAACCTCGAAGGCGAGGCCATTGTGCCGGGAGCGGGCGAACGAGTCGATAGACCGGAAGGTTCAATTGGTTATGGTACGAATGTACCTTGGAGGCCGTGGTTCAGGCCTACTCTATATCCCATATAATCAATCTCTTAAGACAATTCGTCCGGGGAATGCGCTTCATTCATAACGCAGGGCTTCGATGGGGTCGAGCTTGGCGGCTTTGACGGCGGGCCAGACGCCGAAAACCAGTCCGATGCTGACGGATACGACTATGCCGACGATTACGGCCCACAGTGGGACGGAGGCCTTCATGGAAGTGACGTGAGGAATGAGCATGGCCAGTGCGCTAAAGAAAATCACGCCGAGGATGCCACCGGCGCCGGTGAGCGTCATGGCTTCAAACAGGAATTGCCAGGTGATGTCGCGGCTGCGCGCGCCGATGGCTTTGCGGACGCCGATTTCGCGGGTTCGTTCGGTGACGCTGACGAGCATGATATTCATCACGCCTACGCCACCGATGAGCAGACCGATGGAACTGAGCACCACCAGCACGAGCGCGACGCCGCCGATAATTTGGTTGAACTGCTCTTCCTGCTGCACCTGCGTGGTGATGGAGAAATTGTCGGGCGCGCGATAGGCCACTTTGCGCTCGCGGCGCAGAACTTCGCGGGCTTCGTCCACGGCCTGGTCCACTTTTCCGTGCACCGCGAGAAAGCGATAGCCGTTGTCCTCGACCGAGGGGAACATTTTCTTATACGTGTAATACGGAATCATGACGCGGACGTCGGTATCGTTCAGGCCGAAGCCGCCGGGCGGCTTTTTGAACACGCCAATGACGAGGAAATCGGAGCCGTCAATGGCGACGGTTTTCTGGAGCGCGTCTTCCGGCGTTGGGAAAAGCGCCTTGGCGGTGTCCTCGCCCAGGACGACGACTTTTGCGCGGTGCACATTTTCGGCTTCGTTGAAAAAACGGCCGGCGCGCAATTCGGCGTTGCCAAACACTTCCATGTAGGCGGGGAATGTGCCGCGAAAGTCCATTTGCTGGGCCTGATTCTTGCCGTATTTAATGAGATGAATCTGGAAGCGGTTGAAAATGGTGATGGCGATTTGCTTGACGTCCGGGCAGGAGGCGAGAATCGCCTGGCCTTGTTCGAGAGTCAGCGGAGGGCGCTCGCGAGCTTGCTTGAGGCTGCGGCCCGCGCCCGGGCCGTTGTCGAAGCGGTTGACGTAAGCGGTATCCGCGCCGTAGCCCTCGATGATTTCGTTGATGCTCGCTTTGAACCCGGTAATCAGCGAGGCGACGATGATGATGATGCCCACTCCAATGACCACGCCGAGCACGGCCAGCAGGCTGCGCGTTTTGTGGGTCCGCAGCGTTTCGAACGCCAGCGTCAGATTTTCGCGCAGATCTTGTTTCATCGAATTTCTCTAGGCCTCGGCGCGCAGGGCTTCGATCGGATCGAGCCGTGCCGCGCGCATCGCGGGATAAATCCCGAAAAACAAACCAACGCCTGTCGAGAGCGCCAGGGCAATGATAATCGCATGGAGCGGAGTGGCGATCGGCATCGGCGAAATAGCGCGGACCAGCATGGCGATGCCCAGCGCGGCAAAAATTCCCAGTGCGCCGCCGGTCGCGGCGAGGATGGACGACTCCATCAGAAATTGCAGCACAATGTGCTTCCGGCGCGCGCCGAGAGATTTTCGCAAACCGATTTCGCGCGTTCTTTCGGTCACGCTGGCGAGCATGATGTTCATGATGACGATGCCGCCTACGACCAAAAACACGCTGGTCAGCCAGATGGCGATGCCGAAGATATTTCCGGTCAGCCGCTGCCACAAACCGGTAATCGAAGATGGCATGACCATGCCGAAATCATCAGCATCCTGATAGCGTACGTGCCGGCGCGCGCGCAGCATCACGCGAACTTCATCCTCGGCCACAGGCATCGCTTCCATGGTGACGGCTTGAACGAAAATGGTAATCGAATCGTTTGGGCCTTGAAAAACAGTCAAGTAGGTCGTCAGCGGCAGCATCACGAAATTGTCCTGTGTCTGCCCGAGGAGCGTGCCCAGCGTCGCGGAAATGCCCACCACCTGGCATTGCAGCGCGCCCACGCGAATTTCGCGCCCCAGCGGATCAACTCCGGGAAACAGATTCGTGACCACGTCCTGTCCAATAAAACAGACGGGCGTGCGGTGCGTCTCATCCACATCTGTGAAAAAGCGCCCGGCGGCCACATCCCAACTGCGTACTTCGGCAAATTCCGGAGTCGCCCCGATGACCGACACATCCTCCATCAGTTTCTCGCCATTGTGCACATCCTGAACGGTGGAATCCACGGCGGCCACGCGGCTGCTATATCGCAAATGGCCCTTCAGCGCGTAATAATCGTCCATGCGCAACGGCGGCCGCTTCATCGCTTTCACGAATTCGTCGAAATTGGTGATGATGCCGATGCGGTCGACCACAAATGCGTTTGCACCGAGATTGGCGATTCGCGTGGAAACATAAAGGTTCAGGCCGTTGAGCACGCTCATGACCGCGACGAGCGTAGTCACCGCAAGAATCACGCCCAGCAGCGTCAAGAAGCTGCGCAACTTGTGCGCGCGGAGTGTATCGAACGCCAACGCCGTAGCCTCGCGGAGTGCGATCATAGTCTGGCGAAAGCCAAGCTTCAGTTTGGGATCTTTTTGCATCTATCTTCTATAGACGTTCTAGCAACAACAAAAATTCACTGCGGCATGGGTAACTCTCTGAACCACCCAGCCGCGCGCCGCACACGCTATGGCCACCAAGTGCGCTAAAATTACAGGACATCATAATTCTCCGAATTTGCGAAGCCAGTTGCAAACGCAAGGGCTCAAAATTTCGTTCAAGATGAAAGCCATTGTCCCAATCCGTATCGCTGCTTTTGCGCTCGCCACGTTTCTGTGCGCGTTGCCGCCGCGCGCAAACGCGCAAAACCAGCCGCAGTCGCCTCCGCCGGACCAAACACCGCTCAACGCGCAACAATTGGACGAACTCATTTCGCGTACCATTCAAAATCAACACCGAAACGATGCGGCAGCCGACTCGTTCGAGCGCATCGAACGCGAGATTTCCCACTCGGGCCGCGCCGACGGGCCGGTCACTCAGGACAAGACCTATCGCGTTGTTCCCACAGGCAGCGGCACATTAAAGCTGCTCCTTCGCGACAAATCAAAAACCGTTTCCGACGCCGTGTACCGCCATCAGCTCGGGGATTGGGAGGACATTCTCAAAGTCGCCGTGCACGCGGATGATCCTCGCCAGGTCGCCGTACTGGCCAAGCAGCAAAAAAAGCGAAAAGATCGCGCTCGGTTCGTTGATGCCGCGACTGTCGCGTATAAAATCACCTGGCTCGACCGCGAAATTCGCGACGGGCGCGTGGTCGAAAAGTTGCAGTTCGCTCCCAATCCCGCTTACAAGCCGCGCGGCGATTCCACGGACTGGCTGACTCATGCGCAAGCCATCGTGTGGGTGGATACCCAGGATGCGCAAGTAGCCGTCATTGACGCCAGCATTACTCGCGACATCAGCATCGGCGCCGGCTTCCTCGGAAAAATCTACCACGGTAGCCATTTTCTGATGCAGCAGGCTCCCGCA
>DASUAV010000272.1:0-4242 GCA_035763605.1 Candidatus Acidiferrales bacterium
CCGTTCCGAACACTGACGTCCGATTGGCAGGATCGCTCATAGGAATACCTTCCGCAGCCCCAAATGCATGTACTAGAACCACGATTCTGCTTGATTTCTGGTTAGCTGCACGAATCGTGGCTTTGGACCGGAAACGTTCGCTCATTGATTTTTCACGCGGAAAGGATCCCAGCCTCTCGGTTCCAGCGGCGATTCGTGGCCGTTTGAGTCAACGAGGAGGATTTTGCGGGAGCGGGTGATTTCGCCGATGTGGGTGATGCGGGTTTTGGTTTTGGCGGCGATGGCGCGGAGAAGGGGGGCGCGTCTTGGAGGAGCGGTGAAGAGGAGGGAGTAGTCTTCACCGCCATGGAGGGCGAGCTGGAGAGGATCGAGCGCGGGCCGGTGTGCGTCCACTTGTGGAATCTGAGCGGCGAAAAGGCGGGCACCGGTGCGGCTCGATTCGCACATGCGGGATAGGTCGGTGGAGAGGCCGTCGGAAATGTCCATCATGGCGGAAGGGATGCGGCGGCGAGCGACGGCTTGGGCGAACCCGACGGGGATTCGCGGATACAGATGAGGCTGGAGGAGTTTTGCCGGCGCGGGCTTGCGAGTTGAGCCGCGGAGGAGGATTTCGAGGCCGAGCTGGGCGGCACCGAGAGTGCCGGTGACATATATAAGGTGGCCCGGGCGAGCGCCGGCGCGTGAAATGGCGAGGCCAGCAGGGAGTTCGCCGATGACTGTGATGCAGATGCTGACCGATTGATTGACTGTGATGTCGCCACCAATGAGGAGCATGCCGAGTTCGCGGGCGGCGCGGCCCATGCCCGAGGAGAACGAGTCGAGCCAATTCGCTCCTTTTGCGGCTGGCGGGGTTTTTTCGGCGGGGAGGGCGAGGGCGACAAGGAAGTAGCGGGGGCAGGCACCCATTGCGACAATGTCACTCGCGGCGCGGACGAGACATCTATAACCAATAGATACGGCAGGATGGGTGGCACCGCGGAAGTGAACGCCTTCCAACGAAAAGTCGCAACTGACCACAAACTCGGATTGGCCGGAGGGGCGAAGTACCGCAGAATCATCGCCAATTCCGAAGGGAACGGCGCGATTCCCAAAACTGCCGATGGACGGAATTTTTTTCGCAAGTCTTGCGACCAGGTACTTTTCCCTGTCCCCGTGACCAGTTGTTTTGGGCATGTGCAATCGCTTATAAATAGCGGCAGCGGAGAATACTGCCTGCCGGATTATAAAGGCGAAACGGCGGGTAAGCGAACGGTCAGGCCCGAGGAGCGGGAAATTTGAGGTTGACTCCGAGGGAGGGCAGCACATATATTGCGACCGGGTTTCGAACCAGGGCTCGCGGTTCAAACTTTCTTGTAGGCGATCTTATAGGCAAACGCGCAGGCTGCGGGGTGGCGAGCAGCCGGTTATTCAGCGCAAAAGACTAGTTCCGAATTTGAAGCTGGAATCATGCGACGTAAATATTACACATTTTTCGTTGCTTCCACGGGTTCGGGGAAGATGCGCCGAATGCGGGTGCCCCACTATGCGCTGCATGCGCTGGTGGTGCTGGCGATTATCGGCGGAGTGACGGTAGCCGCGGCGGTGGGTTCGTATTCGCGGGTGCTGTGGAAAGCGGCGGCGTACAACAATTTGCTGAAGGATCAAAGCGCGCTGACCAAGCAGTATCACGAGTTGCAGTCGCAGGTGAAGGACGCGAACCAGCGGCTGAATTCGCTGCAATCGCTGGCGAGCGACGTGGCCGTGGCATATGGGTTGACGCGCGTGGCGGATACGCCGTTTGAGCTGACGAATACGTCGGATCAGTCGGCTTCGGCTTACCAGGAGACGGTGGACGAATTGAGCTTTTTGCAGCAGAACCATGCGGCGGTGATGCTGGCTTCAACGGGCGCGCTGCGCTTGACGCCGGGGAAACTGCCGGATGCAACGTTTATTCCTTCGCTGTGGCCGGTGATGGGACGGATTACGAGCCGGTTTGGCGAGCGGATGGACCCCTTCGACGGCGATGGCGAATTTCATCGCGGGCTGGACATCGCTTCGCATTATGGAGACGGCGTGCACGCGGCGGCGGACGGAGTGGTGATTTGGACGGGCATGCGGGAAGGTTATGGACGCGTGGTGATTCTTGACCATGGATTTGGGATTACGACGTGGTATGCGCACCTGGCTTCGTATGATGTGCAGGAAGGCGAGCGCGTGAAACGCGGCGAAGTGATTGCGCAGGAAGGCGAGAGCGGGCGGGCGACGGGGCCGCACGTTCATTTCGAAGTGCGTATCAACAATGCACCTGTGAATCCGTGGCCGTATTTGCATAAGGTGGATGTGGGCGGCGCAATGGCCGGCGGTGGCTAGGTCTTTCACCCAGCAGTTCACCTCAGAACAATTCAGCAATTTTCTTCTGACATTCTTTCCGAAGTTTTCGCAAAGAGAATCCGCGAAAAATAAATTACTCGCGTGGTGTGGTGTTCGCAGGTGCAGCGGCGGTGCGGAGCATTTGCGGGGTGATTTGGAGGCGGAGGCGGACGAAATGGGCGGAGTGAGAAATGTCGGCGGCTTTTAGGAGCGCGTCGAGGGCGGGCCACTGAGGGCCGATTTGCTGCTGGACTTTGGGATCAGAGAGTGCGGCCCGTCCCATCCAGACGAGGCCTTGGAGAGTGGTGGAAAGCTCGACAGCGTGAAGAGAAGAATCGCAATCGGCGGAGGCGGAGACATTCAAATTATCGCCGGCGGGCTGGCCCACCGCGGTAATTGAGCGGATGCTGCGGAGAAGAGCGGCGAGCTGCGAATTCTTCGTGGCGTCAATGTTGAGGTCTTTCGCGAAATTCTGGGAACGCGCGATGGCGTAAACGGGCGCGGAGGAAACGGCGGAAGCGCGCGCGGACATTTGCGAATCGAGGCGGGAAGTTGCCGGGCCGAGAATTTCCGTGATTGCGGGGCCGTCGGCGATGGCGATTTCGGCGGGATCGAGAAATGTGAAGCGAACGAGGCGGGAATTTTGGCCGGGGACTTCGTAGACTTCGGCGCCGTGAATTTTGACGCGGCGTCCGCCATTGCGCAGAGCGTAGCGCTCGATTTTGGATTGGTCGAAGCGGCCTTGCGCGAGAGCTATGAGGGAAGTGGGGGAAGTGCCGGGCCAGAGCGCGACGGCAGCGCGGTCGAGATCGCGGGAGTAGTCGAAGCCGGTCTCGCGGACGAATTGCCTGTAGGCGGGGTCCTGGGACGAGCTGGGCGCCAGAGCGGAAAGCTCATTCGTGAAGGAGGCTTTGCGCAGAGCGGCGAGATCGGAAAACGCGATGGCGTGAGCGCCGGCCGGCAATTGATGAATTAAGTCCGGCGCAGCAGGATGATTTGCGGCTGCGGTTGGGGGCGCGGCAGGCGCAGAGGGCGAGTTTGCGAAAAGAGGAGACGAAGCGTCGAACTGGCGGCGCTGGGCTTCGACGCAGCGGTGATGGAGATAGGCGAAGGCAACCGCGATGAGGATGCAGGCAACAAAGATAGCGGCGAGGGTGCGTTTCATAGGTTTGTGCGCGGGCAACTTTGTCAGTATAAATTTCGATCGGAATGGTGTAAAGTTAGGGAGCGCGGGAAAAATAAGTGCGGAGTATGGTAGTATACGTGTGGCGGATTGAGAGCCCCTTGCAATTTTAATGCCCGCGTGATAATTTCGTCGGGTTTGCTTATGCTGGCGTAGCTCAGCTGGTAGAGCATCTGATTTGTAATCAGAGGGTCGGGGGTTCAATTCCCTCCGCCAGCTGAATTTTCGAAGGGTCGGGATTTGGGTTTGGATCAGACGGATTCCTCGCACTAGAAACGGACGGGCTGGTGTCTTTGGACACGAGCCCTTTCTGCGTTGCGAAGCACCCCGTTTGGGACCAGCGTACAGCGGCCCGTAGTTTCGCGGGACGGGTGGGTGAGTGGCTAAAACCAGCAGACTGTAAATCTGCCGCTCCTTGCGGGCTACGGAGGTTCGAATCCTCCCCCGTCCACCATCGTGCCGCGAGAGCTGGGAACAGAAACAAGAGCAGAGCCGAGCGCCGAAGAATTCAGTTCAGAAAAAAAGAGAAGTTGATGTGAGAAGGGAATCGCGCAGAGCGAACCGGATGGGCCTGGGTAGCTCAGTTGGTAGAGCGCGTCCTTGGTAAGGACGAGGTCACCGGTTCAATCCCGGTCCCAGGCTCCAGATTTTGGCGAAGTTTGTAGTGGCTGGGCGGGGGTAACTCAGGGGTAGAGTCTCTGCCTTCCAAG
>DASUAV010000273.1:0-2619 GCA_035763605.1 Candidatus Acidiferrales bacterium
GGCTGCTGGGGATACGGAGAGGCTGATGGTTATGGTGATGGAGGCTTGTCCTGAAATGGCAGGAGCGGCGGCGGGACTGGCGGTAATGGTGACCTGCGGATTCGCGGGAACGGTAGCGGGCGCGTGAAAAATTCCCGTGGAGTCAATGGTGCCGTTCGCAGAGCCGCCGACGACCGCCCAGGTGACCGTTTGATTCGAGCTATTGATCACCGTGGCGGAGAAAAAATCGGTGCCGTTCACCGGAACTGTGGAGGAATTGGCGGCCACGTTCACCGTGATGGGCGGACGCGAACTGCCGCCGCACGCGGCGAGGCCAATTAGCAGCGAGGGCCAAAGGAGAATCCAGAAGACGCGACGGCGCATCGGTTCCGCTCCCGCAGTATGAAATTCCTAAAAATCCCCAAAAAATGAAAATGCCACTCACGCGCTGGATTTAAGATGCGCGCCGCGATGGCCGGGTTTGCAGCGCAGAGGCGCGCGGCGGAACAGTTGGATGCCGGAAACACGATTAGGATTCCCGCATGGAACTTCGTCTACTTGATTTGGGATTATTTGATTTGGACGGTTTGAGTCGCGGCGCTGATTTCGCCGCGTAGGGCTTCTTCGACGACGATGCGCAAGCGATACGCGCCGGGAGGCGCTTCGAGCGACATGCCGCCATTTATTCCGCTCTTAGAAAATTGTTCAAAACTCTCCGGCTTGAGCGCGAATTGCATCTGCGCTTCCTTCCCGGCAGCCATCTTTCCACCGGCATCGAAAAGCGCAGCCACAAACGTGAGCATGTCCACTCGGCGACCATTTTCTTGCTTGAAGGGCAGCTTTTGAATGTCAATATGAGTCTGAATGCGAAGCTCAGGAGCGTTTTTCCCGGTGGCTGTTTTTGCAGTAAGGGTCAGAGGAAAATCGCTGCGCGTTTCCGAGGAGCGCACTTCCGCATCAATCTGCTCTTCAGGTGTGGGCTGGCTGGCCTTTTCCTGAGCTTCCTTCGTTGGCGCGAAGTAGCCGGGACGAGCCTGGATGTAGAATTTTCCAGGCGCGCTGACCGTCACTTTCAACTTGTGAAATTTCCCATTGAAACTTTCGTTTTGCGGGACAAAGCCGAGCAGATATTCAGTTTCCGGCGCGGCGGCGAGTGAATAGTAGCCGATGTTGAGATCATTGCGATTACGGAAGAAGCGTCCGCCAGTCCCGACGGCGAAATCGGCCATCGCGGCGGTGAGGGTCGCCATGGACTGTCCGAAACTCTCGACTCTGTAGGTCTGGTCAGTAGTATCCTGGCCGTCTAAATTAGGCCCGGCTTCGGTTTCTGTGTAGGTGTAGAGGCCTTTGGCGTCCAGCGAGTTGATCACAATGCCCGCGTGCAGGGCGTCATTCAGAATCGAATCAACATTATCTTCCAGCGTGCCGGCCAAAAAACCTGAAGAAGCTAGGACGAGAACGCGCTCCCCGGGCCGCTCCCCCAGAAAATCAACGGCGGCATGGAGAGAATTCAGCGTATCGAGTGACATGTGGCGGACGGAGTTCCATATTTGCTGCGCCTGCGCGGTGATGACCTGTCTCTGCATCTCCTTACACGTGTGATCGAAGTTGCCGGTATCCGTGCAGTTGCACTTGATGGCCTCACCCAGAATCGCCTGGTAGGTCGGAGACCCGCTCGCATCGGTGATGCCCGGCAGCGGGGAGTTAACTGGCGGATTCGATTCCGTAGAAATGACGTAAGCGTCGTACGGGGTTATATGCGGGCAACCGCTGCTTCTGATGGCGCGCCCGTGAAAATTCAGTTTGCCGACGGCGCTGATGATTTCCGGCGTATTCGGCGTGAAACTCACGGTTTGCAATCCTGAGGCCGTGAAAAGCCCGATGTTGTCTCCGGGACCTATGCCGGTGCGAAGGAAATTTTCGGCGGCAAGCTGCAGGTGACGGATATCGCCGAATTCGGTGTCAAGATCATCAAAATACAGAACGACATAGCGCGGGCGCGGCGGCGCGGACGGCTGCGCATTCGGCTCACTGATTGCGGGCGGCGCGACTGTGCCCGAAGCGTCGAATACTTGACGATGCTCGAGTAGAAAACTGGAGAGTGACTGCGGCTTGCCACTGTCGTAGATTGTGAAATCACGCTGGGTCAAACCGTCAACCACATGTCCTTTGCTGTCGCGAACGACAACTCCGACCTGAACTTCGTTTGTTCGGACGCGCAGCGCGGGAGCGGTTTGGCGGTAGGGCCAGCTTCGTATCGTCACTTCGCCGGGCGAGAGCGTCTGCGCGGCCGCGAGCAGAGCGAAGAGGCCTATCGCGGCCGCTGCTGCGGAAGACTTCAAAGCTGACTTGTGCATGGAACGCCTCACAGTACCAGCATTGTAGCGCGGCAGGCGGAAGGCCGGAATGCGGAAAATGGAGCGTACACGCGTGCGAGCGTGTGGCGGAATCGAGGGCGAGGGCATCAAAAATGGGAGGAGAGAGGAAGTCGGATTAGTGGGTTGAAAGTTTCCGCGAAAGTTGCCACCCTAGAGCAAACCCAGCTGGTTCTCACGCAGAGTGGCGATCTGAAGATAACGCAGCGAGCCCCGTGGGCTGGAAAGGTTGAGATATGCTGAGGTGGATGTTGGCGGTGTGCGC
>DASUAV010000274.1:0-3693 GCA_035763605.1 Candidatus Acidiferrales bacterium
ACGCTGCGCGTCGAATCCCGGCACGCGCCCGGCCCCGGGCATTCCAAGAAAAAGGGGTGTCCAGAATTGGCACGAGAACAAGGTGTGGTGAAGTGGTTCAATGCGGCCAAAGGATACGGATTCATCCAGCGGCAGTCGGGCGAGGATGTGTTCGTGCATTTTTCGGCCATTCAGATGGACGGGTATAAATCGCTGAACGAAGGCCAGTTGGTGGAATTCGAAGTGAAGCAGGGGCCCAAAGGATTGCAGGCCGAGAGCGTCACGGCAGCCTAAGCGCGCTTTTCGGTGCAATCAGGGGTTCGGAAAGAGCCGCTTCGGCGAAGCAGAAGTCCCCGCCCGAAATTCCCACGGGGCGCGAGAGTCCAAGTGTGTTCTGTGTTAGCATGGAACTTCCGAATCTTACGAGCCGAGCCAGCGCTGCTTTCTCGTTTGAAGCAGGCTGAGTTTTTTCCGGAGTGAATGTGGCCAAAGCCGTGAAACATATATCGCGTCAGGAACTGCGCACCGATCAGGTGCAGGAAGCGCTTTCGCACGGCGCTGAAGCGGTTCTCACGCACAAATCCACGCTGATCTATACGATTATTATTATCGCGGTGATCGCCGGCGCTGTTTTCGGCTGGCGGTTCTACGCGCAGCGGCAGTCAGTGAAAGCGGAAGCGGGCTTCAGCGACGCTATGCAGACGTACAACGCGGTGGTGGTCGGACAGGGGCAGCCGCCGCAGCCGAATGAAGTCACTTATTCCGACGCCAACAAAAAATATCAGGACGCGCTGAGGAAATTCCAGGCGGTGGCGAAAGAATATCCGCGGACGCATCCCGGCCAGCTCGCGGATTACTATGCCGCGCTGTGCGAAACGCATCTCGGACAGAATGCACAGGCTGCCGAGCTGCTGAATAAACTCGCCGGCGGCTCGGACAAAGATTTCGCGGCGATGGCGCGTTTTCAACTGGCGCAGATTGACGATCAAACAGGAAAATCCGCACAGGCCGTGCAGCTTTACAATCAGATTCTGCAGAGCCCTTCCGTGCTAGTGCCCAAGCCGGTTGTGCTGCTGGCGCTGGCGGCGCATTACGAGAAAACGGATCCGGCGCAGGCGGCGAAGCTGTATCAGCAGATTAAAACGGAGTATCCTGACACAACGGCGGCGGATCAAGCCGACCAGCAGCTCGCGCTGCTTCCCACAGGCAAATCCTGAAGTTCATTCCGTAACAACTTCCGTAACAACTTTCGTGATAGAGCTCGCGCGCAGGCGAGAGCTCCCGCTATAATTCAATTCGCTATTCATATCTGAGGGCAATCATGGGGTCAACGCGCATGGCGCGGCGAGCGGGGATGTATCCGGCGAGGACGCCGACGGCCACGAGAACGAGCGGAGCGATGACGAGCGTGAGCGGGTCGTAGGACTTCACGTTGAAGAGCAGATGAGTGACCAGCCGCGCGGCGGCGAGTGCACACGGCAGGCCGACCGCTATGCCGATTAGCACCAGCCCCAAAGTCTCGCGCAACACCATCTTCAGAATCGCGCCGGGCTGTGCGCCGAGGGCCATGCGAATGCCCAGTTCATGCGTGCGGCGAGACACGGAGTAAGAAATCACACCGAAAATTCCCACGGCGGCAAGCAGCAGAGCAATTGCGCCAAAGAGCGCGAGAAGGAGCGTGCGGAAGCGCGGCTGCGCTAGGGATGGATCAGCGCTAAGGGCTTGCGGCAACGAGAGAATGTTGGTCACAGGAAGATCTTTGTCGATGGAAGAGGCGGCCTGGCGAATTTCCGAACCGACCGTGGAAGTACTTAGCGAGCTTCGCACGACCACGTCTTCGCCCCACAAGGGCGCCTGGTCGAACGGCACGTACATCATCGGCCCGGGCGCACGATCAAACGAAAGGTCATGGACGTCGGCGACAATTCCGATGATTTCGCGCGAGACGTTTCCGTCCGGCGGAAAACCGAAAATGAGGTGACGGCCGAGCGGATCCTGATTGGGAAAGTAGCGGCGAGCAAAAGTCTGGCTGATGAGAGCGACGCGCGGGGCGGAACTCGAGTCCTGGTCGCCGAACATGCGGCCTCGAAGGATGGGGATGCCCATGATGTGAAAATAATTCGGGCTGACGGAAACGTAATCGGCGTCAAGACTCTGTCCCGGCGGCAGGGGCGGATTCCCTGCGATGGTGAGGCCGAGGTTGATGTAGCCGTCGATGATCGGCACAGGAACCGCAAGCGCAGAATCGCTCATTCCGGGAAGCGACTGGATTTTGGCGAGCGATTTGCGCCCGAAGGCGGCCCACTGCGCGGGCTGGGAATATTGGTTTCGAGGCAGGGCGATATTGGCCATTACGAGGTGCTGCGGATCGAAGCCCGGGTTGATGGAGGTGAGGCGATCGAAGCTGCGAATCAGCAGGCCGGCAGCGACGAGAAGTACCACAGCGATGCAGATTTGCGCGGCAGCGAGGAATTTTCGCAGGCGTTGATGACGGGCGCCTTCTCCGGAGCGGCCGGAGCTTTCTTTCAAGTTGGATTGCAAATTGGAGTCCGCGGCAAAAAGAGACGGAGCGAGGCCGAAGATCAGAGTGGCGGCGACGGAAAGCAGAAATGCGAAGAGCAGCACCCAAACGTCCACGCTAACCGCATGAAGCTGCGGCAAATCCGACGGGAGAAGAGAGCGGAGGCTCTGCACGCCCCAATAGGCGAGCAAAATGCCGACGGCTCCGCCGAGAATTCCGAGCAGCGCGCATTCAACGAGAAGCTGGCGCGCGATGCGGGCACGTCCCGCGCCGAGAGCCATGCGAACAGCGAATTCACGGGCGCGTGTGGTGGCGCGGGACAAAAGCAAATTGGCGATGTTGGCGCAAGCGATGAGCAGAACAAGAGCGACGGCTCCGAGGAGAACGAGAAGCGGGGTTCGCACTCCTCCAACGATTGCGTTTTGAAGCGGATCGAGATGGATGAACCAGCCGGAATTCTCCTTGGGAGATTCTTTCGCGAGCCTCGCGCTAAGCGCGTCCATTTGCGATTGCGCTTGCGCCAGTGACACGCCGGATTTCAGTCGCGCCATCGTTCTTGCCCAATGGCCGCCATGGCGGGACATCCACGGGCCGAAAAGCGGATCATCCACCAGGGGAATCCAAACTTCGTCAGGGTCGGTCAGCATCAGCGGAAAATGGAAGCTCGCGGGCATGATGCCGATGACGGTAAAAGCTCGCTTGTCGAGCTGGATAGACTGACCGAGGATACCTGGATTCGAACCGAAGCGGCTGCGCCAGAGCCCTTCACTGACAACGGCAACGGGAGCTGCGCCCTGATCATTGTCGCGCGGGACAAAAGTGCGGCCGGCAAGCGGCTTTGCTTGCAGCATGGAAAAAAGATCGGGTGTAGCTGAGCTGGTATTTACCTCGGTTGGCTCTCCCACGCCGGTGAGCGTGAGTTGATGGAGCGTATGGGTGATCATTTCGCTGAAAACGGAATTTTGCTTTTGGAGCTCCGTGAAATTCGGATAGGAGAATCCGCCGCCCGGTTGCGGGTTCGCGGTTTGCATATCCGAGACCATCACGAGCTGATCGGGATTTGCGTAGGGCAGCGGACGCAGAAGGACGGCGTAGACCACGGAGAAGATCGCCGTGTTAGCGCCGATGCCGAGGGCCAGAGTGAGCACGGCGATTGCAGTGAAGCCGGGCGATTTTCTCAACATGCGCAGGGC
>DASUAV010000275.1:0-2621 GCA_035763605.1 Candidatus Acidiferrales bacterium
GTGGTCGCAAAGAGCGCCGAGCTCGAAGACAATCTCAACCGCCTCACCACGCAAATCAATGACGTCGTCGCTTCGGTGCGCCAGGGGAAGGGAAGCATCGGAAAACTCATTTACGATCCCGGACTATACAATCGCCTGAACGCGACCGCCTCGAAAATCGATTCCGTTGTTTCAGATGTACAGGAGGGCAAAGGCTCCGTCGGCAAACTGCTCGTTTCCGACGATCTTTACAACAAATTCAACGCCACGGCCGTCCATTTGCAAAACGTCAGCGCGGCCATTGATTCGCAAAAGGGAAGTTTCGGCAAATTCGTCTATGATCCGACTTTCTACAACAAAACTAGCGCATTTCTGGACAATACCAATGCGCTCCTCGCGGGCGTTCGCGCAGGCCACGGCACGCTCGGAAAATTTGTCACCGATGACACGCTCTACACGAATTTGCGCGACGTTTCCACCAACATCAAGGATTTGACCGGCAAAATGAACAGCGGGCAGGGAACTTTCGGCAAGTTCTTCAGCGATCCGCAGCTTTACGACAACATGACCGGACTCACCGGTGACATGCGCCTGCTGCTCGGCGACTTCCGCCAGAATCCGAAGAAATTCCTGCAGATCAAGCTGCACGTCTTCTGACCGTAGCTTTTGTAGCGCAGACATTCGCTTTTTGAATGTCTGCGGCTTTTTCGCGCATTACCGGCATGCGCCTCAGGAATGTCGCTCAGGCCCCTGAAGGAAATGAAGTGCCTTCAGAACTGAGGTATATCCACCTTTACCTTCCCCTGGCCCCTTCCGTGCTCGAAATAAATCCCGCCACATTGTCGTGCAGTTGCTTCAGCGAAGCCTCATGCGCGTAGACCATGTGCCCTGACTGGTAAAACTTGAACTCAATATTCTTTCCGAGTGACGCAGGGATCGGCAAATGGTGCATCTCGTAAACGCCTTCAAAAAACGGCGTCGCGAGATCGTAATAGCCCGCGTTTAACAGCACCTTCAGATTCGGGTTGTACTTCATCGCTCCGGCCAAATCTCCCATCACGTTCGGCGAACCTTCGTTGCCCCGATGCTGCATGTTCCAGCTTCCCGTGTTGATTTCCGGCTTGTAGGTCTTGCCATCTCCGAATTTCAGCTGCTTGCGCACGTAATCGTTGAACGCCGAAACGTACGCCGAGCTGATCGCGGCCGACTGCGGATCATAATCCGCCTCTTTGCTCAGCGGATCCATCGAAGGCCCCGAGAAGCGCGTATCCAGCCGGCCCGTAGTCAATCCGTTCGAATCCTGCAGCATCTTTTCGAATTCGCCGCCGTCAATGCGCAGATTCGCTTTCTGAATGTATTCGACGGGAAGCCCGGTGTATTCGTGCAGCTTTTCCGCGATGGCATTGCGCTGCTCGGCAGGGAGCGTATACCCCTGCTCCAGTGCGAGCGCGTAATCGTTCATCGCGAAATGCTCCACATCATTCAGCAATGAATCGAGGTCCTTTTGTCCGTTCGGCAGCTTGTGGTGATACCACGCCGTCGCCGCATAAGTCGGCAGCGCGAGTTCATAAGGCAAATCCACTCCGGGATTGGCCTCCGGCCCGTCCACGCTGTTGTCGAAGCTCAAGATTTGCGAGAGCAGAATCACGCCGTTGAAGTCCACGTCATAATCGCCTTCGAGCACGGCAATCAGCGCCGCCGAGCGCGTCGTGCCATAGCTTTCGCCGAAAAGATATTTTGGAGAATTCCAGCGCCCATACTTGCCGAGAAACTGCGTGATGAATTCCGCGAACGCGTGCGCGTCCTCATCAATTCCGTAGAACGCTTTCTCCTTGTTCGGGCCGGCGATGCGGCTGAATCCCGTCCCGGGCGCGTCCACAAATACCAGGTCGCTCGCGTCCAGCAAACTGAAACTGTTGCTCACCAGCGAATACGGCGCCGCCGGCGTATGCGTATCGTCGGCCGTTACGACGCGCCGCGGCCCAAACGCGCCCATGTGCAGCCACACCGTCGAAGAGCCCGGCCCGCCGTTGTAGAGAAACGTCACTGGTCGCACTTCGCCGGCCTGCGCGTTCTTAAAATACGCCACGTAGAACATGCTCGCTTCCACCGGCGGATTCTTGTCGTCTTTCGGCGCGTCCTGCGGCACGTCGTCCCAGCCCCTTGGATGCACCACCAATGTGCCGGCCACTGCGTCATAATTGATCGTCTTTCCTTCCACCGTGACCGAGCCTGTGCTCTTTTGCTCCTCGGCCTTGAATTCGTTCGAATTCGCGCTGCCCCCGTCCTTCGATTGCGCATGCGCCGCCAAAATCGGTATCGTCAGCATCGCAGCCGCAAGAGTCACGAATAGAAAAATCATTTTGCGCATAGTGCGCCTCCGTAGTTGAAGCGTTATCGAAACGTTTTCCCCTGTTTTCAGTGAACGCAGAAGCTACATGAAGAACGCACCGAACGCAACGATTGTTCCGCCTCCAATCGCAAAAATTTCAATTTCACTGCGGCTGTTCGCGGATGGGAAATTTGTCCGAAAGCGGACAAGTTCGTGCGCGGGACGGCTGCCGCGGTGCGGCAGATCTTCGCGCCTAAGAACGTGTTGTTATGCGGGCGACACAGAAGCGCCAATGTAGCTCAGGTCTTCA
>DASUAV010000276.1:0-3576 GCA_035763605.1 Candidatus Acidiferrales bacterium
GGCAACTACGAGACAATCGCTTGTCCCGTCGGCCAGCCCGTGGGATTGCAAAATTGCTGTTAACAAGTGCAAGTATCTGATAGGCGGCAGCAGAAATGTTTGTTTCAGCCTTCCTTGACAAGCCCTGTGCACGCCCTATAATGGAATTTCACGCAAGTTTTTCATGGGATTTCATCATGTTTCTGGACGTGCACGAACTCGCCACCCGCAAGATCCGCATACGGAAGAGTTATGCCCCCGGCACGCTGGATTTTCACTCCGGTGAATTCCGCCAGACCGAGCCGCTGGAAGTGCGGGCGACGGCAGAGCTCATTGACGGCCAGATTCGCATTTTTGGAACGCTGCATACGCGTCTCGAGCTGACCTGCGCGCGCTGTTTGGACACGGTTCCAGAAGAAGTGAGCCGCGATTTCGACCTGATTTACCGGCCAATGACCTCTCTGCATAAAGATGAGGAGATTCGGCTGAACTTTGATGATACGGACGTGGCGTTTTTCGAGGGCGATGGCCTCTTCCTGGCCGATATTCTGGCTGAGCAGGTGAACCTCTCGCTCCCGATGAAGGTGATTTGCCGCAGTGATTGCCGCGGGTTATGCCCTAACTGCGGTATGAACTTGAACCAGGAAGAATGCCGCTGTGAAACCCATGCCGCAGACGCGCGCATGGCGCCGCTGGCACGTTTGAAGCAAGACTGGCCCAAAAAACAGTAAAATACCAAGCAGAATGACGCGGAAGAGCCGCCCGTGCGCGCTCCCGCTCAAGGAGCACGAATGCCAAATCCCAAGCGACGACATTCCAAGAGGCGTACCAGCACCCGGCGCGCTCATGATCATCTGACCGCACCATCCATAACCAACTGTCCCAATTGCCACGAACCCAAGCTGCCTCATCGCGCCTGCCCGCATTGCGGATATTACAAAGGCCGTGCGGTTGTGGACACCTCTTCGTAAGCTTAGACTTCGATTCCGTGGAGCATCGGCTCCGCAGCTCAGCAACAATCCTTTCGGTCGCAGCATGAAACATCCATGATTACAATTGCGCTGGACGCCATGGGCGGGGATCACGCCCCGCGCGCGGAAGTAGAGGGGGCCGTGCTGGCGGCGCGTCAGTATGGCGTGCGCCTGCTGCTTGTGGGCATTGAGCCCAAAGTCCGCGCGGAACTGAACCGCCACAGCGCTCGCGGCTTGCCCATCGAAATCATACCTGCCGCGGAAGTCATCACCATGGAAGATTCTCCCTCTCTGGCATTTCGAAAAAAGCGCGAGAGTTCAGTGCACGTGGGCGCGAAAATGGTCCGCCACGGACGCGCGGATGCTTTGGTCAGCGCCGGGAATACCGGAGCAGTAATGGCCATCGCGCGGTTCGTTCTTGGAACGCTGCCCTCCGTTGATCGCCCGGCGCTTGCGGCCGCTTTTCCTAATGCCAAAGGCGGCGCTTCCGTTCTGTTGGACGTTGGTGCAAACGTGGATTCCAAACCCGAACAGATCCAGCAGTTTGCCATCATGGGCGAAATTTACTACCGCACGATTTTTGGCACTAAGCGGCCGCGCGTGGGCGTGCTTTCCATCGGCGAAGAAGAAATGAAAGGCAACGAGCTGACGCGCGAGGCTTCCAATTTGCTCAAGCAGACCCCGCTCAATTTCATCGGCAATGTGGAAGGCAAGGATTTTTTTAAAGGTGACGTCGACGTGATTGTCTGCGATGGATTCATTGGCAATATCGTGCTAAAAATCAGTGAGGGTCTTGTGGAACACGTCGGCGGAATGCTCAAAAAAGCGCTAAAAAGCAGTTTGAGTGCGCAAATGGGCTACGTCCTGTCGCGGCGCGCGTTCAGCGATTTCCGGAAGAAAATAGATTACTCGGAGTATGGCGGCGTGCCGCTGCTCGGCGTCCGCGGCATCACCGTAATCGGCCACGGTCGGTCGAACTCCAATGCGATTAAGAACGCCATTCGCGTGGCCTCGGAATTGTGCCGCGCAAAGGCGAACGAGAAAATCGAGCAGGAGCTTTCCGGGGCGTTAACGGGCGCGCGCGCGTGATGAATCGTTTCATTTTTCCCAATGTGTGGAGAAATCGTCTCCCATCGAGAATTTTGGGCGAGTTAAGAACATGAGCAAGCTGGCATTTCTCTTTCCAGGGCAGGCCTCGCAATACCCAGGCATGGGGCGCGAGCTCGCGGAAAAATTTCCCTCCGCGCGCAAGATCTTCGACGTCGCTGATGCGGCGCTCGGATTTTCGCTCTCCAAAATATGCTTTGAAGGCACCGAGGAGCAGCTGAAGTTAACGGAAAACACGCAGCCCGCCATCCTTACTGTCTCGGTTGCAGCCGCCCGCGTTCTCGAAGAGAACGGAGTCAAGCCGGATTTCGTCGCCGGGCACAGCTTAGGAGAATATTCGGCGCTTGTCGCCTCGGGAAGTTTGGATTTCGCGGTGGCTGTAAAGCTCGTGCGCCAGCGCGGCAAGTACATGCAGGAAGCAGTTTCCGCCGGAGAAGGCGCGATGGCGGCGATTCTTGGGCTGGCGCCGGCGGAAGTGAGTGACATCTGCAAGAAAACGGCGGATGGCGAAGTGCTCAGCGCCGCGAACTTGAATTCGCCCGAACAGACGGTCATTTCCGGAACGGCGGCGGCGGTGAAGCGCGCTGTCGAAGTCGCCTCGCAGTGCGGCGCAAAGCGCGCCGTCATCTTGCCGGTTTCTGCTCCATTTCATTGCGCGCTGATGAAGCCCGCCGAAACTCGCCTGGAGAAAGATCTGCGCGCCACGCAATTCGGCCCGCTTCGTTTTCCGCTGGTCACGAACGCCGACGCGGAAATCATTACCACTGGTGATGAAGCGCGCGACGCGCTCATCCGGCAAGTCTGTTTGCCGGTGCGCTGGGAAGAATCCATTCACGAAATGATCGCGCAAGACGTCCGCATCTTTGTGGAAGTTGGCCCCGGACGCGTTTTGAGCGGCTTGCTGCGGCAGATTGACCGCTCGGTACGCAGCTTTAACGTGGAAGATGCGGCGAGTTTGCAATCCACGCTCGAGAAAATCGCCAAAGCGCGCGCGGAAGCCGCAGAATCGTGAACGTACCGGAGCCTGCGCAGGAGGAATCCACCGGATGTTTTCTCTGACGGGAAAAGTTGCGCTCGTTACCGGCGCATCGCAGGGCATCGGCCGCGCTATCGCTGTGGCGCTCGCAGCAGCGGGCGCGCGTGTCGCTCTGGCCGCGCGCAATGAACAGAAGCTCGCGGAAGTGGCCGGTCAAATTCAATCCGCCGGCGGCGAAGCGCTTTCCATCAAAATGGATGTCGCTGAACCTGAACAGATCAAATCCGGATTCCAGCAGGTTCTCGCGAAATTCGCCCGCCTCGAGATTCTCGTGAATAACGCAGCCATCACCCACGACGGCCTGGCCCTGCGAATGAAGCTCGACGATTGGGACACTGTCCTGCGCACGAATTTGACGGCCGCTCATTTGTGCACGCAGCAGGCGCTCAGCACAATGATGAAGCAGCGCTGGGGCCGGATCATCAATATCACTTCTGTCGTCGCGGAAACCGGAAATGCCGGCCAGGCCAATTACGTCGCGGC
>DASUAV010000277.1:0-10060 GCA_035763605.1 Candidatus Acidiferrales bacterium
ATGTTTTGCATCGGAACCGTGCCAATGGGCGTTTGCGCGTGAAAATTGTCCTGGCTGATCTCGCAGCCGTCATTGTGCAATTCCGAATAAATGTAATTCTGCGTTGACTTGATAGCGTCCGAGCCCGAAGGCCGTGGGCCGAAACTCACGAGCTTGGCCGTATAACCGTACGCTTTCTGCCCGTCGAACCCGCCGGTTTGTTGCGGCGACGGCGCTTTATCCTGCACGTCAATGGCGTTCACCGCCGCTGGCGCATTCGCTGAGGCCGGCTTCGCAGCATTGACTGCGCCATTTCCACAGCCAGCAAGCCATGCCAGAGCGATAATCATTGCCGAAGCGCGCACAGCTGATTTGCGATTCAACGCCATTCAGTCTGCTCCTTGCCGCGCCATTTCCCTCCGACGCTTTTTGCGGAAGACCATGTACGACACTCCGATTCCGAGAAAATACAGCCCGATCATCGGCGACATGAAAATCAGCATGGTCGTCGCGTCCGGCGTCGGCGTAACGATCGCTGCGATGACCGTGATTATTAAAATCGCGTAGCGCAGATTCTTCCAAAGCCACTGTGGCGTCACAATTCCAAACCAGGACAGGCAAAAAATCAACACCGGAAGCTGGAAAATCAGTCCGAGCCCCATCATCACAACCAGAATTAAACTGAAATATTCGTTGATGCTGATGAGCGGCTGAAATGGCCCCTGAAAACTGATCAGGAATTTCAGCACGTACGGTAGAAGGATGAAATATCCGAACGCGATGCCGCAAAGAAACAGAAAAACCGACGAGACGATGAACGACATCACCGCTTTTCGTTCGTGTTTGTAGAGTCCCGGCGCGATAAACAGCCAAATCTGATACAGCACCACGGGAAGCGCAATCACGATGCCGAGATAAAATCCCAGCGTGATGAGCAGGTTTACAAATCCCGCTGGGCTCGTGTAGATCAGCTTATCCGAATAGTGCGCCTGACGCAGCGCCGCAACCATCGGCTGGACAATGAAATCGATTACTTTTTTCGAAACGGAAAAGCCGATGACGAATCCGACGGCAATCGCCATCGCCGCATAGACCAGCCGCTTCCGCAGTTCGGCAAGATGCTCGAAGAGCGACATCTTCCCGCCATCGGTTTCCTCTGGCAGTGTTGCGGCAGGGAGTTCCGGCGGGCTAGACATCGCCGTTGGCGGCCTTCTCAGGAATGGCCTGCTGGATTTCGGATGCGACGGTCGCCGGCTCTGCGGATTCCGTTGTTGTAGAATTCGTTGCCGTAGCGGCAGTTTCCAGACTGCTTGGATTCGTGGCGGAGTGTTCAACAACGAGCGCGGGCGCTTTGACCGTTTCTGCGGGCTTCTTTTGCGCCTCTCGTATCGTCGTTTCGCGCTCCAGTTCGCGCATGTGCTCTTCGAATCCCGCGCGCAAATCACCCGTGGCGCGCTTGAATTCGGTCATCGCTTTCCCGAACGTCCGCGCGAGCTCCGGCAGCTTTTCCGGCCCAAAGACAATCAAAGCAACCAGAAAAATTATGACGAGATGGGGCACGCTGAGCATTTTTTCGGGTGCGCGATCAGGCTCTTTTGCATCATAGAAGAGGCAGACAGGCGTGTCAAACCGCCTGAAAACGTATGCTATACTGCTAAAAGAACGGGCGCGCGCCAGCGGCGCTGCAACGAATCATGAATCGGAAATCACGTAACGAGGCACCCATGGAATCTTCCAAGCGCGGGGCATTTCTTCTCGCCACCATTTTGGTTATCGCGGCGATCTTAGGCGGACTTTACGGGCCTTCCCTGAAGGCCACGGCCGCCGGCGCAAACGATCTGCAAGATTCTGTGAAGGATTTTGCCCGCGTACTTTCCATCGTCCAGCAGAATTATGCCGAGCCCATCAAGACTTCCAAAGTTGTCTACGATGGCGCCATTCCCGGAATGCTCCATGTCCTCGATCCGCACTCCAATTTTTTTGATCCGAAAGAATGGGCGCTGGCGATGGAGCAGCAGCGCGGAAATTATTATGGCGTGGGAATGAGCATCATTCCGATTGATAACAAGGTCGAAGTTCTGTCGCCGTTTCCGGGTTCACCCGCCGATCGTGCCGGCATTAAGCCCGGCGACGTGATTGTTAAGGTTGACGATACGCAGACCGCGTCGCTTTCCTCTTCGCAAGTAGCAGACCTGCTCAAAGGCCCTCGCGGTACGGTGGTAACGATCAGCCTTAGCCGTGAAGGCGCTTCCAAGCCTGTCGTGGTTAACGTCATGCGCGACCAGATCCCTCAATCCGCCGTTCAATACTCCGGCATGATCAAGCCGGGCATCGGCTACGCGCGTGTGACCGGATTCACCTCGGAAAATACCGACAGCGATCTCGCCGAAGCGATGAAGAAACTCGATTATCCGCACTTGCAAGGTTTCATCCTTGACCTTCGCGGTAATCCCGGTGGATTGCTCATGGAAGCTATCGGCATGGCTGACATGTTTCTCTCGAAAGACCAGTTGGTCGTTTCGCACAAAGGCCGTGCTTCCGCCGAACGCCGCTATTACGCGCTGCACGGCAATGGCGGAGACCAGATTCCGCTGGTTGTGCTGATTGACGGCTCATCCGCATCAGCTTCTGAAATTGTCGCCGGCGCTCTGCAGGATCATGACCGCGCTCTCATCGCCGGCTCGCGCAGTTTCGGCAAAGGCCTCGTCCAAACGCAATATCCCATCAATAACGGCACGGCTCTGCTCCTGACTACCGCGCGCTACTACACGCCGAGCGGCCGCCTGATTCAGCGCAATTACAAAGGCGTTTCCATTTACGATTACGAATTCGACCGCCATCCCAACAAAGAAACGGAAGTGAAGCTCACCGACAGCGGCAGAAAAGTCTACGGCGGCGGCGGAATTACTCCGGATGTCAATGACGCGGCGGCAAAGTACAACGATTTTCAGACGCTTCTGTTGGAACGCAACGTGTTGTATCCGTTTGATGTGGGAGTCGGCGACTTTACGCGCTATTTTATGGGCACGCATCCCACGATCACGCGCGATTTCACGGTAGACGACGCTGTCTGGCAGCAGTTCATGAGATTCCTGGGTCGCGACGACATTAAATATTCCGCCGACGAGATTCGCGAAAACCAGGACTGGATCAAGGAACACATCAAGCGCGAGATCTTTACGTACAATTTCGGCTTGCCTGCAGGATACAAAGTCTCCGTTGACCACGACGAGCAAGTGCAGAAGGCCGCCGAACTCATTCCGCAGGCCAAGGCACTCTACGAAAACGCGAAAAAGATCGTCGCCGAACGCCAGGCTGCCGAGCGATCCTCCAACATCCCTTAGTTCCTAGTTTCGGCACCGGGAAATCCGCCGACCAGATCACTGGCTCGGCGGAATCGTCTCGCCCTTCACCAGCACGCGTTCGAAAAAATCCGCCGTAGCAGCGTAAGCGTGAACCCATGTCTTCCACATCAGGAAACCGTGGATCTCGTCGGGAAAAACAATTTGCTCGAATGGCACATGATCCCCGCGCAGCCGCTGTACCAAATCCACCATCTGGTCGAACGGCACGTTGCGATCGTCGTCGCCCTGAATTAACAGCACCGGCGATTTCCACGTATCGATGGATGCATCCGGCGAAGAGCTGAAGGCGAGTTTGATCGCCTGTCCTGTATCGGGCGCTCCTTCACTCTGCTGTCCGCGGCGCCCGCGCGAAATCAATGCCGACCAGTCGTGCACGCCGTGCATGTCCACGCCCGCCTTGAAAATATCGGAATTGCGCGCCAGCCCCATCGCCGTCAAAAATCCGCCGTACGACCCACCCCACAGTCCGATTTTGGCGGGGTCGACGTAGGAAAGGCCCTGGAGATATTTTGCGCCCGCAACAATGTCCTGATACTCCGACGCCCCACGCCAGCCCGCATTGGCCGGTTCGCGAAACGCGCGGCCGTACATGATGCCCGTGCGGTAATTCACCGAAAGCACCACGAATCCGCGGCTCACCAGATACTGATTTTCGGCGTAGCCATAGTTGTAGTAATCCATGGGATGAAAGCCGAGCATCATCTGCCGAATTGGCCCGCCATGCATGTAAACGAGCGCCGGCCCGCGTCCGGTTCGCCCGCGAGGCACAAAAAGCTGCCCGTGAATTTCGAGACCATCGGCGCTTTTGAAAACCACTTGCTTCGGTGTAACCAACTGGCTCGAAGGAAAATCGGCCGGCAATTCTTCGCGCGCGATCATCTCGCGTCCGCTTTGCGTAATGCGGTAAGGCATCGCCGGTGATGTTGCACTCGAGCCCAGACACAGAAAAAACTTCCCGTCGCCGGTTTCGGTGGGCATCCATTCGATGGTCTCGCCGCGCGTCAATGCTTCCGGCGCACCGCCGTTTACGCTCACCCGCCAAATGTGCCGCCGATCCACATCGTTCTGATTGGAATCGTAAATCAGAGTCCTGCCGTCGAAGCTCAGCGTTACGTCCTTCACATCGAAATCGCCGCCGGGAGTCAGCAGCGTCGCATCGCCGCCATCCGCTGAAATCGAGTAAAGATGATTTCTGCCATCCTTCTCCGACGAAAACGTGATTCGATTCTGCGCCGCGAAGTGAAACGAATCGCTCTCCGTCAGCCGCGGAATCGAATCATCCGCCGCATCGCCACTGCGCCAGATTTGGCGCGCCTGTCCAGTGGTAACATCGCCGACCCAAATAGACCAGGGCTGCGGACGCTCAGGAATCATCGGCAACCCGCGCTCCGGCCCGTTCGTTTTCACGTACGCGATTTTCGATCCATCAGGCGACCACCGTGGAAGCCCGTCGCGGTCCACGCTCGGCTGCAAATAGCGCAGCGTCTGCTTCCCGAAGTCGTAAATCGCAATCAAGCTGTGGTCCCCACGATTGCTGGTGAAGGCGATCTCGCGGCCATCCGGCGACCATTGCGGATCCGTATTGTCTCCGCGAACATAGCAAAGCTGCTGCGCAGTCTGGGCACCCGAAATAGGAGCGATCCAGAGTTGATCCCGCGCCGCCCAAACGGCTTCCTGGCCATCCGGGGAAATTTCGATGTCCTCGCAGCCCTCCTCTCCGCAGTTCAGTTCACCCAGTAAATGCGGTTGTCCGCTCGCCACTTCCACCGACCATACTTGCTGCTCCGGCTTTTGCACGTCGCTCGTCGGGTCGGCAACTTCGCCCTGCGAGTTCGTTTCACTGCCCCGCGCGTACACGACAGTTTTTCCATCAGGCGTAATTCGCAAACTGGCAATCGGACGGCCATCGTCCTCGGAATAATGCGTCACCTGCCGAGCCTGAAAGTCCGGTCCGTCCGCGATCCACACGTTACGCACGCCGCGCAGGTCGAAGACCCACGCGATTCGTTCGCCGCGCTTCGACGCGACAAGCTCATCCGGAAACGGAAAGTCCATAACCTGCTCAAGCGAAAATCCACTGGGCGCACCATAAACCACGCGAGGACAAAACCAGGCCGCCAGCCCAGTCATCAACATCAGCAAAATCGAAAATGAAACGTTTGTTCCAGCCAGACTGCTGCCGCTGCAGCTTCTTTTTTGCATGAACCATCCTCCCGAAAATAAATCCGCGCGCATGATACGCCCGCTCCCTCCGAAATGGAAGATTCCACGCGCGATTCGCACGGGAAGAAATGCCCGACGATTCCCTGTTGAACTTATAAGCACCGAGCACCTGCGCAAATCGCCCGAATTCATTCCCTCACGATAAAATCAGTATTACCCCAGTCAGGAAGTTCCAGGAGGCCTTATGAAGATGCGATGGTGGGCGGCTTTGTGCGTCAGTTCGGCAATCGCGCTCAGCGGAAATGCCGCGCGCGCACAAGGCAACAGCCAGGGACATGGGCACGGTCATGGTCATGACAAAGACCATCACGAGAAAGATCATCGCGACTATTACAGCGACCACGACCGCGACGACATTCATCACTGGTATCGCGAGCACGAAGAGCGCCGCGATTTGCCGCCAGGTCTTGCCAAGCGCGATGAACTTCCGCCAGGCCTCGAGCGCCAGCTCATCGTTCGCGGCGAACTGCCCCCGGGCCTGCGCCGCAAAATGCATCCTTGTCCGCCGGAGCTCGTTCGCGAACTGCCTCCGCCGCCGCCCGATTGCGCGCACGTCCTGATCGGCGGTCACATCGTTCTGCTCAACCGGCGAACAAATATCGTGCTCGACATCGTCCACATCGAAAACTTCTAGCCGCGCAAGCTTGGTCGAGCTTGCGCGAGTTGTTTGCGTCGTTTCGGTAGCGCAAAGTCGCGTTTCTCTGCGACTCTGCGGCTTTTGCTTTTTTGGACTGCGGCGGCTCGACGCCGCTTTGCCACGGCGCACTGTTCAGCCTTCGCGGTTGGCTCGCTCGCGACCTGTCTCTCTGTAGGTTTGCGTCAATCCGAATTCTGCCGCTCGATGGGTTCAGGAATTTGCACCACGCCGAAGCGCCCGTTCGCCTCGCGCTCCAGCGTAGGCGCGTACAGCCCCACGAATTTCCGTTTCCACCAATCGCCGCTCTGCCGTTTTTCCGCCAAGCTCGTAAACCAGTACTGCCACAGCACACAGCGAATCTCCTGCGGCGGTCCTTTCGCAAACGGATTCGCCCGGAACAGCGCAAGCACTTCCGGACTGCCTTCGAGTAAGCGCTCCTCCGTCCCGAGCACAAATGTGTATTGCCGCCAGTTTCCCAGCGATGCAAACCACAAATTCCAGTCGAATCGCGGCTGATACGGCGCGTAAATCCCCGGCGCTTCGTTTAGAGCTTGCGGCTTGTACCGAAACGGATAAGGCGTCCACGTTTTTCCGCCGTCATTCGAACCCTGAAATTCTATTTCGTAGCGCCCGCGCGTCATCACGCCAAAAAGTCCGAACTGATTGGCGATGCGGAATGGCTCAATCGCCTCTACCGGCCGTTGCACAACTCTTTGCACCGAGTAACTTCGCGCGGGGAACGCCGGCGCCCACATCCAAATGAGCTGCATCGACGTGGCGTAAAAAATCCATAAGAAGCAGATTCCGCCGACAGTCATGGCCAACACTTTGGGTACACGCGCAAAATCGCTGGCACTTTTTCGCGGCGGGGCCGTTCCCGTTCTTCCTTCGCGCGCATCTTCGGCGCGCATCGCGACCATGATGTGATACTTCTTGAACCACTTTCGCGGCGCGAGCCTTACCAGGAATTTGTCATCAAGCAGCAGAAATCCAAGCGCCAGCACGACGTAATTCAAGAACGCATAGTTCGCCGTAAGAATCACGCCGATTTCCCAGCACGTGACGATGAAAAAACAAATGATGCGAAAGCGGCGCGGCAGAAACAGCATCAGCACGATTCCCAATTCCATCACCAGCGTCGCTAGCGCCGTCAGCCAGTGGAACCAGTGCGGTGCGTGTTGCACGTAATAACCAATCCACGTCGGCAGCGGCCCGTTCTGGTAATACTCGTACATCGCCGTGAGATGCTGCCACTCCGGATCGCCGCCCAGCATCTTCGCCATTCCTGATTCGAAGTAGATCCGGAACCATTCCCACAGCAGCAAAAACGTGAACGCGCGCGCAGGCGGACTAAACGCGCCGTACCCCGGACGCAATCCGCGCGGCGCGAAAAACAGGCACAGAAAACCTGCTTCGAGCAGCATTCCATCCGATTGATAACTCGCAAAATCCTGAAGCGCGCCGATGAACGATAAAAAGCAGACGAAGCAAATCGCCGTCGTCATGCGCGGCCAGACATTCAGGAACAGCAAAACTGACGCCGCCATTCCAATCCAGCACACCAGCAGTAGTGCATGGTCCGTCGAACGAATCCAGAAAACAGTTGACGCGAACCACAGTCTTTCGAGTCCGTACACAGAATGGCTGATGGCGTCCAAATAATTTGTAGCCGGCAGGATGCCATTCGGCCCGATCAATCCTGTGACTTGAAAAACCAGGGAGTAAAATGCGGAGAAGAAAATCAGTCCGAGCGCGCGAAGAAAAATCCAGCGCGAACCAAGATGCCCGCGCTCACCCGATTCCGGCCCCAGCAGCCACTTCGCCGCGCGAACAAACCAGTGCTCCATGGCCGCGCATTATACAAGCTGGATGGATTTATTTCGGATTTTGCGATGAGGAGAACGCTGCTTAGTTAGGCGACTCGCGATAACGCAAAATTACCGAGCCACCTGCCGACGAGCGAGAATAAAGCAGTTTCAGCGGAATCAAACGATGGCGCGCAGTGTCCGCCGGCATTCCCTGTCCTCGCATATGAAGACATGGACGCTTTGCGGGCCGAATTTCGAGACTTCCTAACGAAAACGTTTCCCGAAGAATTGGTGGACGGCAGGGGATTCGAACCCCCGACCCCCGCGTTGCGAACGCGATGCTCTCCCAGCTGAGCTAGCCGCCCACGATGTGCAGATGTTACAAACGTGTAATTATTCTAGCAGACGCTCGGAAATCGTCCAATGAAAGGGGGCGCGAGTACACTAGCCAATGCTGACTTCGGCTGTGCCGGCGAACGAAGGCATTTCACCTGATTGATGTTACGCTCCCGTTGGTGTAAAACCTGATGCATTGTGCGGCGACTTAGATCAATCCCCCAAAACACGCTCATTTCCACTCGGTAGAATAAAGAGAGGCAATAATGCGAACGACCCGACACCTTCTCATAGCTCTCGGATTCATTTTCGCACTGGCCATTCTTGCAGGCGCTCAGACCGCAACGAAGCAGCCTGATCCCCTCGAATTGCTGGAAAACGTGCAGACCACTTACGGAGCGATGACGTCATTTTCCGCCAAGGCGACCATGCACATGGACATGAGCGGCACGGGAATGCAGACTCAGACGAGCATGGCCATGACCCTCCAGATCGATTCCTCAGGAAGGATGCGAGCGGAGAGCGCGGGCCCGATCGGCATGACCATGGTGAATGATGGAACGACCGTGTGGATGTACATGCCTCAAGAGAATCAGTACTTCAAAATGCCTTTACCGTCCAACGGCTCTGCCGAGGCCGGAGGTGATTTTCCATTCCCCGAGACGGGTGGCTTTAGTGAACTGAAGAACGTCGCGAAAAACGTCAAAGAGGCCAAAGTATTGCGCGCCGAAACCGTGCAGGCGAACGGCACAAAAGTGTCCTGCTGGGTGGTTTCCGTAGAATACGAGCGAACTGGCAATAATGATCCAGGACCTTCCGCACAAGCCGACTCCACTCAGAGCGATTCTGCACAAGGAGAAGCCACAGGAGCCGATTTTCGCTCGATAGGTAATGCGAACACGAAAATGCTATGGATTGCAAAGACAAGTTATCTCGTTTACCGCGAAGATCAAACGGATACCGTGCCTATGCCAAAAACCGGCGTAACGATGCACATCAACATGGGTATGACATACGACGACATCGTTGTGGATCACCCGATCCCGCAGAGCACGTTTACGTTCACTCCGCCAGCCGGAGCGACCGAAATGCGACCTCCGAGCACTAGCAAAACGCCGTCAAAGCAACCTTAATTCGATTTTAGAAGCGAGATTTTGCATCAGCGATGAGCTTTTCAATCGCGACCGAATCCGAGACGCTCCCCTGCGCAAAAACCTTGCTGCCGCCGCCTTTGCCGCCGAGCTTCGCGAGCAATTCGCGCAGGAGCGCGCCCATGTCACCGTCGAGTCCAGATGATTGCGCGAGCACAATGGCCTTCGCCGAACGACTGGCCAGCGCCGCGCGTACGCGCGCGTTCGCGACGATTTTCGATGCGAGCATCGCTATATAGCTCGCCGCCGCATCGTCGAAAATCGCGGTGACGATTTTGCGCGTACCGTCGGCGGATGCCTCAGCCTTTTTCGCCAGCAGCTCCGCTGCTTCCAACTCCGCCAGGTGCTCCGTCAATTTTTTCGCGTCTCGCGCGCTTGCCCGGCGCTCCTCGAGCATCTTGCCAACCATTTGCGGCAACTCCGCCATGCCACAGCCAATTTGCTCCGCGGCGCTGCGCAAAATCCGCAAATCCCCGCGCGACGCCGCGAGCGAGCGAAGGCCCGCAACGAATTCCACGCGCCAGTTCTGCTTCTGCCGTTCGCACTTGCGAATCAAAAGCA
>DASUAV010000278.1:0-2901 GCA_035763605.1 Candidatus Acidiferrales bacterium
AACTTTATGGCCAAGGAAGGCCGCGGCCTCGTTTGCCTCGCGCTCACCGAACAGCGCTGCGACGCCCTCGCCCTCCCCGCCATGGCCCCCCGCAACACTTCCCTTTTCGGCACTCCTTTTTGCGAATCCATAGACGCCCGCCGAGGCACCACCACCGGCATCAGCGCCGCCGACCGCGCCACCACCATCCTCACTGCCATTGATCCCAACGCCACTCCCGAAGACCTCGCCCGCCCCGGCCACATTTTTCCTTTGCGCGCGCGACGCGGCGGCGTTTTGGTTCGCGCCGGACAGACGGAAGCCTCCGTGGACCTCGCGCGCATCGCCGGCCTCGAACCCGCCGGAGTAATTTGCGAAATCATGAACGACGACGGCACTATGGCCCGCACTCCGCAGCTCGTCGAATTTTGCCGCTGCCACAATTTGAAATTGCTCACCATCGCCGATCTGATTCGCTACCGCATGTCGCACGAACGCTACGTCAAACGCATCGCTGAAACAATTTTACCGACGCGCTTCGGTGAATTTCGCATGATCGCCTATTCCAGCGAAACCGATGGCGAACTCCACGTCGCGCTCGTTCGCGGTGAACTTGGGCGCGCAGATTCGGCGACGGGCGATCTGAATTCGTTTCGTCAGGGCACGGTTTTAACCGTGCCGAACGACCGTGACGCGTCAGCGGTTTCAACCGCTGAGGTTCGTCGTACCGCCGCGAATGACTTTTCCGACGCGCCGCTGGTTCGCGTCCACTCGCAGTGCCTCACCGGAGATGTTTTCGGAGCGGCCGCGTGCGACTGCCGCGAAATTATTGACCGTTCGCTCGAAGCCATCGCGCGCGAAAATCGCGGCGTGCTCGTCTATTTGCATCACGCGGGACGCGGCTTCCGCATCGAATCGCGCGCTGAAGAAACTGACGCGCTACCGAAAATTCTTTTTCACTCTCGCGGAGAAATTGATCAGGACTTGAACCGCCAGCGCATGGTCTGGCGCGAAAGCGGCATCGGTTCGCAAATTTTAATTGATTTGGGACTGCGCCGCATCCGCGTGCTCACCAATCATCCGCGCAAAATGGCCGCGCTCGAAGGCTACGGCCTCGAAATCGTCGAGCAGGTCCCCCTCCCGATCGGTTCAACGAAAACTTCGCACCAAATGTTTTGAGTGTACGAACTTTTCAGGTTGCCGCTAGCAGGCCCATGTTGGGCGAGCAAACGTAGGAAAGGATTTTGTAGGGCTCGGCTCAGCTTGTCGGGCCGTATTACGTTACACGGGCCGATGGAAAAAATCGGCCCCTACAAATGCACGGCGCGTTGCGTTGCGGGGTGAAGTTGAGGGACCTGATTGTTTAGTGGCGCGGATTGTTTTATGGGCGCTGATGCTGGTTTCTTCGTAGCGGGCGCGGAAGATTTCGCGGGCGACGCGGATTTTGCGGGCGGTTTCACGAAGACGTAGGGGCGGATCTTTTCGAGGCGTTTCTTTGAGATTCGCGGAATCACCAGCAAATCATTCACGCTTTTGAACGGGCCGCTCTTCTCGCGAAAGTTCAGAATGGCGTGCGCGGTCACCGGCCCGACTCCCGGCAATTCTTCAAGCTGCTTCAGCGTCGCCGTATTCAAATCAAACGGCCGCGCCGGCAAATTCTTTTTGGTTTTCGCAAGCGCAGTTGAAAACGAAAACAGAATTGCAGGGCAGAAAAATAGAGTGAGTGCGACAAAGTTCATTCGACGTTGAGCGGCTGAGTGATTTGTGTTACGCAAGTTGGGCTCCGTGGGCGTCGTGTGCGCGGACTTCGCCGAAGAGCGCGGCCTGCGATTCGATTTGGGCGCGGTCGCCGACGACGACGATGCGCGCGTTCGGCGAATCGAAGTAGCGGCGCGCGGTGAGCAAAACGTCTTCCGCGGTGAGCGCGCGGATTTTCTCGCGAAAAGTTTCGAGATAGTTTTCCGGCAGATTGTCGAGGTAAACGGTGGAGAGCTGTCCTAGCAAACCATCCTGCGTGGCCACGCCGAGAGAGAACGCGCCGCTCAGATAATTCGCGGCATCCTTCAATTCATTTTCCGTAACGGGCAGCGAACGCATGCGATCAATTTCGTAGAAGATTTCCGTGAGCGAGGCGGCGACGACATCGTTGCGCACCGCGGCGCTGACAGCAAAATATCCGGCGTGGCGCAACGCGTGAAAAGCGCTGCGCGGACTGTAGGTGTAGCCCTTCTGTTCGCGAATGTTGGCAATCAGGCGCGAGTTGAACGCGCCGCCGTAAATCGCGTTGGTGAGGACGGCGCGATGCCAGTCGGAACTTTGGCGATTGAGCGCGAGATTGCCGACGAGCACTTCGGACTGCACGGCGCCGGGAAGATGCACGAGATCAACGGTGCGTCCGCGGCCCGCAGGAACAGACGGCACGGAAAATGGATGAGCGGGCGCGGATTTCCAATCGCCGAATGTTTTTTCGATGAGCTGCAACATTTCGGCACTGGCAAAATCGCCGACGGCAACGAGAAGCGCATTCGAAGGGACATAATTCTCGCGATAAAACGCGGTGAGATTTTCGACGGAGTAGGATTCGACCTGCGCTTCAGTGGGCGCAATGACGGCGTACGGACTTTGGCCGAAGAGCACGCGGCGAAAACGTTCGCGCGCGAGGAAGCCGGGAGTGGTGCGTTCGATTTTCAGTTCTTCGACGCGATGGCGGCGCTCGCGCTCGAATTCTTCCGGCGGAAAGGAAGCATGCTGCGCGAGGTCGGCGACCATTTCGAGAATTTGCGGCGCGAATTCGGAGAGGCCGGAAATGGCGATAGCGCTGGAGTCGGCGCCCGCGCTGGTGGCGAGGCTCGCGCCCATGCGGCGCAGGTCTTCTTCGATTTGGCGGCTGCGGCGCGAAAGAGTTCCGGTGCGCACGACGCG
>DASUAV010000279.1:0-3667 GCA_035763605.1 Candidatus Acidiferrales bacterium
AGTACGACGATTGCCAACGCATCGCCGCGCAAAAAGGAGTGCCGCTCAAGCACGTGCTGGCCGCGGCAAATTTCCATTTTCAGAAAGCCCGCGAAACCGCAAAATAAATCGCGAGACAATTTGGATTCACGATGAGCGCGACGCCCAAACCGAAGTTCTACATCACCACGCCGATTTACTACGTGAACGCGCGTCCGCACCTCGGACACACCTACAGCACCATCGTCGCCGACACGATTTGCCGCTACAAGCGCATGTGCGGGTACGACGCGCTGCTGCTCACCGGAACCGACGAGCACGGGCAAAAAGTGGAACGAGCCGCGAAAGCCGCGAACACTACGCCGCTCGCGTTCGCCGACCGCATCTCCGCCGAATATCGCGCGCTGTGGCAGGAACTGGATCTGCGGATTGATCGTTTTATTCGCACCACTGAGCCGCGCCACGAACGCGCGGTGCACATGCTCTGCCGCAAAGCGCAGGATCAGGGTTACATCTACAAAGGAAGTTACGAAGGGCAGTATTGCGTGTTCGACGAAATGTACGTGGACGAACCGCTGCCCGGAAATTTGTGTCCCGAGTGCAAGCGGCCGACCGAGCGCGTGCGCGAGGAAAATTATTATTTCAAGCTCTCCGCGTTTCAGGAACGGCTGCTGGAGCTTTACGAGAAGAATCCGAATTTCATTCAGCCGGATTCGCGGCGCAATGAAGTGCTCGCGTTTGTGCGCGGCGGCTTGCGCGATCTTTCCATCAGCCGCACTTCGTTCAAATGGGGCATTCCGTTTCTCGAAGATGAAAAGCACATTTTTTATGTGTGGTACGACGCGCTCACCAGCTACATCACCGGCATCGGTTACGCCGACGACGAATTGCAATTCGAGCGCTATTGGCCCGCCGACGTGCATCTCATCGGCAAGGAAATTCTGCGGTTTCACGCGGTTTACTGGCCGGCATTTTTGATGGCCGCCGGCGAAGAATTGCCCAGGCAGATTAACGCGCATGGCTGGTGGCTTTTCGCCGACGAAAAAATGTCGAAGTCGCGCGGCAACATGCAGTATCCGCAGCCCATCGCACGCGTGCTTGGAATTGATGCGCTGCGGTATTTCCTGCTGCGCGAAATGGTGTTTGGGCAGGACGGGAATTTTTCGCGCGAGGCGCTCATCACGCGTTACAACGCGGATCTCGCAAACGGCCTCGGCAATCTGGCCAGCCGCACGCTGACGATGATCGAGCAGTATCTCGGCGGACGCGTTCCCGCGCGCAACGCGGCGCAGGAAAACGATCGCGACCGCGAGGTTCTGGCGTTGCGCGAAACCACTTGCGCGGAAGTGGCGCGTTTTTATGATGCGTACGACTTTTCGCGCGCGCTCGAATCCATCTGGCACCTCATCGCCGAAGTCGACAAATATCTCGTCGAATTTCAGCCGTGGGTGCTGGTGAAAGAAAAATCCAAGTGGGCGCGACTGGAAATGGTTCTCTTCGTCGCGTATGAAGTGCTGCGCACGGTGACGCGGCTGGCGCATCCGGTAATTCCGCACACCACGCAGCAAATTTGGCAGCAGCTCGGGTATTCGACGCAGCTCGAATCCGAATCGCTCGCGCCGAATTGGTGGAACGAACAGAAGCCCGCGTTTCAAGTCGGCGCGCCGCAAGCTGTGTTTCCGCGCGTGGACAAAACTGAAGCATTCGAAAGGATTGAAGCTATGGAGGATGAACTTCGCAATACGGGTGCAACGCCATCTGGCGCAAGCGGGTCGGCTACTGCGGGCGGCGGTGCTGCTGCGCCTGCGGCTGGAGCCGCGTCTGCTGGCGCGGCGTCTGCATCCGCGTCCGCAAAAATCGGCATCGAGGACTTCGCGAAAGTTGAAATGCGCGTTGGACTGGTCAAGTCCGCCGAGCGCGTCGCGGGCGCGGACAAATTATTGAAGCTGCTGGTGGACATTGGCGACGAAGTTCGCCAGGTCGTTGCGGGAATTGCCGTGGCCTACACGCCGGAGCAGCTAATCGGCAAAAAAGTTGTGGTGGTTGCGAATCTCGCGCCGCGCAAACTTCGCGGAGTCGAGTCGAACGGCATGATTGTCGCCGCGTCCACGGTGCCGGACGGCAAGCCGGTGCTTGCCACGTTCACCGAGGACGTTCCGCCCGGCGCCCGGCTAAAGTGACGCACGTCGGATTTTAGCAGAGGCGCTGCTTACCGCGCCCGTAGCCCTAAAGGCGCGGCGCTCGGGTTTTCCAAGAGCGAGGATGGCAACAACGGAAGAAGATAGACTCTCCTGGCGTGAGTGTTGCGACCATTTGCAATGTCAGCACACAAATTCGCATGCTCTGAATGCGTCACAGGAATCCGCCTTAACATTGCAAGAGCAATTTCACCATGCAGAACGAAATCCAATCTTTGTCGTACATGGTCAAACACGATCCAGCCGTGATTGCGGGATGGGTTCTGGTTGGTTGCTCGTTGGTCCTGTACATCCACGTTGAACTCAAGATGGTAAAAGGCAGGTACAAAGCATCCGTCGATGTTCTCCGCGGACCACTAGGTTCAAAGGGAGCTTTGCCTACGTTTACACAGTACATAAAGGTTTGCGACAAACAAGGCTGGTCTCGTTGGCCTGTCTATCTGTTCCTACCCTCCCTGTTAGTCGGCATTGGGTTTCTCGTGTTCGGGCTTTTTCGACTATAGCTATGTCCCCTCCATCCCGCAGCGGTCGCGGACAGAGCGCGACTCAAGAGATCTGCTTTTGTTTTGCGACTGCAGAGGGCATGCATAAGATTAAGGTTCATCTCACGGCCTTGCAATCGGGCCTGCTTGAACGTAGCCGCAAATGGGCTGAGACAAAAAGGAACGACGACCTTGCAAATTATAGATTCGCACGCGCATTTGGAATTTCCGCAGTTCGACGCTGACCGCGACGCGATGCTGGCGCGCGCGAGAGACGCCGGCATTGAGAAAATCCTGGCCATCGGCAGTGGAACGGCCTCCGATCGCCTCGACGCGGCGATTCCGTTCGCCGAAAAGCACGATTGGATCTATGCGACCGTCGGCGTGCATCCGCACGAATCGAAACTCGCCACGGAAGAATGGTTCACGGAATTGGCGCGCCTCGCGAAGCACCCGCGCGTGCTCGCCTGGGGCGAAATTGGCCTCGATTATTTTTACGACCATTCGCCGCGTGACGTGCAGCAAAATGTGTTTCGCCGCCAGCTCATGCTCGCTCGCGAAGCGCGCCTGCCCATCGTGATCCATTGCCGCGATGCGTGGCCGGATTGCCTGCGCATTCTTGACGAAGAAAATTGGCGCGCCACGAATCTCGGAGGAATTTTTCATTGCTTCACCGGTTCGCTTGCCGACGCGCAGCGCGGCCTCGATCTCGGCTTCCTCGTCTCGTTTTCCTGCAACGTCACCTATCCCAAAATGTCGCACCTGCTGCAAACGGCCGCGGCGCTTCCGCTCGAGCGCATTCTCACGGAAACGGATTCGCCGTTCCTCCCGCCGCAGCCGTTGCGCGGCAAACGCAACGAGCCCGCCAACGTCATCGAGGTAGCGCGCGCCGTGGCGAATGTGAGAAACTTGGCTGCGGAAGAAGTTGCGCGCGCGACCGCTGAAAATTTCCGCCGCTTTTTCCGCCTCGACTGAAGGAACGCTACGCACAACAAAGAGATGGAGCCG
>DASUAV010000280.1:0-10192 GCA_035763605.1 Candidatus Acidiferrales bacterium
CAGTACAATTGTTTATCACGGAGTGACCCTCGGCGGGAATGATTTTGGGAAGCTGCGTTGTTCGCCATGCAGCCGAAGTGAATTCGAGTCGTTACCGCTTCAGAGCGCTACAAAAGGCGTGTGCCTTGTTCAGCATGGTTCTTGAATCGAGGTGATTTTTGAAGTCCAGCGCGAAGTTCAGGCCAAACTCCAACCGAAGGCCACTGCCTGCTTCGAGCTCGGCAGCACTTGCTAAATCAGCGGGACGCGCGACGAGGCCGCGCGCGACCGCTCGGCAACTTCGCCGCGACGGGATGCGCCGCGCTGCTTCTTACTCAGTTCGCTCGCAATAACCTGGCCCAAAGTCAGAATTCCGCGCGCGATGTCTTTTTCTTCCACGCCCGCGAATCCCAGCCGGAGCGTATTCGGCAGGGGACTGCCCACATAAAAATATCTGCCCGGCACGAAGAGCACGCCTTTTTCGCGCGCATGAATCAGCAATTCCGCCGCGTCCAGCCCGGGCGGCAGCGTAATCCAAACGGACATGCCGCCTTCGGGCCGCGTCCATTCCACGCCCGTGGGCAAATGCCGTTCCATGGATTTTTCCAACGCCTGCAAACGCCGCGCGTACACGCCAATCATCCTTTTCAGGTGCTTTTCGAGCATTCCTGTTTTCGCAAATTCCGCCAGCGTGGCCTGCGAAAGCTGATCCGTATGCAAGTCGCTGACTTGTTTCAACTGGCGCAGCCGCTCGATGACGCGCTCCGGCCCCACGCACCATCCCACGCGCAGTCCCGGGAAAGCGATCTTCGAGAAACTGTCAATTTGAATCACGATGCCGTTGCGGTCCATCGCTTTCAGCGAAGGCGCCGGCGTGCCGCGCAGTCGCAAGCGCGCGTAAATATGATCCTCGACAATAGGGACCTGAAAATACGCGGCCACGTCGAGAAGTTTTTTTCGCGCTTCGGCGGGCAGCGTTGTTCCCGTTGGATTCTGAAAATCCGGCGTGACCACAATCAGCTTCACGCGATTCTGCTCCAGCGCCGACTGCACCGCATTCACGTCCAGCCCCGCGTACGGCTGCCCCAGGCGATACGTTTCCACCGAGGCAGGCAGGCAGCGCGCGCGCGCATTCGAAAGCACGGAAAGCACGCCGGGATACGTCGGATTCTCGACGATCACCGCATCACCCGGGCGCAGAAATGCCTTTGCCAGCAAATCGAGGGACTGCTGGCAACCGTCGGTGACGAGCAAATTGCTTTCTTTCGCGGCGATGCCTTCCGCGCGCAGATTCGTCAGCAGCACTTCTCGCAGCGGCTCGTAACCATCCGACGAACCAAGCTGCAAAATTCGGCGCCCTTCGCGCTTCAGCACATCGCTCGCGCATCTGCGCACTTCTTCCACCGGAAACGAGTTTTCCGAAGGCTTGGCGTTGACAAACGCGATGGTATCGTCGGCCACTTGCGGCATGAGACGGCTCAAGCCGTCGCCCGCGCGCTCGTCGGCGAAAAGAGATTCCCATCGCAACGCCCCTCCGGGCTGACGCGGAGCGGGAGTGAATTCTCGGGCGCCATTTTTCACGCTGATGTACGTGCCTTTGCCAACGAAGCCTTCGATCAGGCCTTCTGCTTCGAGTTCCGCGTAGGCGGTCGCGACGGTCGTGCGGTGAATGTTGAGTTGCGCGGCCAGTTCGCGGCTCGCGGGAATGCGGTCGCCGCCGCGCAGTTCGCCCGAATGCACCAGCGCGCGCATCTGGTCCCGCAACTGCGCGTACAGCGGAATATCGCTTTGCGGTTGCAAATGCAGCGGCATAAACGTTCTGCTCATAATGGCCTAATCATAGCCCCAAAAAAGGGGGTCAAAAGAGCCAATTTGTCTCTTTGTCTTTTTCGGGGCCTGGCATGTGATGTGCCGCCTGTTTCAGCGATCTAAATCGCGCAGCACAAATCGCTGGATTTTCCCGGTGGCCGTTTTTGGAAGATTCTCAATGAACTGGACTGTCTGCGGACATTTGTAAGACACCAGCCTTTTGCGCAGCCAGTCGCGAATTTCCTGCGACAAGTGCTCATGCGAGGCAATGCCATTCTTCAGGACGATGTACGCCGCTGGATGAATCAGTCCATTTTCGTTCGCGTGCGCAACCACGGCGACTTCCGCGACGTCAGGATGAGCGAGCAGCGCATTTTCGACCTCGCCGGGCGACACCCACATGCCCGCGACTTTCATCATATCGTCGGCGCGCCCGCAATAATGAAAATATCCGTCTGCGTCGCAGGCGAACTTGTCGCCGGTGAGCACCCAATCATCTTTTTTGGTGCGCGCCGTCAGTTCCGGCTTGTTCCAGTAACCGGAAAAGGCGCTGCCGCCGCTCACCCAAAGATTCCCGATTTCGCCGTGCGAGAGTTCCGCGCCATCTTCGCTGAGAATTCGCGCTCCGTAACCCGGCACTTGCGAACCGCAGCTTCCCGCGCGAGCTTTTCCCGGGCGCGCCGACAAAAACATGTGCAGCATTTCCGTCGAGCCGATGCCGTCCAGAATTTCCACGCGAAATTTATTTTTGAACTGCTCGAAAATCTCGGCGGGCAAAGTTTCTCCGGCGGAGACGGCCATGCGCAGCGAAGAGCAATCCACATCGAGCCCGCGCGCCGATTCGCGCAAAAGGGCGGCGAAAAAGGTCGGCACCGAAAACAAAATCGTTGGCCGATATTTCTTCAGTAATTCGGCGGTGCGCTCGGGTTTTGGCCTGGCCGGGTCCAAGACAGTGCGCGCCCCGATGGAAAAAGGGAAGTACATTCCGTTACCGAGGCCGTACGCGAAAAACAGTTTCGAAACAGAATACGTAATGTCATCGGGACGCAATCGCAAAACACCGTGCGCATATCCGCGGCTGGTGTGCACCATATCTTCGTGGCGGTGAATCGCGGCTTTGGGAGTGCCGCCGCTGCCGGATGTGTAAAGAAAAAATGCCGGATCCGTAGCCTCTGTGGGATGCGGCTCGCACTTCGCAATGGCCTGCGCGCATTCCGCGTCCCAGTTGAACTCTTCCACGGAATCGAACGCGCTGCCGAGTTTCACTGCGCCGCCGGAACCGTCCACGCGAGTGCCGCAAATCGCCAGAATGTTCAGATTCGCCGCGCTGCTCACCTGAGAAAATTCTGGCAGCGCCGAAACATCCACAATCGCAATACGCGCGCCGGAATCCGCGAGGTAATAAGAATAATCCGACGCGCGCGCCATGGAGTTGACCGGGACAGCGATGGCGCCGATTTTTGCTGCGCCAAAAAACGCGGCGATGAATTCGAGCGAGTCGGGCAGAATGACGAGCACGCGTTCGCCCGGCGCGCATTTCCAATCGCGTAAGACGTTCGCGGCGCGGTTCACCGCCTCCTCGACTTCGCGATAGGTGAACGCGCGCGGCTCGCCCAAAATCGCGACGCGTTCGGGATGCTCCTGCGCCGGACGGGACACAAATTCATCCGCGATGTTCAGCTCCGCGGGAATTTCGATGTGGTCTGACTCGTCCGCCGCCATGCCCGGGATTCTACTCCGAGGCGAGCGTTCAGGCCATTCCCGCCAACGCCGCTAAGGTTTGAGCCAGTGCATCGCGAAAGTGGCATAATTAGGTTGCCAAGGCGCAAGGAGGACTCGATGAACCGAATCTCGCGTTTCTACGTCAAAGCGAATGGCTGTTTCGCGAAAATTGCGGTGAGTGCGGTGACTGTGCTTGCGGGATTGATTGCGTGTGGCGCGCGATTGCCGAGCGTGCGGGCTGCGACGACGGCAAAAGCGCCACAGTTCCTGCCGCTGAACGTTCACGTCGGCGAAAAAGCGCCGGATTTTGCGCTGCTCTCCGCCGGCGGGCAGCTTGTGAGACTCTCGCAATTCGCCGGCAAGAACGTGCTGCTCGATTTCTACGAAGGCTACTGGTGAACGTACTGCTCTCTCGAACTCGGCGAGTTCGCAAAACATTATCCGGAATTTCAGCAGTTGAATACGGTGATAGTCGCTGTCAGTACGGATTCGATCGAGAAAGCGCGATGGTCGAAAGAGAGAATCAAGCTGCCGTTTCCTGTGCTCTCCGACGAAAAGCGCACGGCGATGGACCTCTACAACACGCGTTCGCTTTCGACGTACAAAGGCCCGGAGGGCGGGCCGTACAATCACGCCACCCTGATTCTGATTGACGCGAACGGAACGATTCGCTGGATCTATCGCAATCCGGATTATCGCGTGCGCTCGACGGTGGAAGAAGATCTCGCGCAGATTCGCAAACTGCAGGGAAGTGCTGCGTCCTCCCTCGGAAAAGGACACGTGAAATGATGAATCGCCGCGAAGTGAACCGCTTCTTGGCGCTCGCCGCGGGCACGATGATGACGGGCGGCGCTAGCATATTTGCGGAGGCGGCGCAGGCGCAAAGTTCGCCAGGCAGCGCGGCGCGCGCGAATGATTCCATTGGTGTGCAGAATTTATTAAGCGAGCCGCTCGCCAAAATGGAAAATCCCGAAGTGCGCATGTTAACGCTGACCGTCGCGCCGGGGGCGACTTCGCACGCGCATCGCCACACCGGCCCGGTGTTCGCTTACATTTTGGAAGGCGAGATTGAAAATCAGGTCGAGCCCGAAGAGGCGAAAACGTACAAAGCCGGGGAGTTTTTCTACGAACCGCCCATGCATGTTCACCGGCAGTTGAAAAATCTCAGCGCGAGCAAGCCCGCGAAAATCCTTATTTTCGAAGTTGGCGAAAAAGGCAAGCCCTTCACGATCGAGGGGTAGATGAACCGTGAGGCGCGCCGCACGCGCCAACTTATTTCCGGCGTTCCTCCTGCGCGCGAAGGCGTCCTGCCAATTCCGGCAGCCGCTCGAACCACGCAAACTGCTTTTTGAATTTCGCGAGCGGACGCGCCGGAGTGCCCCAGACAATTTCGCCGGAGCGAACCGTTTTGCCGTTCAGCACGCCCGATTGCCCGCCAACGGTCGCTCCGCTTTCGACTTCGCAATGCTCGCCGAAGCCCGCCTGGCCGCCAATCACCACGCGCGCGCCGATCGTGCAACTGCCGGAAAGTCCGGTTTGTGCGGCGATGACCGTGTGTTCGCCGATTTGGACGTTGTGCGCCACGTGCACGAGATTATCGATTTTCACGCCGCGCGCGATGCGCGTCACGCCGAGCGAACCGCGATCAATCGTGGCGTTGCTGCCGATTTCCACATCATCTCCAATTTCGACGACGCCCACTTGCGGAAATTTCTCGTAGTGGTCATCCGCCAAAACGTAGCCGAAGCCGTCGCTGCCAATCACCGCGCCAGAGTGGATTCTCACGCGATTGCCGACACTCGCTCGCGGATACAACGACACGCGCGGAAAAAGCCGGCACGATTCGCCGATCTCCGTGTCGCGTCCAAGGAAGCAGAACGCGCCAATCTGCGTGTTCGCGCCGATGGACGCTCCAGCTTCAATCACGGCATACGCGCCAACGCTGACGCCGCCGGACAATTTTGCCGATGCGTCAACGATTGCCGTTGAATGAACGCCTGAAGCGATGGGCGGATCTTCCATCAGACGCGCGGCGGCTCTCGCGAATGCAAGCTTCGGTTGCGCGGCAATCAGCAGCGTTTTGTTCTCCAGGCGAACGCTCTCTGGAACAACAACACATCGTGCGCGCGAGGCTTTCGCGCGTGCGGCGTGCTTCTCCGCCTCGACGTAGATCAAATCCTCCGCACCGGCGTCTTCCGGATTGGCAATGCCGGAAATAACTGCGGCGCCATCGCCTGCGATTTTGGCGCCGAGAAGTTGTGCCAGTTCCTGCGCTGTGATTTTCATAAGACTCTCCAGAACTTTGCGCGATAAACCTGCGCACGTCGCTCTCGCTAATCGGAATACAGATCCGGTTCGCCTGGCGGACGATTCTTCCATCGTTTATGCAGCCAAAACCACTGATCCGGATACGCCCGAATGTAATTTTCGATAATTTTCGCGCACAGCGCCGTGTTGGCGCGAATATCGGCGTCTTCATCTTCCGTGCGCTGAAACACTAGCGGCGGCTCGAATTTCAAAATGTACTTGCGCGCGACGGAATCCCAGTGCAGAAATCCCGGCAGCACAGCGGCTCCCGTGTGACGCGCGACGCGTGCCAGGCCAGCCGTCGCGCATGCGGGAATGCCGAAGAAATCCACGAACACGCCCTCATCTACGGAGGTATTCTGGTCTGCGAGAATCCCCACCGTGCCGCCTGCTCCCAGAACGCGTAGCACAGCCCGCGCGGAATTGTTTTTTTCGATGGGCTGATTGCCCGAGAGGGAGCGGAACCGGTTGACGAGAGCATCTACGCGTTTGTTTTCGATCGCGCGCGCCAAAAAATGAAGGCGCTGGCCGTAAAGCGCCTGTGCGAACGGCGCAAGTTCCCACGCGCTCATGTGGCCGGTGAGAAAAATCACGCCTTTGCCACGCGCGCGCGCCGATTCGAAATGCTCGAAACCTTGTCTTTCGGCGAGCTTTGCAATATTGCACGGCAACAACGTCGGAAATCGCGCGAATTCCGCCGCCATCCATCCAAGTTGCCGTGCCATGCCGCTAATCGCCGTGCGGCGCTGCGCATCTGTCCAATCCGGAAATGCCAGTCGCAGATTCGTCATCGCCACGCGCTGCAAATGTGGCGAGCACGCCAGCAAAAACCGCGCCAGAGCCGCCGCGAGCGCGCGCGAAATGCTTCGCGGCAAAAAACCGAGTAATTTCAGAATGAGCCAAACAGCCGCATATTCGCACCATTCGCGCATGGCGCGCCATTGTGTCACAGGCGTTTTCCGCGAACCAGTGCGCGATGCGGGAAGCCCGCGCACTCTGATAAACTTCGGCGCGCATGAGCACCACGCGTACTTCGCGGCAAATCTTCTGGGCGCTGCTGATCGTAGCGGTTCTCGTGATTTGCTTTTTCACAGGGCTGGCCTCGCTCGGCCTCACTGGCCCTGACGAGCCGCGTTACGCCTTCATCGCGCGCGCTATGACCGACACGGGCGATTGGATCACGCCGAAATTGTACGGGCAGCCGTGGTTCGAAAAACCCGCGCTTTATTACTGGACCGCCGCCATCGGTTTCCATTATCTGAACTCAGCGGAATGGGCTGCGCGCCTGCCTTCAGCCATTGCCGCGCTGATTGCGGCGCTTGCCGCGGGGCTCATCGCGTTGTGGCGTTACGGCATGAGGACTGCGCGCGCCACCATCTTGATTTTCGCCACGTGCGCAGGAGTAATCGCCTTCGCGCGCGCCGCTGCGCCGGACATGCTTTTCACCGCCGCTCTGGCGCTCGCCCTTTTTTCCGCCGCAAACATTGTGGAAAAGCGCGGCGGCTTTCCCGTGGATCCTTTGCGCGTGCCTCCGAGCGACAAGCTGGATTTGTTTCTTGTCGGCATCTGGATTGGCCTCGCAACTCTGGCCAAAGGTCCAGCCGCAATCATTCTCGCCGGTGGAAGCGTGCTGCTCTGGGCGCTCGCGACGAGAAATCTAAGAATCGCACTCCGCATGCTGCATCCACTGGCGATTTTCGCCTTCGCCATCATCGCGCTTCCATGGTACGTGCTCTGTGCGCGCGCCAACCCGAATTTTTTTCACGTCTTCATTGTCGAGCATAATTTCGAGCGCTATCTCACGCCGATGTTTCAGCATCCGCAGCCGTTTTGGTTTTTTGGCCCCATAATTCTATTAGGCCTGATGCCCTGGACCGCTTTTCTCATTGGGGCGGCGTTTGACGGCGTGCGAATTTTCCGTCGCGCTGAGTGGCGTACCTCCAGCGGATTCTTCATCGCTTGCTGGGCTATTTTCCCGGTGCTTTTTTTCAGCTTCTCAAAATCAAAATTGCCGGAATACGTGTTGCCAATATTCCCCGCGCTCGCCGTGCTGATGGGCCGCTCATTTGTGTGCGCGATGGATCATGCGCGGCGAAAGGCGCAGTGGATGGGCGTGGGCACGGGAACCATGTGGGTGCTGCTGGGCGCCGGCGGTGCGATCGGGTTTCACCGTTTGCCGATGTACACGGCGCTCAACCGCGAGCAAATCGCGCAATTGGCGCTGATTTCGCTATTCCTGGGAATTGCGATTGGTGTGGTCGAGGAGTTTCTGAGCTTATGGCGGAAGCTCTGGGCCGTGATTGCGCTAACGGCGGCAGCATGCGCCGTGTTGGTACTGGTCGCCGAGCGGAGCGTTTTGCCGAAGCTTGATCCGCTCCTTTCCACACGTCAAATGGCGCACGAGTTTCGCGCGAACGCGGATGGCGCAAGCGTCTATTCGCTGGGCGGCGTCAACCGAAGCTGCGAGTACGGCCTGCAGTTTTATTTGGAGAGCGATTCGCTTCCCGCGTTCGATGCCAAAAAGCCCGACGAGCATTACGTCTTGATGACTTGGGGCGGCGACATGAAGCTGAATGACGCGGGCGTGCTCCATCGCAAGATCATCGCGAGGTACTTGCCCTATTGCTGGATTGAATCCGTGCAGCCCGGAGCTTCGCCGTGAAAATTTACTGCGGCGACTGGCCGGTCGGCGGAAGCGCCGAGAGGAAAAACGTGACGATGCGGTCCTCGTACGCGCGCCGGCTCTCATCGCTCATTTCCGAATAGCTCATCGGATTATCGACGTGATCCTTCGGCGGCGGCGCAGCCTGGAAAATCCGAAGCGTTGAGCCGTCGAGGTCCGGACGGTTTCCGGCAGTGATGAACAGTTTGGGAATTCCTTGCAGGCGCGAAACAGCTCCGAGCAGCGGCGGCACATTCTGCTCATCGCGGGTCAGCATGTGAAATCCGAAAAGCGAAAACGTTTTGACCAGCGGCAAGCCGCCTAGGCCAGTGTGTCCCAGCTGAATAAGCATGAAATCGGAAGGTTCATCGTAAATTGAATCCGCCGCGACAGCTTCAATTCGCGCGTCAATCGCCGCCGCCGAGAGCGCAGCGTACGCTCCTAGATCCGTGCCCCAAACGCCGAACCGCGTACGGTCAATATCCTCGCGCTGCGCCAGCCCGCGAATCGCTGCCAGCAGTTGCTTTGTTTCCCCGAATCCCAGATCCGTTCGCCCGGCAACCGTACCGTGCCCGGTGAAATCAAAAAGAAAAACGTTGAACTGATGCTCCTGCAGCGCGGTCGTGAGCGTCAGCACATCCGCCCGCTGCGAGCCGTACCCGTGGCAAAGAATGATCGTAGGCGCGCGCAGCAAGCCCGGGAAAAACCATCCTTCGCGCGAGCCCTGGCCGGGAATATCGAATTTGTACGTCGTGGGATGGCCCATCAGCAGAGTGACGTCCACATTTGCCGGGCTGCGCGGCGGATTCACAATCTGATAGAGCGAATATCCCGCAATCGTAGCCGCCGCCAGAAAAACGAAGAGAACCAGCGCGAAAAGGGAACCGCCCACACGCGCGAATCGCGCATACGAGTGCCTGAATTTCGCCGCGGCATTCATGGATGTAAAGCTTTATCTGCGGCGCAGTGTAGCATAGCTTTTCTCGCCGCTCGCCCCATGCGGCCATTTGGTTACTAGCCAACTCGCGTCATGCGAGCCGAGCCAAGTTCAGTCCAAAAATCGTCTATTACTCTCAGTTGGCCGCGCGCACGCGCAAAAGCTATAATCAAACGAACGAGGCCAATTAGAGCGTCTATGCAGATTTCCGACCTGCGGCAAACTCATTCCCGCGCCTTGCAGCCGCTGTTTCAGGAAGAGGCTGAACATTGGCGCAAGGAACTCTACTGGGATTACCGCGCCTCGCAGCATCTCATTCGCAAATTCATTGACTCGCGCTCGCTCGCGGGCTACGTGGCGTACGACGATAAGCATCCCGCCGGCTACGGCTTTTACGTTTTCGAGGAACAGAAGGGCCTCATCGGCGGCCTTTTCGCCTCGCCGAAATTCGGCCAGCTCGACATCAGCAAGAAGCTGCTTCTGCGCATGCTCGAAGACCTTCGCGACACTCCTTTCATCGAACGCATTGAAGCGCAACTGATGCCCTTCGGCACGGCCTTCGACGAGCTCCTCGCGCAGCAGGGCTTCCGCCTTCGCAGACGACAGTTTATGCTTGCAGAGCTGCCCGTGCGCGCCGTACTCCGTCCTCAAATGCGTGACGGCTTGCGCTTGCAGCCGTGGTCCGACAAATTTATGGACCCGTGCGCGCGACTCATTCAGCGGGCCTACACCGACCACGTGGATAGCGAAATCAATGACCAGTACCGCACCGAAAT
>DASUAV010000281.1:0-10351 GCA_035763605.1 Candidatus Acidiferrales bacterium
GCCCGTGATGCCGCTTCCGGTCATTCCGGTCGTGGCTGACAACTCCGGAATTTCGCCGGCGCAAATTTTGCGAACGTTTGCAAACATCGCGCTCGGAATTTATGCCTTTATCGCGCTGATTCTCCTCGCGCGGCTTTTCGCCGGGATGTGGTTCAGCGGCAAGCTCGGACGCGCAGCGCAGGAAATCGAGCCTCTCTACTTCGGCGGCGCGGACGATGCGCAGAACGCGCAAGCGCGCGAAGCGCTTCGATTGTTGCGCTTCCGTTCCAGCTTCGCAGCGTTGAAAAGCGCGCCCGCGCTCAGGGAATCCGCGGCCATTTCCGTACCGGCGACCGTCGGCGTGCGCCGCGCGGCTATTTTGCTCCCGCTCAATTGGCGAGCGTGGAGCGTCGAGCAATTGGACGCGGTCCTCGCGCACGAAGTCTCGCACGTGGCGCGCCGCGACGCTTTGGTGCAGGCGCTCTCGCTCGTGCATCGCGCGATTTTCTGGTTCAGTCCTCTCGCGTGGTGGCTCGACCGCCAGCTCACTGAACTTGCCGAACAGGCCAGCGACGAAGCCGCTCTCGCCGGAGGCGCGGATCGCACGCGTTACGCAGAAACGCTCCTCGGATTTTTTGCGCAGCTCGAAAACACCCGGGGACGAATCTGGTGGCAGGGAGTTTCGATGGCGAAAAAGTCGCACGCCGGACGCGCCGAGCGCCGCGTGGACAGAATTCTCGCGTGGAAGGAAGGCATGTCCGTGAAGAAATCTTTCGTTGTCGCCGTCGGCGCGTTAGCAGTGCCCGTGATTTTCTTCGCGGCGTCGCTCCATCCGGTCATTGCCTACGGCCAGGATAAAACCCAGAGCGATTCACGAAATGTGATTATGCCGGGCGGACCAAAAGCTCCTGCGCTGCCCAACGCTCCCAGGGGCGGAGTAAACGGTGGCGTGGTTGCGCCGGCCATCGCGCCCGCTCCACAAGCTGGAGGGGCCGCGCCGGCACTGCCGCCCGCACCGCACGGCGGGGTGCCGTCGGTTCCAGCCGTCGCGCTCGCGCCGCAAGGCGGCGTTGTCGCTCCGGCAATTGCCCCTGCTCCGGGAACTCCTTTTGCGCCGTCAACACCTGCGCCGCGCGGTGGAGTAAACGGCGGGGTAGTCACGCCAGCAATGCCTCCCGCGCCAACCGGTCCGCGAGCGGTTCGTCCGTCTACGCCAATCCCGCACTCGGCAGTAGCACCGATGTCGCCGTCTGTCTCCGCGTCCTCGATGGTGTCCACGACAACGGTTCAGGCGGGCGTGGGAGCCGGCTCTGGTGCAGGCTCTGGCTTTAGCGCGGGAGTAGGAATTCTTCATCCCGACGACCAGCAGTATCAGGACATAGCAGCGCAGCTTCGCGCGGCGCTCGACGAGCTCGAGCGCGCGGACTCGCAGTCCGTGAAAGCATCCGCTGAGCAAATGGCCGAGACGCTTGCCGAATTGAAGCAGGCGCAGGAATCCTCCGACGCCGCCGCTCACGACCAAATGCTCGCGACGCTCCATGCGCTCGAAAAAGCGCAGCGGCTTGCTCAGCAGAACGACAGTTCGCAGATGAGCGAAGCGCGGCGCGCGCTCGCGGAAGCGATGCGCGATCTGCACGAAGCGCGGAAGCGAATGGCCCTCGCCGACGCCCGGCACGCGGAGGAGATGAGTCAGCGCGCCCAGGAAATGGCCGCGCGCGACTCGCAACACGCGCAGGAAATGGGTGAGCGCGCCCAGGAGATGGCCCAGCGTGACGCGGAACGCAAGCAGGAAACCAGCGAACGGGCAGCCGAGCGCGCGCAGCGTGAGGCCGAACGAGCGCAAGAAGAAGCCGGGCGGGAACAGGATTCCACGCGCACCGTCAACATCAACGGCGGGTCGTACACCATGGGCGGCGGCTCGCGGTACGTCATGTTCACCGGCGGGAACAATGTGGACATGTCCGGCGACGAGGAGGATCTCCATCACGCGCAAAATCTGCGCAAAAAGCTGGGCAAGGATCTGATCTGGTTCGAGCGTGACGAAAAATCGTATGTCATCACCGATCCCGCTTTCATCGCCAAAGCCCAGGCGCTTTTCGCTCCCGAAGAGGCGCTTTCCAAACAGCAGGACGAACTGGGCCGCCAGCAGGATGAACTTGGACGGCAGCAGGACGCGCTCGGCGAGCAGATGGACAAAGTTTCCGTCAAGCCGCCGGACGTAACTGAAGATTTGCAGCGCGTTCAGGCGCGCCTCAAGGAATTGCAGGCCACCGGCGCGACGCAACGCGAACTCGGCGAGCTTCAGTCCGAGCTGGGACGCTTGCAAAGCGAAGTGGGTCGCGTGCAGTCGCAAGCCGGCGTGCAGCAATCCGCCATTGGCCGCCAGCAAGGCGAATTGGGACGCAAGCAGGGTGAACTCGGGCGCAAGCAAGGTGAACTCGGCCGCCAGGAAGCCGCCATTTCGCGTGAGGCGAATCGGCAGTTGCGCGGCATGCTCGACGACGCCATCAAGAGCGGCGTCGCCAAGCCGGAGTAGGTTTTTGTAGCGCAGAACTTCGCGTCTCTTGCGAAGATCTGCGGCTTTGGGAACGCGGGGATTCAGAGTGTAGGGGCCGATTTTTTCCATCGGCCCGGTCGCGGTGAAAGGCAATTGAGCTTCGCAAGACAGCTTTGGACGTTTGCTTGCTGACCACTGAGCACTGACCACTGACCACTTTGTTGGAAGGAGCGGAACGATGATGGCAATGGCGAAACGAACTATGGGATTTTTCGCGGCGGCGCTCGCGGCGCTGATGCTGTCGCCGTTTGCCGCGACGAACACGCGCGCACAGGAGAGTGCGTCGAAATATTCGAACGCGACGATTATCGTCGCGACCACGCGCGACGGCGAAGACGGCCTGCATTTCTCCACGCGGAATTGCAGCGGCACGCTGAGCGGCGTGGGCATTTTCCTCGACTTCGGCGATAGTTGCTGGGCGTGGAACACGGTAGGCGGAATCCCGCGTTCCATGTTCGCGCGCATGGCCACGGATAAAATTTCGTTCCGCCAAAACGGCGACGACTACGTTATCACCGACGCGGCGACCATCAAACGCGCGCGCGATATTTTCGCGCCGGTCGCGGACCTGATGTCCCAGCAGCATGAGCTCGGCGCAAAGCAGCGCGAGCTCGGCGCAAAGCAGCGCGATTTGGGCCGCCAGCAGCGCGAAGTGAAAGTCGCGGTGCCGGACATGAGCGCGGATTTCGCCAAAGTGGAAGCGGACGCGAAGCGGCTCGCCACGCAAGGCGGAACGCAGTCGGACTTGGGCGATTTGCAATCGGAACTCGGGGATTTGCAGAGCCGCCTCGGCGATTTGCAGTCGCAAGCCGGCGAAGCGCAATCGAAATTGGGCGATCAGCAATCTGTTCTCGGCGATCAGCAATCGGCGTTGGGAGATCAGCAATCCGCGCTCGGCGAAAAAGCCGAGGGCCTCGCGAAGGACGAGGTGAAGCAGCTCAACGCGCTGCTCGATGACGCTGTTCGCAACGGCACGGCCAAGAAGCAGTGACGGGTGAAAAGTGACAAGTGACGAGCAAGAACGAACGGCTCGGTCTTGGTTTTGTAGGGGCCGATTTTTTTCATCTGCCCGTTCGGGCTGACGCGAGAATGACGATCGGTGGCCGGAGATTTGTTTTGATTTTGTAGAGGACAATTTTTCCGGCGGCCCAAGCCGGTAGTCAGAGTTAATTTGCAGTTGCCGAAGTTCCACCGGGGCGCGTGTGAGGGGCTCTCATCGTGAGGAGCGACTGCCACGAGAACGGAAATTTTGCTCGCGCCTTTTCTCTCGAAGCGGTGCGGTACTCGCCGGAATTGGAGCGAACGCCCGCACAAAACGCGCGGCAGGAGGCCAAAAACGCGCCGCTTGAAAAACTGGCGCAAATCGTCATTTTTTACGCGTGTATCGCGAGAAAACGGGCATATTTCGTCGTAAAAAATTCGCCGGCGAAAACGCATCGCGCACACAGAAAATCCGTTCCCGGCCGCGCAAGCCGTAAACGAATAGGCGCAGGCAGGCGAACAACAGGCGAAGAAAGTGTGGGGCGTACGGCAGCATTTCGCTGACGAGAGACACCCGATGGCTGGCGCGGAGTGGACAGAAGAGGCGGGAGGCGTGACGGGCGCAGAACAAGTGAAGTCGCTCGTTCATTCCGCGGGGAAATTCGCATTGGCCGTTTCGATTTTGATTTGCCGTGCAATCATTTTTTCCGGGCGGCGGCGCGGCGCGGATTGGGAATGCCTGCGCCCGGGAAAGTAGGCCGCAAGAATCCAGAATTTTCGGACTCGTGAAGGTGGGTATTGACAAGTACGAAGGCGTTCGTAGATGATGCGAGTGACAGAAGCGTGCGTTCACCAGCAGCCCTGCGCACGCGCCGAGCAGTTGCCCGTTGTTTTTCGTTGCGTGCTCTGAGGAAATCCGACGAGGCACTTCTTCGGGCAAGCGGCTGTGTTTGGCGGCCACTGAGCACTGAACGCTGAACACTGACCACTGAGCACTGAACAATGACCACCGAAACTGATCACTGACCACTGGCCACTGAACACAGACCACTTGCGGGGGGTGCGCGATGAACAGGCTGATGCAAGACGTACGCTACGGAATGCGGATGCTGGCGAAGTCGCCGGGATTCGCGGCGGTGGCGATTCTGACGCTGGCGCTGGGCATTGGCGCGAACACCGCGATCTTCAGTCTGATTGACGCGGTGATGATGCGTTCGATTCCGGTGAAGGATCCGCAAACGCTCGTGGTGTTGAATTGGTCCGCGCACAGCGGGCCGAAGTTTCACGGCTACAGCAATCACGGTGATTGCGGACGCGCGCCGGAAGGAGAACACGCCGGATGCTCGTTCTCTTTGCCGCTCTTCAAGGACCTGCGCGCGCAAACCACGGCGTTTTCAAACCTGGCCGCATTTGCCGGGCCGATGGAATTTGATCTTAGCGGAAACGGACCGGCAAGCATCGCGCGCGGCGAACTTGTGTCCGGAGATTTTTTCTCGACGCTCGGCGTGAGCACGATTCTCGGACGGCCGCTCGGGCCGGCGGACGACGCGCCGAACGCATCGGCGGCTCTGGTGCTCAGCTACGGCTACTGGCAGACGGCGTTTGGCGGCGAACGCAGCGCGGTGGGCCGCACTGTGCGCATCAACAATATTCCTTTCGCGATTGTGGGCGTGGCGAGCCCGAGCTTCACCAATCTGGCTCCCGGAAAAACGCAGGATTTTTTCATGCCGATTTCCTCGCTCAGTCAGCTCAATCTTCCGTGGCTCACGGGCAACCGGCTGAATGATCCGTACGCGTGGTGGACGGTGATTGTCGGCCGGCTGAAATCCGGCGTGCCGGTGGGGCAGGCGCAGGCCGCCGCCAGCGTGATTTTCCAAAATGAAATGGTGCACGGCGCGAAGCCGATGCTGACGGCCAAGGACGATCCGCGCATTTCGCTGGTGCCAGTGAACGAAGGCCTGAGCGGCCAGCGCGGAGAAATTTCTTCGCTGCTCTACGTGATGATGGCCGCGGTGGGCGCGATTTTGCTGATCGCCTGCGCGAACGTGGCGGGATTGATGCTGGCGCGTTCCGCGGCGCGGCAAAAAGAAATGGCGGTGCGGCTTGCGCTCGGCGCAGGACGCGCGCGCGTGATTCGCCAGTTGCTCACGGAGAGCGTGATGCTGTCGCTCGCGGGCGGCGTATTGGGCGTGGTGCTGGCGATTTGGGGAGTTCATGCGATTACCGTGCTGGTGACGAGCGGTTCGGACCGCCCGTTCGGATTTGTGGTGGCGCCGGACTGGCGCGTGCTGGCTTTCACCATCGCGGTCACGTTCATCACCGGAATTTTGTTTGGACTCGCTCCGGCGCTGCGTTCGACGCGCGTGGATTTGACGCCCGCGCTGAAAGAAACAGCTTCTTCGCTTCCCGGCGGCGGCCACACGCATCCCGGACGCGCTCTGGGAAAGTGGTTCCGTCTGGGCGACGCGCTGGTTGTCGCGCAAGTGGCGCTTTCGATTCTTGTCCTCGTCGGCGCGGGACTGCTGGTGCGCACGTTGCGCAATTTGCACGAAGTCAATCCGGGATTCGACACGCAGAATGTTTTGCTCTTCCAGCTCGATCCCTCGCTCATTGGCTACAAATCCGAGCAGAGCGCGCAGCTTTATCGCAACTTGCAGGAGCAATTTTCCGCGCTGCCTGGCGTGACTTCCGCGAGCTACTCAGGCGACGCGCTGCTGAGCAACAGCCTATGGACAACGGAAGTCCACCTGGATGGCGCGCCGCGCAACAAGAACGTGAGCACGGACGAGATGTCAGTGGGCACTGCTTTCTTCTCGACGCTGCGCATTCCCATGCTTGCGGGGCGCGGATTCAACTCTGCGGATTTCGTTTCGGCGGCTAAGAGTGAATCCGTTGGGCAAACGGCCGAGCACGCGTGGGAGAAAGCGTCTGTATCTGCCAGCGCCGATGACAAGAAGGCGGCGGCTGAAGCCGCAGCCTCATTCGCGAAGACCGCCCCCGAGGCGGTGATTGTCAATGAGGCATTCGCGAAGAAATATTTTCCAAAAGGAGACGCAGTAGGGAAGCATCTGGGCGGCTATCAGTCGGATGATTATCCGCTGGGAGCGCAAGACCCGGGCGACGTCATCATCGGAATTTGCGGCGATACGAAGTACAGCGATCTGAAACGCCAAATCAAACCTACGATGTTTTCGCCGTTCACCGGCGGCGGCGCTAACTTCGAATTGCGAGCGGCGTCCAATCCAACGGCGCTCGTTTCCGCGGTGCGCAGCGTGGTGGCGCATGCGGACAAGAATCTGCCGCTGTTCCGCGTGCGGACGCAGACCGAGCAGATCGAGCAGATTCTTTCGCAGGAACGCATCATGGCAAATATCTCGAGCTTTTTCGCGCTGCTGGCGCTGGCGCTTGCGTGCATCGGGCTTTACGGTCTGCTGGCGTACGAAGTGGTGCGACGGACGCGGGAAATCGGCATTCGCATGGCGCTGGGCGCGCGGCCGCGCGACGTGCTGAAAATCGTGGTGCGGCAGGGAATTGCGCTGGCGATTATCGGCGCGGTGATCGGCATTGGCGCGGCGATTGGCGTGACGCGCTTTATGGCTGCGATGCTCTATGGCGTGCACGCGAGCGACCCGTTGACGATCGTTGCGGTGACGGCGCTACTCGTGGCGGTGGCGCTGGCGGCGTGTTTTATTCCGGCGAGGAGAGCGACGCGCGTGGATCCGATGGTGGCGTTGAGATACGAATAGGCAAAGTGGTCAGTGGACAGTGGTCAGTGGTCAGAAAAAACGAAACCGAGGTTCATGGTGAGGTTGGTACCAACGGAGGAGCGGTTATCAGAAGAAGCAAAGTGGCCGGTCAGAAGAAGCAAAAGCGAGGCTCATTGTGACGTTCGATAACGGCGGAGCGGCGGTTCGGAAAAAACAGGCGATCCGGAACTATCGCGATCTGCTTGTATGGCAAAAAGCCATGTCGCTGGTCGAGGAAGTGTATCAGCTCACGAGCCGTTTTCCGTCGGATGAGCGATTTGGTTTGGTCGCACAGCTTCGGCGAGCCGCCGTATCAATTCCGTCAAATATCGCGGAAGGCCAAGCGCGAAAATCAACGCGCGAGTTTGTCCAGTTCTTATCGCTCGCAGAGGGTTCACTCGCCGAAGTTGACACGCAGTTGCTGCTGAGCGAGCGGCTGGGACTGTGCGCTGAGCACGACGTACGAAGACTATTTTCGATTATCGAAGAAATTCGAAAAATGCTCATGGCGCTGAGTGCGCGCCTAAACGAAAGGTGAACGGCGCTTTACTGACCACTGATCACTGACGACTGACCACTTGCGCGGCTGCATCGGAGGCTAAACATGAACACTCTATGGCAGGACATCAAATACGGCGTCCGCATGCTGGGGAAGTCGCCGGGGTTTGCGGCGGTGGCGATACTGACGCTGGCGCTGGGCATTGGCGCGAACGCGGCGATTTTTCAGTTGATTGATGCGGTGCGGCTGCGCAACCTTCCCGTAAAAGATCCCAGCACGCTGGCCATCGTGCACATCAACAAAAACCACTGGGGCAGCGGCAACTTCAATGGGCCGTACGCGGAATTTTCTTTTGCGCTGTGGCAGCAAATCGAGAAGCGTCAGGAAGGATTTTCGACCATCGCGGCGTGGGGCGGCGGCTCGGGCCAATCGCTGAATCTGGCTACCGGCGGAGAAGTGGATCGCGCGCATATCATTTGGGTGAGCGGCGATTTTTTCAAAACGCTGGGCGTCGAGCCGTTCCTCGGACGCTTGATATCCAAAGCGGATGATCCGACGGGCTGCGCCGGCGCGGTGGATTTGAGCTACGCGTTTTGGCAGCGACGTTATGGCGGCGATGCGTCGGTGATTGGCCGCACGCTCACGCTTGACGGCCATACGTTTCCCATCATCGGCATCGCGCCGCCGAGTTTTTACGGCGTGTCGGTGGGCGACAATTTCGATGTGGCGCTGACGATGTGCGCCGAGCCGATTGTCAGCGGGAAATTCAGCCGCATTAATGGCGACCGCCCGCGCGAGAGCTGGTGGCTTTCCGTTTTTGGACGGATGAAGCCGGGATGGAATTATCCGCGGGAGACGGCGCAGTTAGGCGCGGTGACGATGGCGGCGCTGAACGAGACGATCCCGCCGCAGTACGACGCGGACGGCGTGAAGCATTATCTCGCGTACCGCTTTTACACATCTACGGCGGCGAACGGTTTTTCGTCGCTGCGCCGCGACAATTCCGATTCGCTTTATTTGTTGCTCGGACTTTCCGGACTGGTGCTGCTGATTGCCTGCGCGAATCTGGCGAACTTGATGCTGGCGCGTGCGAGCGCGCGGGAACGTGAAGTCGCTGTGCGGCTGGCGCTCGGCGCTTCGCGGGCGCGTTTGATTCGGCAGATGCTCTCGGAGAGCGCGCTGCTGGCCATCGCCGGCGCTGTTGCGGGCGGATTTTTGGCCGCGGTACTGAGCCGCTTCCTCATCGCGTTCATCAGCACGCCGAATAATCCCGTTTTTCTCGATATGCCGACGGACTGGCGCGTGCTGGGCTTCGCGGGAGGGCTGGCAATTCTCACCACGATTCTTTTTGGACTTGCGCCGGCGTTGCGCGCGGGAAGCATTCCTCCCGGCTCGGTGCTGAAGACCGGCGGGCGGGGGATGACCGCGGGGCGCGAGCGTTTTCGTTTGCAGCGCGTGCTGGTGGCTTCGCAAGTGGCGCTGTCGCTCGTGCTGCTCGCCGGCGCACTGCTCTTCGCGCGCAGTTTGCGGAATGTGATGACGCGCGACCCGGGCTTTCAGGAAAACGGCATGTTGGTGGCCAACGTGGACTTCACGAGTCTGAAAGTGCCGGAAGCGCAGCAGGAGCCGTTCGAGCGCAATCTGCTGGAGCGCATTCGCGCGATACCCGGCGTGGCGGCAGCGGCGACGTCGAACCGTTCGCCGGTGAGCGGCAATTCGAGCAACGACATGATTCTCGACGAAAAAGGGAACAAGCATCCGAACGGCGATTCTTGGGAGGATTACGTCAGCGCGGGATATTTCGAGACGATTCAGGATCCGATTCTCGCGGGGCGCGACTTCAATGCGAATGATTCGGCAAACGCGCCGCGCGTCGCCATTGTGAATCAGACGTTCGTGAAACAGTTTTTGAAGGCAGGAAAGGATCCCATCGGGCAGCAGTTTCGAGTGTGGTCGCCGCCCGGGCAGCCGGCGCGGTATTACACGGTGGTCGGCGAAGTGCGAAATTCGGTGTACAACGACATGCACGAGCCGGCACTGGCGGTGATGTATTTTCCGCGCACGCAGCTTGAGCCGCCGTTCGTCTATCCGGGCGCGACGTTTCTCGTTCGCTCGCGCGGAGGCATGGCCGGAATGGTGAACGCGGTGAAGGAAAGCATTCTGGGCGTGAGTCCGCAGATTGATCTGAGCTTCGTGGCGCTGCGCACGCAGGTGCAAAATTCGCTGCTGCAGGATGAACTGATGGCCACGCTGTGCGGATTCTTCGGCGTGCTGGCCGTGCTGCTGGCGGCGATCGGTTTGTACGGCGTGATTTCGTACACCGTGGCGCAGCGCACCAACGAAATTGGGATTCGCATGGCGCTCGGCGCGCAACGCGGCGGCGTGATTGGATTGATTCTGCGCGAAGTGGCGGTGCTGATCGGCATTGGCGTGGTCGTCGGGGCGGGGCTGACGCTCGCGGGGAGCAAAGCGGCGAGCTCGCTGCTGTATGGGCTGAAGGCGCACGATCCGGTGACGCTCATCGCGGCGGCGATTTTGCTCGCGGCGATTGGGTTTGCGGCGAGTTATGTGCCGGCGCGGCGGGCGTCG
>DASUAV010000282.1:0-3029 GCA_035763605.1 Candidatus Acidiferrales bacterium
GTCATCCTGGGATGCAGCGCCGATTCCGTGGACCGCCAGGCCAAATTCAAGGAGAAATACAATTTGAATTTCGCGCTGCTTTCGGATCCAAAATTCGAAGTCATCGAAGCCTATGGCGCGCGGCGGATGAAAAGTTTCCTCGGAAAGTCGTTTCTTGGCATCGTGCGGATGTCTTACTGGATCAATCCCGAGGGGAAAATTCAGCACGTTTGGGAAAAAGCGCCGTCCAAAGGACACGCCGCCGAAGTGCTCGAAGTGATTGAGGGAAAATAAGCGCGCAGCACGGCTTTTGGCAGCGGCTGTGGTTACGCGCTGTTTTCAAGCTGCGGCTATTTGACGTGCACCGGCGATAACAGGCGAAAGCTCAGCACGGTATCGGCGGGATAGGAGACCTCGGCTGTGCCTTCCGACGAGATAATATCCGCGTTGGCGTTTCCCGCGGCCGCTCCCCCGGAGGAGGCGGTTCGCTGATTCGTCGCTTGGCCTTTCACCGGCGTGCCGACGGAACCTGCCACGCCTTGATTCTTGGGCGGCTTCACGGAAACGGATTTTTCGCCAACGTGGTCCGCTGATATGGGGTAGGCGCGACCGCCGACAGTTACGGCATCGAGCCGTAACGTCAGTACAGCAGGTTTTGACGCGTCTCCTCCGGCATGCACGCTCGAGACGAAAACGGCGGCGGGAGCGCCCTTGGGAACCAATACATCCCCGTTGATAGTCAAATCCTTAGCGACACTGGCCTTCACCCGCTGATTGCGCTTGGCGCTTTGCGAACTCACGCTGTCGTCCAGGCGAACCAGTAAGTTGGTATTTGCGGGAATTGTTTGCGCGAAGGCAGGGATGCTAAGAAAGGCAAACAGTAGAATGCTAATCGAGAAAGGAAGTCGTCGCATGGCCTGAGGTCTCCTGTGGCCGAAAGCGGTTGGCAAAGCAATTATACGAACTGCTCAAAATTAAAGAGATACAGAGAAGTCCTGATGCGCACCAGAAGCTTTCTCGATGGAAAGGTTGTCGATCAAACGCGTGGTGCCGATGCGCGCGGCGATAAGCAGCAGCGCGGGAGCGCGGACGAAATCGAGCGGCTCAAAGGAGCTGGCGTCAACGAGCTCGGCGTAATCCAGCTTGGCCAGAGGCTCGGAATTGATCGTTAAACGTACGGTTTCGAGAATTTCCGCCGCGGCGCGAATGCCGGAATTCAGCTTGCTGCGCGCCGCATCGAGCGAGCGGTACAGCACCGTGGCGGCCGCGCGCTGCGCAGCTTTCAAATAGGCGTTGCGCGAAGACATTGCCAACCCGTCAGTTTCGCGCACAATCGGGCAGACCGCGATTTCCGCGTCCAAGTCCAAATCGCGCGACATCTGCCGGATAATGCGCGCCTGCTGCGCATCTTTTCGTCCGAAGTAGGCGAAGCGCGGGCGCACAATCTCGAAGAGCTTCAGCACAATTGTGCAGACGCCCTGGAAATGCCCGGGCCGGATGCGCCCTTCGAGTTTGTCGGAAAGCCCATCCACGCGAACGACAGTGCGAAAATCGCGCGGGTAAATTTCCGCGGCCTCGGGCGCGAAAACGTAATCCACACCGAGCGATTCCAGAAGCGCGCAATCGCCCTCGAAATTGCGCGGATACTTTTCGAGGTCCTCGCCCGGACCAAACTGTGTGGGATTGACGAAAATCGAAACGACCACCGGCGAGCACTGCCGCTTGGCCTCGCGTACGAGTGAGAAATGGCCTTCGTGCAGCGCGCCCATAGTGGGAACGAAACCCACGATGCGCTGCGCGAGCGCGGCTTCGCGCGCAATCTGCTTCATCCAATCAACGCTGCGAATAATTTCCATTTCGTGGATTCGCGATTAGTTGTGAGGTCTGCCTGCCTGTTCACGATAAAAGGCGATGAGATCCGTAGGCAGTGGAGTGGCGCCAAGCTGGCGAAGCATCGTGGTGATTTGCCCGCGGTGATACGACCCGTGATTCACTACGTGCTGCAGCATTTGCCACATGGGATTCGAGAACGCGTGGCCTTTCGTGTTTTTGTATTCGATGATGTGTTCGAGATCGGCGGCGGATAACTTCTGAATGAACGCGCTCAAATCCGTTTCGATTTTCTGCCATCGAGAGCGGAGGGACGCGAGGTCTGGAAAATCATCCCCCGGAAAACCGGGAGAACGGCCCAGCCATCGTTCGAGCCACAGCCATTCGGCAAGCATGATGTGCCGAAGAGTGTCACGCAAGGAAACGAAACTGGAATGAAGATTTTGGGTGAACTTGGCGGTTTCAAGCGGGGCGCAGGCGTCGAGAACGCGATGATTCGCCCAGGAATTGTAAGCGTAAAGCGAGCGGATGTCTTCGAGAGTCATATTTTGTTACTTTCACAATTTAACGAACGGGTGTTTTCGGCTGTGCGCTCAATTGCGGCGCATGAAAAGATTCCGCGTCGGACGGAAAACTGCCGGCTCGAACGTCTTCGCAGAATTCGCGCGCAGCGCGAGAAATCTCCACGCCCACATTCGCATACTGGCGCGCGAATTTCGGCGAACCATTCAGGCTTAAGCCAATCAGATCGTGCAGCACGAGCACCTGGCCGTCGCAATCCGGGCCCGCGCCAATCCCGATCGTCGGGATGCGCAATTCGCGCGTAATGCGCGCGGCCAGCTCTCGCGGTACGGATTCGAGCACCACGGAAAAAGCGCCGGCGGCCTGCACGGCATGCGCATCGCGCAAAAGCCGTTTAGCGGCGTCCGCAGTTTTTCCCTGCACGCGAAATCCGCCTAGTTCCAGCACGGATTGCGGCGTGAGTCCGATGTGGCCCATCACGGGAATTTCCGCTTCGACGAGACGAGCGATTAATTCAAAACGCTTCTCTCCGCCTTCGATTTTCACGGCTTCAGCGCCGCCATCTTGAATCAGGCGAAGCGCATTGCGCACGGTTTCTTCGGGAGAGACATGGAATGAGCCGAAGGACATATCCGCCACAAGCAGAGCGCGATGCGTGCCGCGGCGAACGGCCTTCACGTGATGAAGCATATCGTCCA
>DASUAV010000283.1:0-12376 GCA_035763605.1 Candidatus Acidiferrales bacterium
AAGTGCGGTTGAGAAATTTGTTCTCATTTTTTTCTTTTTTCAAGCGCCAGCCTCCATCACAATAGTGCGCTTTTGGTGTGTCTCCTTTTTTTTGACAGACGAGGACACGGATAAGAATGGCTCGCATAATTCTCCCAGGGAAACCATATCCGCAGGGCGCGACATGGGACGGCTCCGGTGTGAATTTCGCGCTGTATTCGGAAGCAGCGACAGCGGTGGAGCTTTGTCTTTTCTCGTCGAAGGACGACCGGAATCCGGAAGTGGTGAAACTGCCGGAGCAGACCGCATTTGTGTGGCACGGATACATTCCGGGAATTCAGGCGGGACAACTTTACGGATACCGCGTACATGGGCCTTATGAGCCGGACAAAGGATTGCGGTTTAATGCCGCGAAACTGCTGATTGATCCGTATGCAACGGCCATTTGCGGCGAAGTGAATTGGAAAGCGCCGATTTTTCCGTACCGGCTGGGCAGTCCGGCGGGCGATGCGGAACCCGATACCCGCGACAGCGCTTGGGGGATGCCGAAATGCATCGTGGGGCATCCGCATTTTGACTGGGACGGCGACCGGCAATTGCGCATTCCGCTGAGCGATTCGATCATTTATGAAGTCCACGTCAAGGGATTCAGCTATCGGAAGCCGGATGTTCCTCAAGAGCTGCGCGGAACTTATGCAGGTTTGGCATCACCGGCGAGCATCAGCTATCTCAAGTCATTAGGAATCACAGCGGTCGAATTGATGCCGATTCATGATTTTTTGGATGACAAGCATCTCGTCGATCGCGGGCTGAAAAATTATTGGGGCTATAACACCACGAATTTTTTTGCGCCTGCCGCGCGATACTCCGCTTCGGGCGATTCCGGCAGCCAGGTGGCGGAATTCAAATCCATGGTGAAGGCGCTGCACCGCGCGGGACTCGAAGTGATTCTTGATGTGGTTTACAACCACACGTCGGAGGGCAATCGCCTTGGACCCATGCTCAGCTTTCGCGGAATCGATAATTTGACGTATTACCGCGTCACTCCGGACAATCCGCGGTGCTACATGGATTACACCGGCACAGGAAATACGCTGAACGTGCGGCATCCGCAGGTGCTCAGATTGATTATGGATAGCCTGCGCTATTGGGTCACGGAAATGCATGTGGACGGGTTCCGCTTCGATCTGGCGGCTGCGCTCGCGCGCGAATTGCACGATGTGGACCGGCTGTCGGCGTTTTTCGACGTAATTTATCAGGATCCGATTCTCTCGCAGTTGAAATTGATCGCCGAGCCGTGGGACGTGGGCGAGGGCGGCTATCAGGTGGGCAAATTCCCGGTGTTGTGGGCGGAATGGAATGGGAAATACCGCGACACGGTGCGGCGCTACTGGAAGGGCGACCACGGGCAGCTTTCCGATCTGGCGTATCGGTTAATGGGATCGAGCGATTTGTATCAGCGGGACGGCCGCCGGCCTTCGGCAAGCATTAACTTTGTGACTGCGCACGACGGATTCACGCTAAACGATCTGGTCAGCTACAATGGAAAACATAACGAGGCGAATGGTGAGCAGAACCGCGACGGCACGAATGAAAATTATTCGTGGAACATGGGCGTGGAAGGGCCTACGAACGATCCGAAAATTCTCGAAATGCGCGAGCGGCAGAAGAGAAACCTGCTGGCGACGCTTTTTCTCTCGCAGGGCGTGCCAATGCTGCTCGGCGGGGACGAAATCAGCCGGACGCAAAAGGGCAACAACAACGCGTACTGCCAGGACAACGAAACAACCTGGTTCGATTGGAATGGGGATGAGAAACAACAGGCGCTCCTGGAATTCACCGAGCAATTAATTCGTTTCCGGCTGGAGCACCCGAATTTTCACCGGCGCAAGTTTTTTCAAGACCGCAGCATCCGGCGAGCGGACGATCCTGATGTTCTGTGGCTGCGTCCGGATGGCAAGCAGATGAGCGACGAGGAGTGGGAGCAGGGATGGCAGCGCTGCATCGGCGTGTTTCTCAACGGGCGGAAGCTCGCGGATGTCGGCCCGGGCGCGCAGCCGGTGAAGGATGATGATTTTCTGATTCTGCTCAACTGCCATCACGAGCCTGTCGATTTCTTCCTTCCGGAGCTGGAGTCAGACCGCAGTTGGGAGATGGTTTTCTACACGAAAAATCCGGCATTCGAAAAAACTCCTGCGCCGGTGTCGGCGGGACAATCCATTCCGCTGATTGAACGCTCGATGGCGCTGCTTCGCGCACACAACGGGCACTAGCGCGGCGCTCCAGTTCTCGTCGGCAGAGATATTTTTCCTCCACGCGAAACGCACAAATCTACACATTTTGGTTTATGATTCGCGGACTCGGTGAATCCGCAAAGCCGTGCTGTACGTCTGACTTGCGGAAGGAGAACAGATGAATCGCTCAGCCCAAAGATGTTCGTATCGGTGTGTTTCTCGCATGGCAATGGTTTTCGTCACGATGGCCGTAGCGGCCGTGGCGTTCAGTTTGTTTGTGCAGGCTTCGCCGAAGCCAAAGCAGTTTCCCGAGAATAGTTCTGCGCCGCAGAGGATGAAAACCGCTGCGGTTGCGCCAAATTTCGAGCTGGCCGCGCGCTTCGTTCCATCGGCGGTGAGCCGCCTGATTTTTGACACGCGTGTTACGCCGCACTGGTTCGAGTTGTCGGATCGGTTTTGGTACAGCTACGAGACGCCCGCGGGAACGCGATACTGGATTGTTGATCCCTTGCGAAGAGTGAAGAGTCCGCTCTTCGACAACGCCAAGTTGGCGGAGCAGCTTTCGGTGCTCGCGGATTTTCCGTACGATGCGCAGCACCTGCCTATAAGAAATCTGAAGCTGGTGAAGAAGGACACAGCGCTGCAATTCGACATCGAAGTTTCCAAGAATGCTGTAATTCCAAACGAACCCAAGAAGCAGGAGGACAAAGAAGAAACGATTCAGGAAGGCGAGAATCAAAAGCAACAACAGCGTAGGAATCAGCAGGATCTCCAGAGCGAAGAGCAGAAAGAAAAGAAGCCTGAAACGCGGAAGATTTACTTCGAATATGACCTGGCCAGCGGAAAGTTAAGCCGGCTCGATGGATTCGAAGCTCCTGCCGAGAGACCGCTCTGGGCTTCGTTTTCGCCGGATGAAAAAACCGTGGTCTTCGCGCGCGGCGAAAATCTCTACATGATGGACGCAGCGAACTACGCGAAAGCAGCGAAGAATGCGGGCGACAAGTCCATCGTGGAGACCCAACTCACCACCGACGGCGTGGAGAAATACAGTTACGCGCGCCATTTGGTTCCCGAGGAAGTTGATGCGCTGAAAAAATATCAGAAGGGCGACACGAACAAGGCGGGGCCGCGGGTTCCGGCCGTGCCGCTTTACTGGTCGAAAGATTCGAAAAAATTCGCGCTGATACGTTCGGATGAACGCAAGGTTGGCGATCTCTGGGTGATTCACACGCTGGGAAATCCGCGACCGGTTCTCGAAACCTATAGCTACGCGATGGCCGGTGATGCTAACGCGCCGCAGGAAGAAATGATGGTGTTCGATACCGGGAGCAAACAGCGTGTGATGATCCAGACGGCGGGATTCAAGGATCAGACGCTCGCGGTCGCTACTGACCGCACTCTGGCGCGTGACCGCGAGCATGAAATCCAGGAGTTGCAGGGCGAGCGGCAGAATTTTGGCGGGTTTGGAGGGCCTCGCGTGACCGAGAAGTGGCTTGCGGATACCTCCGACAAACTTTATTTCACTCGCACAAGCCGGGATTCGCATCGCATTGACGTTTGCGTAGCAGACACCAGCACAGGACAATCGAAAGTCCTCATCAAGGAGCGCTCCAATTTGGACATGGACACCAAGCCGCTGCGGCAAGCCGGCAATGGACGCGAATTGATCTGGTGGTCCGAACGCGACGGCTGGGGTCACTATTATCTCTACGACGCGGACGGAAATCTGAAGAATCAAATCACCTCGGGCGAGTACATGACCGATGAAGTTCTCGCCGTTGATGACAAAACCAACGAGATGTACTTCACCGGGAACGGCCATGAGTCCGGCGAAGATCCTTATGAGAAGCATCTCTATCGTGTGAATCTGGATGGCACAGGGCTGAAGCTGCTCACTCCCGGGAATTTCAATCACACAATCACTGCCTCCGATTCCGGCAAATATTTCATTGATACGTTCTCGCGCGTGGACACGCCGCCGAAATCGGTGCTCTTCGATGAGCAGGGCGCGGAATTGGTCAAGTTGGAAACGACGGACGTATCGCGTTTGCTCGCGGCGGGCTACAAATATCCTGAACCGTTCCACGTGAAGGCCGGCGACGGAATTACGGATCTGTACGGCGTGATGATTAAGCCCTTCGACTTCGATCCATCGCGGAAGTATCCGGTAATCGAGTATGTTTATCCCGGGCCGCAGACCGAAGCCGTGGAGAGGTCTTTTAATCCGAAAGACCAGAACGTCGCGCTGGCGCAGCTAGGATTCATCATCATCGAAGTCGGCAATCGCGGAGGCAGCCCGAACCGGGACAAGTGGTACGACAGCTACGGCTACGGAAACCTGCGCGATTACGGACTCGAAGACAAGAAAGTAGCGGTGGAGGAACTGGCGGCCATCTATCCATTCATTGACATCAATCGCGTGGGTATGTGGGGGCATTCCGGCGGCGGATTCATGACCGCGGCGTCGCTTTTGCAATATCCCGATTTTTTCAAGGTGGGCTGGTCGGAATCGGGGAACCACGAAAACAACGTCTACAACAAATATTGGAGCGAGAAGTACAGCGGCATCCAGGAAGTTGACCAAAAAGACGGCTCGGCAAAGTTCGTTTACAAAATCGAGAAGAATTCCGAGCTGGCGAAAAATCTGAAGGGCCATTTGATGCTTACGACCGGCGACATGGACAACAACGTTCACATGGCCAATACCATGCGGCTGGCGCAGGCGCTGATCAAGGCGGACAAGAGATTCGACATGTTCGTGTTTCCCGGCTTGCGGCACAGCTACATGCCGGACGCGGAGTATGTTTTCTGGATGCGCGCGAATTATTTTTGCCGATGGCTGCTTGGCTCATCGGAGACCGGGCCCGACGTGCTGGAGCTGGCTCGCGAGCATCAGGCGACGCCGAGCGACAAGTGGAATCCTTAAAATTTGCTCGATGCCTTTAGGGGCGCTCCCGCCGCGAGAGAACCTTCTTTAGAACTGCGGAGGCGAGCGCCGCGAGTTCGGATTCGAATTGCGCGGCGGCCTGGCGGCTCTGGTCGAGCATAGGAGAGTCCAGCACGAAGCCGCAGCGGTCAACAAAAGGCCCTCGTGGTGACGATGGCGTGCGGGTGCGTGGCGGTTGCGATGTTCTCGCGTAGCGGCGAAGAGAGCGGTAGACGTCCAGGTCGCGCGAGAATTCGGCGAAGTCCTCGTTCGAGTAATCGAGGCAGCGGCCCAAAGCTGCGTAAAATTCATCCCGAAATAATTTCGCGAGATCGAATTCTTCAGCGCCCGTTTGGCGACCGGCCCTTGAGCCGAATCGGCGACCGGCTTCTGATTCGATTTGCAGAGCAAGAACCAGAAAAGATTCACGCCTAATTGTCTCCACAAGTTCGCGGAAACGCCCTGGATCGGCGATTCTTCCCGGGCGTTTTTTTTCGACTGCGTAACGGCGCAAGAATTTTGGCACGATTTCGCCGCGGTCAATCGAGATTTTCAGCTGAAATGCGGTTTCCTGTGCGCGGACGGCGACTTGCCGGGGTGAAATGGCTGGCGCGCGCAAGCGCTTTCGGGCGGTGCTTCGCGGGTGATTGGGCGTGCGGCGCCGATGCTCCTTGCGATTCGACGAGCCGCCGTGGCTGGAATGCTTTTTTGCGCGCGCCGCGGACTTATTTTTTCGCGGGCGCTTTTTTTCTGGGATAGGCAAACTGCTGCGTCGCCTCCATGCAAAAGAAAAGCCCGGCGGACTTCACCGGGCTTCTCATGATACATCCTGGAACTATTTGAGTGTTCGCTATTCGCACACGAACGTGCGAATCAGTGAATCGGCGGCGCGGGCGGGCGATGCTCGGGCCGAACAGGCGTGACCGGTTGCTGCCAAGCTTCCCCGCCGGACAGCGCAATTCGCAAAGCCTCGTCCACCGTGTGCACGAAGTGAATTTTCAACCCGCCGAGCAGATTCTCCGGCAGGTCTTCCTTGACGTTCGGCTCGTTTTCGGCCGGCAGAATCACCTCGCCAATTCCAGCTCGCTTCGCTCCCAGGACTTTTTCCTTGATGCCGCCAACCGGCAGCACCACTCCGGTGAGCGAAATTTCGCCGGTCATGGCCACGCGCGGGCGAACGGGATGTCCGCTGAGCAAGCTGACCAGCGCAGTGACCATTGCGACGCCGGCGGATGGCCCGTCCTTTGGAATCGCGCCGGACGGCACATGGATGTGCAAGTCCTGCTTGCGGAAGAAATCCGGATCAATTCCGTAGCGCTCGGCGTTTGCACGAACCCACGAAAGCGCGGCGCGCATGGATTCCTGCATGACTTCGCCGAGGTGGCCGGTCATGGTGAACTGCTTTCCTCCGCGCATGCTGCTGGCTTCCACGAAAACGATGTCGCCGCCCGCAGGAGTCCACACCAGTCCAACGGAAACGCCGGGGACCGCGACGCGTTCTTCAACTTCGCGCTCGATGTGGATTTTGGGAACACCGAGGACTTCCTGCACCTTTTCCGGCGTGACTACGAATTTGTCGAGATTGCCTTCGGCGATGCGCCGCGCCTGCTTGCGCACGAGCGTAGCGATCTCGCGCTCGAGGCTGCGGACGCCCGCTTCACGCGTGTAACCGTGAATGATTTCGCGGAGGCCTTCGTCGGAAAATTCGATTTGTTCTCCGGCCTTCAGCCCGTTTTCCGAGCACTGCCGCGGAATCAGGAAGCGTTTGGCGATATGGATTTTCTCGTCCTCGGTGTAACCGGGGAGTTCGAGAATCTCCATGCGGTCGCGCAACGGCTCGGGAATCGGATCCATCCAGTTGGCCGTGGCGATGAAAAGCACTTTCGACAAGTCGAACGGCACGTCCAGATAATGGTCGCGGAACGTGGCGTTCTGCTCTGGGTCAAGCACTTCCATCAACGCCGCGGAAGGATCGCCGCGGAAGTCGCGTCCAAGTTTGTCTACTTCGTCGAGCATGCAGACGGGATCGTTCGTCTCGGCGCGGCGAATGCCCTGAATAATTTGACCGGGGAGCGCGCCAATGTAGGTTCGGCGATGACCGCGGATTTCCGCTTCGTCGTGCATGCCGCCGAGAGAGATGCGCACGAACTTGCGTCCCAGGGCGCGCGCGATGGATTTGCCGAGCGAAGTCTTGCCCACTCCCGGAGGCCCCAGGAAGCAGAGAATCGGCCCTTTCATTCCGGGCTGCAGCTTTTTGACCGCAAGGTAATCGAGGACGCGCTGCTTTACTTTTTCGAGGTCATAGTGATCCTCGTCGAGAATCGCCTGCGCCTTGGGAATGTCGATGTCCTCCGCCCCGGACGATTTCGCCCACGGCAGAGAAGTCATCCATTCCAGATAAGTGCGCGAGACCATGTATTCTGCGGATGCAGGGGTCATCTTCGACAGGCGCTTCAATTCGCGCTCGCATTCTTTCTTCGCTTCGGCGGACATGCCCGACGATTCCACTTTTTCGCGCAGCTCAGTGATTTCCGCCTGCGTGTCGTCGGTGTCGCCGAGTTCTTTCTGAATCGCCTTCATCTGCTCACGCAGCAGGAATTCGCGCTGCGACTGATTCACCTGCTCCTGGACTTGTTCATGAATCTTGGCACGTAGTTCGAGAACCTCTTTCTCTTTGGTCAGCTCGCGTATCAGGAGTTCCATGCGCTTGCGCACGCTGGGCGTTTCCAGCAGTTCCTGGCGGAGGAGCGTGTTGAGTGATGGAAGAGTGCCGGCAATGAAATCGGCCAACTGGCTGGGCGATTCCATGTTGTTGGCAACGCCTTGCAAATCATCGGAGAGTTGCGGCGAGCGAGAAACGACATCCCGGAAAAGCTCTTGCGCATTTCGATAGAGCGCGGTGATTTCAGCTTCGGGCTCGTCTTCGACGTCAGCCATCTCTTGAACGCGGGCGCGCAGAAAGGGCTTCAACCCGACCACTTCGATAACGCGCAGCCGGTGTACGCCTTCCAAAAACACGACCATATTTCCATTCGGCGTGCGCACCATTTTGTGAACTTTGCCCAGTGTACCGACGGAATGGAGATCGGTACCGACGGGATCCTCAATGCGAGGATCGAGCTGCGCAACGACGCCCAGAACCTTTTCCTCACCCTGCAAGGAGTCGAGCAGGGCCAGGGAGCTTTCACGTCCCACAGTCAGCGGAATTACCGCCCCCGGAAACAGCACGGTATCACGCAAGGGCAGGATGGGCAGTTCCGCCGGCAAACTGTATTGTGATTTAGCCATTAGAGTGCCTTTCTTTGTCGCAAGCCTCCAAACGAGGCGGCGCTTGTTATAAGATGCAGCGACGGTAGAAATGGTAGCATCTTCATGTCAGCATCATTATCATCAAATGTTAGTCTATAACGCTCAATGTGTCAAACTCCAGCAAAACAAGCCGCATCAGATACTTGCGGTCCTGGCAGGCCGGAATTCCCGCTGGACTAAACGTCGTGCGTCATCTGAATTCGCGATTTTCCCTTCCAATTGCGCGTCCTCCACAAATGCGAGTATTTCCTTGAACTTGGGCCCAGGCTGAAAACCCATCTGCTTGAGGTCGTCCCCGGTGAGCAGTCGCGGCGGGCGAACTTCCTGCGGCGGGGTTTTGGCCAAGAAAGACTGGATAAAATCGTAGCTCGACAGATTGCCGTGGCTCGAGAGGCAGTCCACGCGATGCAATTCGAGATGCTCCTCGAAGCGCGGAAGGCGGGCAAAACGTTTCAGAGTGGAGTCGCGCATCTGCGGCACGTCTTTGAAGCGCATGTGATTCGCGACGAGCGCCGCAATCTGCTCGGCATCATCGTTCGAGAAGCGAAACCGGCGGCAAATCTCCTCGGCCATGCGCACTCCAATTTCAACGTGCTCATCGAAGCGAATCCGGTCATTCGGGCCGGAGGGCGGGCGAAAAGTCGGCGGCTTGCCCACATCATGGAGAAGGACACCCCAAGCGAGCGTCCGCGGCACGCCTGCAGGAAGTTTCTCGATCATCAGCAGAGTGTGCGTCCAAACGTCTCCCTCAGGATGGAACTGCGGTGGCTGCGGCACGCCTTTCATTTTGGCGACTTCGGGCAAGAGTTCGCGAAGCAAGCCGGTTTCATCGAGCAGCTCGAAGGCGCGGCGAGCGGCGCCCTCGGTGAGCATTTTGGTCAGCTCATCGCGCAGGCGTTCCTGCGAAACCTGACTGATTTTCGGCGCGAGCTTTCGAATCGCTCCAAAAGTTCGCGGCTCGATAGCATAACTGAGACGAGCTGCGAAGCGAACCGCTCGCGCCATGCGCAATTTGTCCTCTTCGAAGCGCAGTTCCGGATCGCCGATGGCGCGGATGATTCGCGCTTTTATGTCTGACTGCCCGCCGACGTAATCGAGAATGCGACCATCGCGCGGGTCCATCAGCAGGCCGTTCACCGTAAAATCGCGCCGGCGCACGTCCTGTTCAGGCGAAGAGGAGAATTCCACGCGCTCGGGATGGCGCCCATCCGCCGAACCAATATCCGAGCGGAAAGTCGCAACCTCCACCTGCGCGGAATTTTCGACGACCACGATAACGCCGAACTGCGCGCCGACCGCCAGGCTATCCGGAAAAAGCTGCTGCACGCGCTCCGGTGTGGCGTCGGTGGAAACATCATAATCGGCAGGCTCGCGGCCCAGAATGAGATCGCGCACACAGCCGCCATTGAATAGCGCCTGGTAACCCGCTTGGCGCAAGCGTGCGCAGATGCTCTCGGCCAGTTCGCGTGCTTTCATAAAGGAAATTATGAGCCTCGAATGCAGGATGGGCAAATGCCGGTGCGCAATGTGACGACTGGCCGAGTGGCCTCGGCGGGAATTTAGAGGAAGCGGACGGCCATGCAGGTGATGTCGTCGTGTTGGCGTGCGTTGGCGACGAAGGAGTCCACATCCGCCATAATCACGGTCAGCAGAGACGCGGCTGACTCGCCCGCGAAATGTTCAATGCGGTTCTGGAGACGGGCTTCGCCGTATTCCTCGCCGGAATTGTTCGCCGCTTCGGGCAAACCGTCCGTGAAAATCACCAGCAAATCGCCCGTTTGAATGCTGACGGCCACCGATACATATTCCGCCGCGGCATCAATTCCAAAAGGCATACCACCCTCACCTAGACGCACGATTTCGCCGGAAGCGCGGCACAAAAATGGCGCATTGTGCCCCGCGTTGACGTAGCGGACCTGCCGCGAGGCAGGTTCGTGCTGGGCCATGAAAGCGGTGGTGAAGCGCAGGCCAGCCAGGCTGTGCGCGCAAGCATAGCGATTGACGTCGTGAGCCAATTCATCGAGGCTGCCGGGGCGTTCCGCGAGCGAATGAAGGCTGGCCTGGAACGTGGCCATCAGCAAGGCCGCGGGAACGCTCTTCCCGGCCACGTCAGCAACCACCATCAGCAACGAGGTCGCGGCGCTCTCCAAATTAGGCCGAAAAAACGCATCGTAATAATCGCCGGCCACGGTGTTTTGCGGCCGGCTGGCGAATGCAATGTCCATTCCCGGGACAATCGGCGGCCGTTCGGGTACCAGCCAGTGCTGAATGTCGCGCGCGATTTCAAGGTCTCGCTTCATTGTGACGCGGTCGGCAAGTTCCAATGCAAGGAGCAGGAAAAGAATCGTCGAACCGAGCCCGCCCATGTCAAGCGAGTAGTTCTGGCCGCCGAAATGGAAATTCAGTTGCACAATCAGCAGGACGCAGGCAATCAGCAGCAACACGCGGCGTGCGGGAGTCAGCTTCATCAGCATGGCTTGAAAGATCGCCCATGCAGCGCGGAGGAATCGTTTCCATCGTTTGCCCTGATTGATCGCTTCCCAGTTCACATCATGGGCATAAAAAGAATATGTGGAGCGGGCGTCCGCTTTCATTTGGCCCCAGAGCTGGCTGACCTGCAGGCCGTCCGTAACGTGCTCCCAGTATTCGCGAATGCGGTTGTGCCGCTTGCGGCGAGGAGGCGGGGCGGAGTAGCTCGTTCCGGCGGAGGACATGCGGGAATTATACGGCACAATGTGCTGCGCGACGGAAATGCGCGGGGGCAAACGGCGGGTCACTTTTCGTCTGGCGCGCGCAGCGAGCCGCCGAGCTGAATCTTGGAAAACCCGAAACGGTCGCGCAGCTTGTCCGTGGCGCGCGCGAGCCGCTCCATTTTTTCGCGATGTTCTGCGCCGACAAGTTCAAGCTGGCCGTTCGCAGCCGAAGCGGCTAGAAACGATGACAATGCCACGCCCACGAGCCGCAATTTTGCCGAGCCGTTCCAGGCATTGCTCATAAGCTCGCGAACAGTGGCCAGGATTGCGCCATCGAGATCCGACGGAGCCGCGAGCGTGCGGCTGCGCGTGATGGTCTGGAAATTCGCAAAACGCAAAGTAAGCGTAATCGTGCGGCAGAAAAGCCCGGCGTTGCGCAGGCGCTTCCCCGCTTTTTGCGCCAGCAGGCTCAGCGTGGATTCGATTTGCTCGCGCTCGGCAGTGTCTTCGCGGAACGTGCAATTGTGCGAGATGGATTTCGGCTCGGCGTCCACGAAAAATTCATAGGTATCGTCGCCGCGCGCTTTGCGATAGAGCGCCGTTCCCCAGCGGCCAAACATTTCCTCGAGTTTTTCGCGCGGAATCAGCGCGAGGTCGGCGACGGTGTGAATTCCCGCCGCGGCAAGCGCGCCTTCGGTGACTTTGCCGATTCCCGGAATTTTTCCCACGCTCAAAGGCGCGAGAAAAGTTTCCTCCGCTTGACGTGGAACCCACACAAGCCCGCGCGGCTTGGCCTGTTCGCTGGCCACTTTGGCAACCAGCCTCGTCGAAGCAAGTCCGCCGGAGCACGGCAGTCCCGTTGAACCGGTGATTTCCGTAAGCAGCCGGTGAGCGGCGCTCAAGGCAGAGCCCAGCGCTCTCTCCGTGCCGGTCAGGTCAATGTAGGCTTCATCGATCGAAGCCATCTCCACCACGGGCGAGTATTTTGCGAGAATGCGCGCCACGCGGTCGCTCCATTGCGAATAAAGCTCGTGCCGATTGTCGAGGAACACTGCTTGCGGGCAAAGCTTCGCCGCGGTGCGCAATGGCATGGCGGAGTGGACGCCGAATTTGCGCGCCTCGTAGCTGGCTGACGTGACCACGCCGCGCTCGTTGCCTTTGCCGCCGACAATTACCGGCAATCCGCGAAGCTGCGGTCGTTCGAGCAGTTCGACGGAAACGAAAAAAGCGTCCAT
>DASUAV010000284.1:0-8044 GCA_035763605.1 Candidatus Acidiferrales bacterium
CCGTTCGTGGTTACGCGAGCACATACGCCCATTGCCCTCAAGCATCTGCCTCGCCAATCCATCGGGTCCGTGGCCTTCGGTATGCTTATGCATATAAATGACTTAACTTGCGCTATTCCGTTGAGCTTGGCACCCGAAAAACGGGCGACCCAAACCGTATCCCTTTGTGGACACCCCTCCAAACACGCGTCTACATTCCGGTTTGCTGCTGCTTGCCGCGACCTCTCGTTTTAGCTCTTGTTTTCTGACCCCAATGTGCTAAACTCCGCCCGAGTAGTTCAAGCTTTGCGGGAGACGCCGCCGACTGGCGGCTTTTCGCTTTTCAGGAGGCAAAAAAATTCTAATCGCAAGATCTATGAAAAATTAGAACTCGACGTAAGTCACAGAAAACAAAGGTTGGAGCACATTTCTAATCGCAAGAAAATCGCACTCTGTCCAAGGTTGTTATGTTAACCTGAACGTGCGAAAAACCGGAGGAACTGAGCTCATCGCGAGAAACTGAGCTCGTCGAATTTAGGTCATAGCCGAACTGCCAGGTTGCTGACCACTGACCACTGACCAGTTGCCTGACGCTCAGTGCTCAATCACCATTTCCGAACTGCTCGACATCGTTATCGGACTCGTCGGCAGCAGCGGAAAAATGAAGTTGAACTGATAGCTGACCTGCACATCCACCGTGCACCCGGGCGCGTTGTCCGTCGTCGCGCAAATTGCCGGCCCGCCCGCCACCACAGGGTAAGTGACTGTCGTAGTGATGTTTGCGGGAGTAATCCCCGGCGGCGCGAGATTTTTCACGAACGCGTCAATGTCGCTCGGCGATGCCGGTGCGGCGCAACTCGAATCACCGGCGCACGTCGAGCCGTTGACCGACGCCCAGCGCGTCGCATCCCGCGCGACATTTGAAACGAAGTGATACGCGTACAGCGCGTGCCCGAATCCCGCGATGCCCAGCAGCATGGTCATCAAAAGAATGAACACCAGCGCAAATTCCAGGAGCGTGCTCCCGCGCTCGTTTTTCGCGCGCAACGAACTTAAACCACGGCACTTGTCGTTCCCGCGAGCAGCCGCGTTTCGCGAGCGAGCATTCCGTATCATTGCGCCACTCGCATCGTGGCCGTACGGTCAATCTTGATGGACGATGGAATCCCCGGATAGCTGAACAGCGAACTAAAAGTCCCCGACGCCTCCACGTTGCACATGATTACCCAGTGCCCCCCGCCGGTAGAACACGCCGCAGCCGTATCGGCAATGGTGGGATTTACTTTTGTGCTGCAAGCATTGGTGAGACCAGAGATTGTTCCGCCGTTGTCGCAGCCGCAGGAAGTAGTCGAACTCACCGTGAGATTGCTAAGGCTTTGCCCGTTGTTCACAAAGTCGTTGTCCGCGGCGGTCTGAATCCCCGGCGCGTTCCCTGAATTGTCCACGTTCTCGGAGCCGTACATTGCGCCAGCGTGAGCCGCGTTTCCAACGAGTATGCCGATGTACGCATAACGTCCCATTTCGATCACGCCAAGCAGCAACAGCAGCAGCAACGGCGTGAGCAGCGCCACTTCGAGCAAGGTCTGACCTGACTGCGATGCACTGCTGCATTGCACGAATTGCGATTTCGAATTGGAATGTTTGCGCCGCATGTTTTACTCCACGAGCCTCGCGGACGTAATCGCGCCCGCCAAAGGCCCGCCTGTACCAGAAAGCCCGGAGAAATCAGAATTGAGCACAATGGTCGAATTTCCATCCAGTGTGAGCCAACTAGAAACAATCAATGTGAAGGCCGCGCCTCCATTGAATGTGCCGGTAGTCGAATCGTCACCGCCGAACGTCAGCTGCGCCGTCGGGAAATAAAGTGCGCCCTGGTACGCGGTACTATTATTCCCCCTCAACGTTGCGGCGGCCGTGTCGGCTGGGTCCTGATAAAACAAAAGGCCTTCGTAAGGTCCAGAATCGGGAGCAGCGAGTTGTGCGGTAACATTTCCGCTTATGTTTACCGATCCAGGGCCGGTCATGTAAAAGGTGACGCCACTGTTCGCAGTACCCATCATGCCCGAGCAAGTAGGATCTGTGCTGTTGCAGAGGGTGCCTCCAGTCGCCTGAAATTCGGTCCCGGCGTTACAAACCGTATTGCCGTTGAGCACGTAAAGGCCTGGAGAGAAATTCACGAACGCGGTGTTCGTTATACAGATGTCATCGTAATTTCCAGGCGATACAGTGCAATTGCCAGCGCTGCAGGTTACGCCACCGCAACCGGTGCCGCTGCAGGTTCCACCATTGATCTTGATTGGCCCGCTGCTCGGGCAAGATGCGCCGGAACAGGGAGGCGTAATCGTTACAGGGTCTCCGATCGCAGGAACGCCTGCGACTGGCGTCGGAGAAACCGTACCCGTGCCGTTTGCGGTAACTGTGCCCGAAACACCGATGGCCCCAGCGGTAATGCTCAGATTCGCGCCCCCGCCGGTGATGAGGTTCCCATTATCGTTGATTCCGCACGTTGGAGCCTGCAAGACCACGCTGCCGCTGGTGCTAATTCCGGGTTCAATGCGCTTATTCGGCGCCCCTAATGTATCAATGCAACCGTTTCCGCCAATTGGGTTGCCCGCTATGTTAGTCGCCACCGCGCGCGCGGTGACCGATTCTTGATTCGTTCCCAGCACGCGCATGAAATATGTGGGATGGACCTCGGTGACCAGTGCTTCCACATAGTTTGCGTCGCAAGTTCCGCCGCCGCATCCGTGCGGTCCGGATGTTGGGGGATTGTTGATGGTTACGGTCACAAAGCCGACGTCGCCTGGATTGGGACAACCTGTGCTGCAAGCACTGGCTGTATCGCCAAAGCCGTTCGAGGCGGCAGCGGCTTGGCCAGCCGCAGTGACTCCGCCGTGTGAAAGGTTATCCGCAGCGGCGAGCGCGGCGGCGTCGGCGGCCGTTTGCTGTAGGCGCTTTTCATGGCGCAGCACGCCCATATCAATTGCCAGCCCCGCGAAGCCCATCAGCAGCACGAGGGCTACGGCTGTTAGAACCAACGCCTGGCCCGCTTCTTTGTTTCGCTTCATAGCGGCCTCCAAAAATTGCACTCGACCATTACCGCGACGTGGCCCAATCTCGACGCGCAAACAACAAATCCTCAAAAGTGAACAGCCGATCCTGAAACTAGTGCACAATCGGCGACACGTATTCGGCGCCGCCGAAGCTTGTCTCAGCAGTCGGTCTATCGCAGCCGCGCATCGAATAGAACGCTCGAGAGATGCCGCTCGACTGCAAAAATTGCCATCGAGTACACGCTCGCGACCTGTTGCGCTTCCACAACCATTTAGGCAATCGTGTTTCCATGCGCGGCATGAGCAATTCCAGCCTGTCCAGTTCTGTTAGTCCTGATACTTCACGCGTTCGCGACCGCCAGGCTCGATTTTTCCCGAATGCCCTCGAACTCCTTCAGCACGCTGAACGGCGTCCGCACACTTTCAATCGCCTCGCCCAACTGCTGAATCTTTTCTGCGGCAATATGGCCCAAAAACGTTCCCGCGCCCGCGAGATATTTAATCTTTTGCGGCACGAGCGCCATTACTCGACAGCACGTGGCATCCACAGCGACAGGATCATCGCCGAAAACCAGCACGCCGCACGGCTTCGGCGTTCCCTGAATCGGGCCGTTGCCTTCCATTCCCATGATTCCGTCAACGATTGCGAAATCCGGGCGCGCCGCGGCATTGATATCCAAGATCGAGCGCTCGATTCCCGCCCAGTGCAGCACATTTTTGGGCCAGCCGTAACAGGTTCCCGGCACCACGCCAAACATGTTTTTCAGCGAGAGTGTGACGCCGGCCCAGTGATGCGTTTTCAGTTTCGGCATGGAAACCAAAAAATCCGCGCCCAAAACAGTTTTGGGGAGAAACAATTCCTTCAGTCGCGACGCGCGAGTTTTTAGCTCGACGCGCTTTACATCGTCAATATTTAAGTCCACAAAAACTCGCGAGAGCGGCCCGGCGTATTCGCGCAAACTGACCGATTCGAGGATTGCCTCGGTATCGCGATCCATCGCGGGACCATCGCCAATGAGCACTTGCGCTGCTCCGAGCCGCAAAAAGCTTTCGCGCGCCGCCGCGACCACCGCCGGATGCGTATTCATCACACCCAGCGGATCGAGCCCGACGAAGTTCGGTTTAAGCAGCACAGTTTTTCCGCGCACCGGCGGACCGAATTCTCGCAGCGTTTCGTACATCACTGAGAGCAGGTCGTGTTTGTAGCTGATGTTGCGGCGAATCGCCACGCGCGAAGGCGGCCGTTGAAACGACGGAATCAGCGATTTCGACATGTCGCGCATTTCAGGATTTCACCAGCGGCGCGTCGCCGAGCCAATTCAAATTTTCAGTGAACGCGAGGCACGTCCAGGCCGCGACGCAAATGTTTTCGAGAAACGCATTTCTCTCAAACGCCGCGCGAATTCTGTACTCGCCAATTTCCTGCGCTTCACCGAATACGCGGAAGCAGAGCCGCGCAAGCGCCAACGAAGCGCCGCTGCGAATTCCTGAAACATTCTGCTTAAGCCAATCGAGGCTGGCTCGTACCTCCGGGCGCTCGCGCTCTGCGCGCAATGCAATCAAAGCCCATACCGTTGGGACAACCAGCGGCTCGCCGGCAACGCCGTAGGTTCGCGGATTGCCGCAATTCCATCCCCCGCCCGGGCACATGCGATCGAGTAGAAGCGCTTTGGCCAGGCTCTCGCGGCGTTTTGCGCCAGAGGCCAGCAATTCGCCAGGGCACTGGCTTAACGCGATTAATGCGAAAGCCGTCGGTTCCACCCAGCTCGCTGTCTTCGGCGTCCAACCCCAGCCGCGGCACGCGTCATTGTGCTGAACGATTTCTTTGTTTTTGCGAAGCAAACTATTGATGGCGCGCCGCCAGAGGGCGCTATCTCTCGGCCAATCGTCGCAAATCCAGCGCAGTCCAGCGTTGGCCGCATTGGATGTATCCTTTGCGGCAAGCAAGGACCAGCACGCAAGAGAAGTGGACGATGAGCCCGTTTGCTGTTCTGGAATTGCCGGCCACGAACCATCGGCCAACTGTGATCTGCGCAAAAACTCCAAGCCGCGAGCGACTCGTTCGCTTTGTTCTCCCTGAAGTTCAGTTTGCAGCAGCGCCAGAAGTGCCCAGCACGTCGGTTCGACGCGGCTCACGAGTCCACCGCGAAATCCCCAGCCTCCATCTTCGTTTTGAGTGTTCTGCAAAATGGGCAGGCAAATCGTTTGCGCGAACGACGTTTCAGTCGCCAAATCAGTTCCGCTCGCGGGAGTCACAACCATCCGTTTCACACCGACGCCTTATATCAACGGCTCTGCAGGACAACCTCTGCGATTTGCTCGCGCGGAGAAGTAACTGTTACCGGCAGTTCTTCGATGCCCAGTTGATTGATCAAGCGGTGCAGATACCCGCGGGCCATTCCGAGCGTGCGCGCGCTCTCGGCTTTTTGCCAGCCGCATTCGCGCAGCGTGCGCAGCACAAGCCGCTTCTTGAATTCACGCACTTCCTGCGCATACGAGCCGACGAGCTCGGATCTGCTGGAATCCCGGTGAATCGAGGAAGGGAAGTTCCACGTTTCGAGCGTATGCCCGTCGGAAAGAGCCACGGCGCGTTGCACCGCATTTTCCAGTTCGCGCACATTGCCGGGCCAGGGATATTCCTCGAGAGCATGCATAGCTGCGAGCGAAAAGCGCCGGGCTTTTTTGCCGAATTGTTGCGAAAATCCTTCGAGGAAATATTGCGCCAGGAGCGGAACGTCGTCGCGGCGATCGCGCAGCGGAGGAAGCTGAATCTGAACGACGTTCAACCGGTAGTACAAATCTTCGCGGAATTTGCCTTCCTCGACCATTTTCGCAAGATCATGGTGAGTCGCTGAGATCTGCCGAATGTTGACGCCGATCGTCGCGTTGCTTCCCAGCCGCTGAACGCTGCGTTCCTGCAAGACGCGCAGCAATTTCGGCTGGAGCCCGAGGCTGAGATCCCCAATTTCATCGAGAAACAGAGTGCCGTGATTCGCGGCTTCAAAACGCCCGCAGCGGGCGGTCAATGCTCCCGTGAATGCACCCTTTTCGTGGCCGAACAGCTCGTCTTCAATCAGCGACTCCGGCAAATTCGCGCAGGAGAACGCGACCATGGGGCGGGCGCTCCGGCTGCTCAACTGATGGATGGCGCGCGCCAGCAACTCCTTGCCGGTGCCGGTTTCGCCGGTGATTAACACGCTCACATCGCAGGGCGCGATTTTCTGCGCAAGCGCAAATACTTCCTGCATCCCGCTGGAAGTGCCGCGAAGGCCCATCAGCCGTCCCGAACTGCGAGATTCCGTTCGCAATTTATCCAGTTCAACGAGCGTTTCGTGGAATTTGCTGGCGCGCCGAAGCACCAACCGCAGTTCTGCGATGTTTGGCGGAGCGGTCACGCCGTCGTAGGCGCCGCGATTCATAGCTTGCAAGAGAAGGCGGCGTTCATCGGCGTCCATGAGCACGATTATTGGTGGGTAGAGAGGAATCTTCCGGAGTTCGTCAATGACCTGCAAAAGCAACTCCGGATCGCCCTTGGTTATGGCCGAGCGGGCGTCGAGGATAATCACGTCGCAGGCCGTCCGGGTCAGAGCGAGCCGCACCGCTTCCTGGCGGTCGCACGCCCGGCTTGAGAACCCGTCCCCGAGGGCGTGTCCGATTGCTCCCGCAAAAGATGAATCCTGGCTTAAAAAGCAGACCTGCACGGTTGGTTCGTTCAAAGCTCGTCCTGTCTAGCGCCGCCCAAAGAGGGGCTTCAGATTGCGCTCAACTGTCGGATAAAGACCTGACATTTGTTTCGATTGTCGTGGACGCCTGCTACAGGAAATCCGGTATACGATTGTGAACACGTGCACGATTGTTGCCGATTGAGGACGGGAGATTTTATACAACTGCGCCGTGCTTAAGTTGCATGTTTGCAGTGAGAGACGACATAAGCGGGCACAAGCACGTCTCCGGTATATGACACTGTTCGCTTTCGGAGACAATTTTTTGCGCAATTAGTGAACAGTCTTGGCACAGCGAGGTTACACGACTAACAGTAGCGTTAGAGCCTAGTTTACTGGTGGGATCCCAATGAGCAGCTCGACCGGGACGGGCACGCCGTGCAGTAAAGCCGGTTTGAACTTCCAGCGGCTGAACGCGATTTTCGCCGCCTCGTTCATCTCGGCAGTGGTGCCGCGATAGACCTCCAGCTGAGTTATCGTACCATCCGCCCGTAAGATTCCTTTGAGCACGATGGTCTGATTCTTCTTGTCCTGCGGGACCGGCAAGCGGCGGAAGTCGAACTTGGATTTTGCCTCAGGCGGTACGAGGCCATCGTTCCACTGTATGCCTATGGAACGCGGCGCAGAGCTGGAAGCAGCCGAAGCGCTGGGCTTCGCGCAGTACTGCATCGTCCAGTTCTTGCGGGGCATGGGCAGGAAGATCGTGAAAATCTTCCCGCAGTTCAGGACGCCATAAACGCCCAGGCCTCCGCCGCCGGTCGGGCCTGTGGCAACGACCATCGCGTTCTTCCGTGGGGTGATGTCCGGCAGCACAGGGAACACTATGTCGGCGGGCAAGGGCGGGCCTAAAGCACCGGATTCTTCAGGCTTGTCGCTTCCCCTTGAAGTAACTGCAAGGTTCACGCCTGAGGCTTCTTTTTCGCCTCCGCCAGCATGGTCACTGTTGGGAGCGGGGGCCTTTCCTGCTGAATTGCCCAATGCGCGCGCAACGGCAGGATCTGCTTTCCCCGTGGACGGCGCAGAGATGGCAAAAGCGCCGAGGCGCGTCCCAGGCGGCAGGACAATTTGGGACACCGCTGCGGACGGACTCACGCCAATGATCACAAGGTCGCCGGGATTTGGAGGGTTTACCGTGCCGGCGGGGCTCCCCGCTTTTTGCGCTCCGCCAATGGGCCTCGCTACCATGACCGTCGGCGCGGGAAGCTGGGCCTGTGATCCAAAAGCAGTCGGCTGAGATGTATTGGGTGCCGACTGTTTTGCGATTGCCGGCGCGCTACCTGCATCCATGCG
>DASUAV010000285.1:0-9770 GCA_035763605.1 Candidatus Acidiferrales bacterium
ATCGCGCAGCGGTTCGAGGAGTTTTATCGGGCGCACGTTAATGTAGAGGCCCAGCTCTTTACGCAGGCCCAGCAAACCTGCTTCCGGCCTGCGCTCGAGCGGCTGCGAATCCCATTTCGCGCCGCCAACCGCGCCAAGCAGCACCGCGTCGGCCTCGCGGCAGGCGTCGAGTGTTTCCGCCGGGAGCGGATGCCCGCAACGATCAATGGCATCGCCGCCAAACGGCAACTCGACAAACTGAAATTGGTGCCCAAATGCGCGGGCGCATTCCTCTAAAACGGAAATGGCCGCGCGAATCACTTCAGGCCCAATGCCGTCTCCGGCGACGACCGCGATGGCTTTGCGGAGGCCATTCATTGCGCTGCGCTCGCTTCCTCGATGTTCGCAACCGCATCGGAATGCGAACTTTGATGCTGATTTTCTCGCCGCGCCATGTGGATGAAAGAAAGCAGGTCGCGATCTCTTACTTCTTTTTCTGCATCCGCCAGATCCATAGCGGCACGATAGCATTGGGCGAGTTCTCTGTCATTCACACGATAGCCGAGTTCTTCCAGCCTGGTGCGCAACGCGTTGCGGCCCGAATGTTTTCCGACCACCAGCCGCCGTGCCGGCACGCCAACCGCTTCGGGCCGGATGATCTCGTAAGTGAGAGGATTTTTCAGTATGCCATCCTGATGAATTCCCGCTTCGTGCGCAAAGGCGTTCGCGCCGACCACCGCCTTGTTGGGCGGAACGGAAATTCCCGTAATATCGGAAAGCGTGCGGCTGGCGCCGTAAATTTCTTCCAGACGGAGGTTGGTGCGCACGCCGAAAAAAGACTGGCGCACAGCAAGCGCGACGGCCAGTTCTTCGAGCGAGGCGTTTCCGGCGCGCTCGCCAATGCCATTGATCGTGCATTCCACCTGGCGCGCCCCGGCGCGAACGGCGGCGAGCGAGTTGGCGACTGCGAGGCCAAGATCGTTGTGGCAGTGCGCGCTGAAAATGATTTCGTCCGAGCGCCCCAGATGGCTGCGCACACGGTGAAACATGGCGCCATATTCTTCGGGTGTGCTGAAGCCTACTGTGTCGGGCAAGTTCAGAATGGTCGCGCCGGCTTCCGCGGCGGTTTCCATGGCTTCGCAGAGGAAACGAATGTCGCTGCGGCTGGCATCTTCGGCGGAGAACTCCACTTCCGGGCAGCGTTTTTTCCCGTAACTTACCCACGTGGAAATCGCATCGAGCGCATCGCGCCGCGTGATGCGCAGCTTGGCGCTCAAGTGCAGATCGGAGGTCGCGAGGAAAACGTGCAGGCGCGGCTTGGCCGCTGGTTCGAGAGCCGCGAGGGCTGCTTCGACGTCTTCGCGACGCGCGCGAGCCAGCGCGGCGATTGTGGTTCCGCGAATCGCCGAGGCAACAGCTCTGACGGATTCAAGTTCTCCTGCTGAAGCAACAGGGAAGCCCGCTTCGATCACGTCCACGCCCAGCGCTTCGAGCCTGCGCGCGAGGAGAAGCTTTTCCGGACCGGTCATCGAAAATCCGGGAGACTGTTCCCCGTCGCGCAGCGTCGTATCGAAGAATTGGACTGTTTCCATAAACGCCCCCTGTGAAACGCTTCCAGTTAACCGCCCTGAGCAAGCATTCGTCCAATTTATAATCGTTCTACTTGAGATAAATCTGGCTTATACTCGCGTTTCTCACAAGAGGCTCTATGGACCTCGCTTCTTTGCAGGTGTTTCTAATGGTGGCGCGCGAACGCAGCTTTTCCCGCGCGGCAGAACGACTGTATCGAACGCAGCCGGCTGTCAGCATTGCCGTTCGCAAATTGGAAGACTGGGTTGGACAGCCTCTGCTGGTGCGCGGCACGGGTGCTGGCAAACTTACCGAAGCGGGCGAATTGCTCGTGGAATACGCGGAGCGCATGTTGAATCTTCGTTCAGAGGCGCGGCGAAGCATCGAGGATCTCGCAGGATTGCGCCGCGGCCGGCTTTCGCTGGGCGTGAATGAAAGTTCGATTCACGCGCTGCTTCCCGCGTTGGCGCGCTTTCGACGGAAATGGCCCAAAGTCGAAGTGGCGATTCATCGCGTGTACTCGCGCGACATTCCGCGGGAGATACTGAATTACCGGCTGGACATCGGCGTGGCTAGTTACCGTCCTTCTGACGACGCGCTCGCCGCTCTCGAGTTTCTGCGCGACGACCTGGCGTTCGTGGTGCCGCCGGGTCATGCGTTTGCACGAAAACGCGCGGTTTCTATTCGCGAGCTCGGCAAAGAGAATTTCGTGGCGCATATTGTCGCGTCTCCCTACCGTCAGCAGGTGATTCAGCTATTCGCAAAGCATCGCGTGGCGCTGCGCATCGGCGTGGAGATGCCGACGATCGAGAGCATCAAGCGCTTCGTGCGCATGGGCATGGGCGTGGCGATTGTTCCGGGCATGTGCGTGCAAATGGAAGTCGAGGATGGCGAACTGATCGAAGTGCGCATTCGCGAGATGCGCCTGCGACGAGAGCTTTACGCGATTTTCCGGCGCGACCGGCAGCTTTCTCATCCGGCGCAAGCTTTTCTGCAACTGCTGCGACCTAGGGGTTCGATCCAGAAGACTGCGGCGAAAAGCTAGGAGTGAAGTTCATCGAGAGCAAGGCCGAGGCGGCGCAGACCTTCCTCCAGAAGTTCTGTTTTGCCGCCGATGCCGATACGGAAATGGCTTGGCATTTCGAAAAAATGTCCGGGCACAACGCTGGTTTCATATTTTTCACGGAGCAAACAGCAGAGCGCGTCTACCTTTCCTGAAGCCAGGCGCGGAAAGGCCGTCGTGCCGTTTTCCGCGGGAATGGCGGAAAGATCGCGGCGCGAATTGAGAAACCGCTGAAGAATGGGGCGATTCGCCTGCAAGCGGCTGCGCGCGTATTCCGAAATGTTTTCGAGATGGTCGAGCGCAATCACGCTCAGCAATTCGGCCACGTGCGCGGGTATCACGCCGTAAAGATCATTGATGCGCCACATGCGCTTGGCGAGAGGCGGCGGCGCGAGAATCCATCCGCAACGCAAGCCGGAGAGGCCGAAGGCTTTCGTCAGGCTGCTGGTCACAATGAAGTTCTCACCCAAATGGAATGAAGTGCGCGCTTCGGGATCGAAACAGGCGTCGAGATACACTTCATCCACAAGAACATATGCGCCGCGCTTCCTTGCGATTTCTCCGACGGCGCGGAGTTGCGCGTCCGTAGCGCGAGCGCCGCTCGGATTGTGCAGATTGGTCACCACCACTACTTTCGTCCGCGACGTGATTGTTCTTTCGACTTCCTGCGGATCGAGCGCGAACCCATTTTCAAAATGCCGCGCAAAGCGCCGAATTTTTGCGCCGAGGTATTCGGGCACATTCAGCAAAGGCTCATAAGCAGGCTCTTCGATGAGCGCTTCATCGCCGGGATCGAGAAGCGCCGCCATCGCCAGATGATTGGCCATCGAAGTGCCGTTCGCCGCGACCACGCATTCCACGGGCACGCCGTTTTTTTTCGCCAGGCGCTCCTGCAACGGAGGATAGCCGTAGCTGCCGCCGATGGAGATTTCCAGATCTTCGATTTTCACGGGCAGTTGCGCGAGGGGAAATCCATCAAGCCCGCTGGTAGCCAGATTGTATTTCGCGCCGGAATGCAATTTGGCCCATTCGAGATAGGCCGAACGGATTTCCTTGCGGGAATTCATGCCGCGCCGCTCCTTTTCTTTTGATACGCCCAGAAAAAATATGCGGGAATGCCGGCGAGCAAAATGCCGAATCCCACCGCCGTATTCCGCGGGTACTTGAAAATTGTGTTGATCACGACCAGCCAGCAGATGCTAACGAAAAGAAAAGTGGTTATCGGATGTCCGGGCATACGCGCGAATCTTTCTCGGCTTGCGCCGGCCGGCCCGGCGGTCCTGCGGCGAAAAACAAAAATGCAGGTTGCAGTCAGGCCGAAAAAAAGAAAGTCCATGGAAACCACGTAACTCAGAATCTGATCATAACGTCCCGAGAGCGCAATCAGAATTGCGGCCAGGCCCTGCACGGCGATGGCGACAACCGGAACGCGGCGGCGCGGATCGAGCCAGGCGACGGAGCGAAAGAAAAGGCCGTCTTCGGCCATCGCGAAATAAACGCGCGGCGCGGTGAGAATAGATTGGCTCAGGAATCCAAGCGCGGAAATCGTGATGCCCACCGCGATGAGCGTTGAGCCCTTTGAACCCAGCGCGACGCGCATCACGGCGGATGCAGGAACGGTAGTGCCCGCCAAGCCAGCCGAACCCAGAACGTACACGCAGACGAAATTTACCGAAAGATAGAGCAGAATTACGCCGACCACGCCGGTGACCAGCGCGCGAGGCAAATTCTTGCGCGGCTCGCGAATTTCTTCGGCCACGAAATTCGCCGTCTGCCAGCCGCCATAGGAAAAAAGCACAGGCACGAGCGCCGCGCCAAACGCGGTGACCAGATCAAAGGACACTGGACGGTCGAGCAATCCGCGAGGCGGTGCTGGCGGTCCGCCAAAAATGCCGCGATGCGCGAGAAAAATCATTCCAAACAAAACGAGCGCGGCGATGGCCACGATCTTCAAAACCATTAAAGCGCTTTGCACCGTGCTGCCCGCGCGCACGCCGAGGCAGTTCACCCCGGTGAGAATTGCGAGCGCTGATATGGCCAGAAGATTTTCGCTGGCGTGCATCGGCGCGAGTTGCAGAAAATATTGCGCGAACGTGACAGCCACAGCCGCCATTCCGCCCGTTTGAATCACCAGCAGCAATACCCAGCCGTAGAGAAACGCGAGCAGCGGATGGTACGCTTCGCGCAAATAGGCATACTGTCCGCCGACGCGCGGCATCGTCGCGGCAAGTTCCGCCCAAATGAAAGCGCCTCCGAGCGCAATCACGCCTCCGGCAATCCACGCGCCGAGAATCAGAGCGGGCGTGTGTACCTGCTGCGCGACGACGTAAGGATTGATAAAAATTCCCGCGCCGATGATTCCGCCCATCACGATCATCGTTGCGTCGAAAATCCCCAGGCGCGCGGCCAGGCCCGACGCGCTTACAGGCAGCGATGCAGCGGCAGAATTGTCCTTGGCAGATGTTGGCTCGCCGGAGTTTTGCGCGATGGGCAAATTGGGCATCGCCGATTACGGTTTCGCTGGGACAATCCCGTGCTGCGCGAGAATCTGCTGCAACTTGGCGATTGGCAGCGCTTCGATGATGTGTCCGTCGCGGCCCTTCACCGTCGTGGCTTGAAGCAGCGAATTATCAATGGCTTCTTCGGTGGCTTCGGCCACCGCTTCGAAGAGCGGAGACAATTCTTCTTCTGACAGCCTGTTCGCCGATGAATTATTCGCCGCGCCCGATGGCGCTGGAATTTTCGCAGTCGTGGAAAATGCAATCACGAAATCACCGCTGCCATTGCTTCCTGATGAGCCGCTGCGCGCAAGTCCAAAAATGGCGCGCTTGGCTGCGCGCTGCGACTGGCGAGCATCAATCGGCGCATCCGTGGCCACAACCATCATGCACGAGCCGTCGGCGGAATTGCGCTTTTCACTCCGCGCGCTGGACTGCGGTCGCGGAGGCTGCAATTCGCGGTATACGGGAACGCCGGCAATTGTCAAATTACCGCCGAAATTCGTCTGAACGAGCACTCCGACTGTGTATCCGCCATTTTTCGCCGGAAGCACGCGCGAACTCGTGCCGATGCCGCCTTTCCATCCGAACGCCACGGTTCCCGTGCCCGCGCCAACAGTTCCTTCTTCAACAGCACCGCCGCGGGCGGATTCGAGAGCGCGCACAACGTCGACGGCTTTGACGTGACGCCCGCGAATGTCGTTCAGCCAGCCATCATTCGTCTCGCCCACGACTGGATTGATCGAGCGAACCTGCTCGTTGCCCGCCAGCGCCAGCATCCAATCCGTTAGCGCGGCAGCGGCATCCCACACGCTCAGCGTATTGGTGAGCACAATCGGCGTTTCGATTTCGCCGAGCTCATTCACCTGTGTCGAGCCGACCAATTTTCCAAACGCGTTGAACACATACACGGCACCTGCGACTTTCTGCTGAAACATGTTGCCCGCGTGCGGAACAATAGCAGTCACGCCGGTGCGAATGTTTTCCCCGCGAATAATCGTAACCTGGCCCACCTGAACGCCTGCCACATCAGTGATTGCGTTCAATTTTCCGGGATCGTAAACGCCGATGCGAATGCCCAAATCCCTGGCCCTCGGCTTGGAGCCGGACTCGTTCCCTTGCGCCCTAGCAAGCACAGAAGGCATGACAAGCGCGATCGCCAGAATGCATGTCGCTCGAACGAGTCGCCGCTCTGAAGAGGTTTTCAGAAATCGTCTCATGCCCGCCTCCGCGAAAATCCGCTGTTTGAACAATCTCGCTTGCCCTTCGCTGCAACCGTGCGCTACATTCCCCGCTTCGCGCCTTGCATTTAACGCGATTGGCGCGATTTCTCAATGCAAAATTTTCAGAAGCAGATTTCAACTCCCCAGCGCTCGTGAGCGGAAAAGAAGGCAAGCCGATGGGAAAGAGCTACCACTCGAATTTCAGGGCTGTTTTGCTGATTGTGACTGCAATCGTTCTCGGCATGGCGTCCACACCCGGTAAGGCATTCGCGCAATCGAACGCGGCCAAAATTCCAGGCACGATAGCTCAGGACCTGCGCGAATTCACGGAAACTCCCGCGATTCCCGGATACGAATCTGCGTTGGCCGCAAAAATTCGCGCGCGCCTCGCTCCGTTGCATCCAAAAACTGACAATTTGAATGACGTTCTCGTCACCATCGGTTCGGACAGTCCTGTCCGTCTAATTGTTGCGCCGATGGATGAGCCCGGATACGTAGTCAGCGATATAACTTCGGACGGCTACTTGCAATTGCAGCGCCTTCCGCAATTCGGTGTGCTGCCGCTCTTCAATGAACTCTATTCCGCCCAGCCCGTTCAGCTTCAAACGTCTTCGGGCAAATGGATTCCGGGCGTGGTTGCAGGACTTTCCGTCCATCTGCAACCCGGACGGCGCAATCCGCCGGACCCTGATTACATTGAAAACATGTACGTGGATATCGGCGCGACGTCCGCAGCCGATGCGACGCGTCTCGGAGCGAAACTGCTCAGTCCGGTAGCCTTGGATCGCACGGTCTACGACATGGGATCGGGTTTCGAGACTTCACCTGCCATAGGCGATCGTTTTGGCGGTGCCGCGCTTGTCGAGTTGCTGCGGCGAATTGACCCGTCGAAAGTTCAGGGCACTCTTGTGGTAGCCTTCGCTGCGCAGCAATGGGCAGGCGCGCGAGGGCTCGAGCGCATTCTGGAAGAAGTTCACGCCGACGAATTGATTTACGTTGGGCGGCTCACCGCAAGTCCGCCGAATCCCGCCGAGCCAGCCTTGCATCGCGCGCCGCGCCGCGAACCCGGCGCAGGCGTCCTCATCGCCGGCCAAACGAGCACTGAGGATTTCTCCGGCTTCGCCGCAACTCTCAAACAGCTCGCCGATGGAAACAAAATTCCTTTATCCAAGGATTATTCCGCTCCGCTGATGCCGGCGAGCTATCTCGCAAATCCTCAAACACCGAGAAAAACCGTGCACATCGGCATCGCCACCGCTTGGCCGGATACTCCTGCGGAAATGATCAGCACGAAAGATTTGGGCGCGCTCGTTGACCTGCTGGAAAGTTATTCGCAGGGCTCCGTCACACAGCCGGCACGAATCGGGCCTAGTATGCGTTTTCGCGAAGGCAGGCGGCCGAGCACGCCTCCAACAAATGAGCAAGTCATTTCGCGTCTCGTGGAAACGTACGGCGTGAGCGACCATGAAGCTCCCGTTCGCGAAGTTGTAAAAAGCTTGCTTCCCAAATGGGCTAAGCCGGAGACAGATGATGCGGGCAATTTGATTCTTCAGCTCGGCGCAGCTCCGCCATCCGCTCACGCGCCCAGCATGATGTTTGTCGCACACATGGACGAAATCGGATTCGAAGTCGAGCAAATCATGCCCAATGGCCGCCTCGCGGTGCAATCCAAAGGAGGCGGCGACCTCGACTACTATCTCGGCCACGCCGCGCTCGTTCACACCGCGAACGGGAAAAACGTACCGGGAATTATGGAATTGCCCGAGGGCTGGGACGAGGCCAATTTCAAATGGCCACGCGGCCGCGCGCTGATGTACAAGGTGGACATTGGCGCGCGTTCGCCGGAAGAAGTGGCGCAAATGGGCGTGGCGGTGAAAGATTTCGTCACCATTCCAAAAGAATTTCGCCGCCTCGGCAATGATCGCGCCAACTCGCGCAGCTTCGATGACCGCGTTGGGTGCGCTTCCCTTATCTCCGCCGTCTGGGCGCTGGGGCCGAATCTCAAGAATCGCAATGTAACGTTCGTTTGGTCCACCGGCGAAGAACTTGGCCTCGTGGGCGCCGGCAAAGTCGCGGCACGTCTCGCGGCGGAAAATAAAGAGCCGCAGTACGTCTTCGCCATAGACACTTTTGTCAGTTCCGATTCACCGCTGGAATTGCCGCGCTTCGGCGACGCGAAAATCGGCGACGGATTCGTCATACGCGCGGTGGACAATTCGAATGTCGTCCCGCGCGAACTCGTCGAAAAAGTGATTCGCATCGCGCGCGCGGAAAAAATTCCCGTGCAATACGGCGTTACCGGCGGAGGCAACGACGGTTCAGCTTTCTTGCGCTACGGCTCGACGGACGTGGCGCTCGGCTGGCCGCTGCGTTACTCGCATTCCCCCGGCGAAGTCATTTCGCTCCATGACCTCGACGCCCTGGCGCGCATCGTCGCGGCGTTGTCGCGCTCGTGGTGAGCGGCTGTGACTGCAACGGCAAATCGCATTAGCCGCTCTGTTACCAGCGCGAATCTCTTTCTACTTTCCTCCCCACGTATATTTAACCCCGGCCAAATAATTCAGGCCGAGCGCGGGATAGCCGATCGCTTCGGAATACCGCCGGTCGAGCAGATTTTCGGCGCGCGCGAGAACAGACAATCCACGCGCCACGGTGAATTGCGTTCCCAAATCCACACGAAAGTGGCTCGGATTGCTGGTGAATCCAAGCCCGAGAAAATCGCTATCCGTGGCGCGTCCTACGAAATATCCGGCGAGATTCCAATCCATTCGGCGAAACGCGGCATTGAAAATCAGATTCGCTGAATGCAGCGGCCGGAAAAACAAGCGGTTGCCGGGCGCAAGCGCAAGATCAAAGGCATTCGGCGCTTTGAGCACGCGCGTGTCGTCATACGTGTAATTTCCGAGAATGCTGAGCCACGCGAGCGGCTTGGCTGCGAACTGCGCGCTTGCGCCAAACGCGCGCGCAGCATCGGTATTGAAAAATTCGCCGAAGCCCCCTTCCGCGGCGAGATCGTTTGCTGTGCAACCAGGAGGCGGCTGAAATCCGCAAGGCGCGCCCGCAAAACAAAAAGCAGAACTCACGATGTCGCGAAATTCATTCCGGAAAAAAGTGGCTGAGAATTTTACGCGCTCATTCGCCAGCATCTGATCCACGCCCGCGTTGAGCGTGCTGCTCCGCTCCGGCTTAAGGCTCGGATCCCCGGGAAAACACGGATCCGCGTCAAACGTCTGAATGAAATTCGGCTCCTTGATGCCCAACCCGTAAGAACTGCGAAGCCGCGTCTCTCCCCAAAAGCCGCTGCCGAAACGCGCGAGATAGGCAATTCCAAAGCGCGGAACCACGCGCGTGCCAAAGCTGGCATTGTCCTCCGCGCGCGCCCCAGCAATCGCCGTGATGCGGCGCGTGAACGAGTAATGCGTTTCGATGTACCCGCCC
>DASUAV010000286.1:0-13193 GCA_035763605.1 Candidatus Acidiferrales bacterium
AGTGGACGTCGTAGCCTTCGTCGCGGAGAAGAGCGGCGAGCGACTGGCGGATGCCGGATTCGTCGTCAACGATGAGGATGGATGCGGGCATGGCCGGAACTAGGACTTAAAGAATAGCAGAATTCGGCAGGTTAATTTAGGCCAGCAACGAGGGCGGTGGGGATCCAAGTGGTCAGTGCTCAGCAGAGAGTGGCCAGCAAGCTAGAGGCAAAAGCAGATTCCTCACACGTTCGCAGATCGCGCGAACGGCCCCATTCATTCGTCGGCGTAGGCCCGAGCGGTTTCTAAAGGAGAGGCGGCGAAGCTCTTGAGGTCGCGAAGAAATTCTTTGGCTTGCTTCGGGGACATGGTTTCTTCCATGTGCCCAATCAACAGGTCGGCTATTTTTCGGCCACAGCATTTCGCTTTGAATATTTTCGCAAGATGGGCTTTGACATAGGTCAAGTTGCATTCGGCTTTGCGTCGATGGATTTAGCGCCTCTGAACGCGAGGTACATCTGACGTGTTGCCCACAGTATGAAACCAAGGAAGATGAGAAAGAATGGCAGTGATGCGAGATGTTTCAACAAGAGACGACTATATAGCAGCAATCGAGGCGAAAATGCCCGCGAAGAAAGCGAATAGGTAGAAACGCTTCAGGATTGGGGATGGTATTGCGCCGCACCATTCCTCGATCTTTTTATTGATCTTTTTATCGAGCGTGGGCGTCGGTAAGAAGATCGAGCAAATGAAATCCACAATAAGGGAGAGCAAGACGATTCTGTTCATACCATGGCCTTAATGTCTCTTGCGCATGACGTTTTCACGAATTATCCCCCGGCTCCAAGATGGGATGTGCGGCAGAAACCTCGGCGGGGAGGGCGGCTGCGGCGGGGAGAAGAATGAGGAAGCGGGCGCCGGAGGGGACGTTGTCTTCGACGCGCAGAGTGCCGTGATGTTCGGCGATTACGCGGCTGGCGATGGCGAGGCCGAGGCCGGTGCCGCGTTCTTTGGTTGAGAAATGCGGAAGGAAGAGGCGGTCTTTGTCTTCGGGAGAGATGCCGTGGCCGGTGTCGGCGACTTCGATTTCGACGGCTTCGCGATTGTTGATGGCGCGAGTGGCGACGGTGATACGGCGAAGCTGTGCGCCTTCGAGGGCTTCAGCGGCGTTGTCCACGAGATTGACGATGACGCGGCGGATGAGTTCGGCGTCCGCTTTCACCGCGGGAAGAGAAGCGGAGAATTCGCGATGGAGAGCGATGCCCTCGAGGCGGCCATGGAAAACGGCGAGAGCTTCGGCGGTGATGGAATTCACGTCAGCAGGCGCGAGGCGCGCGGCAGGGAAGCGCGCGAACTGCGAAAATTCGTTGACCAGGGATTCGAGCGTGCGGACTTCGCGCTGAATGAGATTGGCGCATTCGGCGACGAGATCGGGAAGGGAATTGGCGCGGTCGTCACGGCGGCGCGATGGGGACGAGCGTTCGAGATGTCGAAGCAGACGCTGCGCGGAAAGCTGAATGGGCGTGAGCGGATTCTTGATTTCGTGCGCGATGCGCTGGGCGACTTCCTGCCAGGCGGCTGCTTTTTGAGCGCGGAGAAGTTCGGTGACGTCGTCAATGACGACAACGTAGCCGGAGTGCGCGCGACCGGAGCCGAGAGAGCTGACGGTCACGGCGGCGTGGTGCAAACGTCCTGTGGAGGAGATTTCGAGTTCCTGAGAGGCAACGCCCATGCGCGCGGAACGGCGCATGAGGTGAAGAACTTGGCGCGCGGCGTCTTCGCCGAGAAGATCGGAGAGAGTTCTTGCGCCGGCGGCTTGCGGGCCAAACATGCTTAATGCGGCGGCGTTGATGCGATTGATGGCGCCGTTTTCATCGAGCGAGAGCACGCCGGTAGGAATGTTTTCGAGGATGGTTTCCATCAATTTGCGGCGGCGCTCGATTTCCTCGACCGCTTGCTGAAGGCTGGAGGTGAAGTCGTCAATTTGTTTGCGAGAGTGGCCGAGTTCGCGGGCCATCTGATTGAAAGAGGAAACGAGATCGCCGAGTTCGTCGTAGGCGCGCGTGGTGATGCGGTAATCGAGATTGCCGCGGGCGATTTGCTGGGTGGCTTTGGCGAGGGCTTGAATGGGAACAGTAACGTGTTTGGAGAGAAACAGCGCGACCCAGGTAGTGGCGAAGAGAAGGAGCAAGGTGATGAGCAGAAGGCCGGCGAGAATTTCGTTTTTGTAAAAGCGGAGATGCTGGTATTGCGTCTGATAGGTTTTGTTTTCACCTTCGATGCTGTTCAGGCGATCGAGGAAATCATCAGGGATGGTGCGGCCAACCATCAACGAGCCGGAATGATATGGAGCGCGTCCGGTGAGATAAAGTTTGCGGCCAATCTGCCAGACGTCGGCGCCGCTGGGGAGTTGCAGCACGTGGCGGGGATTGGCGCCGACGGTGAATGCGGGAACGGCGGCCGTGATGGCGCCGGATTCATTTACGGTCCAAACGGCGTCGAATTCGGAATCGGAGCGCGTAGCGTAGTGGCGCAGGTCGCGATGGCGGCGCGGAGCGGAGAGCCAGGCGACGACATCGTTCGCGAGAGAATCGAGGCGCACGCGTTCCTTGGCGCCCATTTCGTTGACCAGCGCGCGGCTCTGCTGGTTCGCGTCTTCGAGGGGTTTTGGGAACCAGATAGCCATAGTGCGATTGACGAGGGCATAGCTGAAGAAGAAAAGAAAGACAACCGGCAAGAGCGAAACGCCCATTGCGCCGAGGACCATCTTGGTTTTGAAACGCGAGCCGAGGATGCCGGCGCGATGTTCCGCGGCGAGGCGCACGACGCTGCGAATCAAAATCAGGCCGAAAACGAGAAATGCGATGACGATGAAGGTGGAGAGCGAAAAAAGAATGATGAAATCGTGGCTGTTCTGGGGGCGAACGGGCGCGTTGAGCGAGCCGAGGGTGAAAATGGCGGCGGCGAGCACGGCGATACAAATGCCGCCGAAAGCGAGCCAGAGATGACGAGTCCAACGGCGTTTAGGCATTAGGATTTCTCATCGATAAAGCCGCAAAAAGTACAGTCCACACATATTCATAAACAACGACTGCAGATTCCTCACCGGATGCTGCTTGTATCCGCTCGGAATGGCGAGGTTTCTAGCGCTCCGATTGTCCGTTATAACGTGAGCCAGCTTGCGAAGCGATGCGCTAGAGAAATTTGCCCAACGGGCATTCCGAGCAGCGCGGCTCGCGGGTGCGGCACCAGCTTTTGCCGGCCATGACGAGGAGGGCATGAAATTCATTGTAACGCGATACGTCGTGAGGAAGCGCGGATTCGATTTTGGAGCGGAGTTCCTCGTACGACACGTCTTCGTGCACCCAGCCGTGGCGCGAGAAAATGCGGCGGGTGTAGGCGTCCACGACGAAAACGTCCTTGTGACCAGCGTATAAGAGGATGGAGTCGGCGGTCTCCGGGCCGATGCCGTGGACAGCGAGGAGCTTTTCGCGCAGATCGAGAGTGGGCGTGCGAAACATGCGCGCCAGAGAGCCGGAATATTCACTACGCAGAAAACGGACAAAGGCTTTCAGCTTCTTGGCCTTTTGGCGGAAGTAGCCGGAGGAGCGAATCAGTGATGCGAGGCGGGCGAACGGGACGCGTTCGAGTGCGCGCGGAGTGAGCAGATTTGCGCGGCGGAGATTGGCAATGGCGCGTTCTACGTTAGTCCACGAAGTATTTTGCGTGAGGATGGCGCCGACGATTACTTCGAAAGCCGTGCGAGCCGGCCACCACTTCTGCGGGCCGAGACGATCATAAAGAGCCTGGTAGTACAGCGATGGTAGACGAGCCGGCGATAGAGTTTCTCCGTGCGGGCTCTCTTTCTTTGAGGGCAAATCATCCGTGGGAATAAGTGCGTCGGACATTTCCAGTCAGCGTAGCGGCCAAAAAGTGGCAAGTCAAGAAAAGCACCGCGCGCTCGCAAAGTCGCCCTCGATACGACTCCTTCTTCGATTTCAAGACCGCCAGTGAAAGCCGGGCAACGATGAAAGCGACATTCCTGCATTGGTGCGGAGCGGCGGGGTTTAGCGTGGGGTCTTGCGAGTGAAACTTTCAGCCGTGCGGCCGAGCCAGCGGACCATTGCCAACATGCCATCCGCTTCCATTCGGCCGCCGCGCCTAGTGCGCGTCAACGTTGATGCGCTGACGCCGATTTCGTCGGCGACTTCCTTCCAGGACATTCCGCGAGCCTGACGCTGAGCGTCGAGGGCCTCGTAAAGAGCGCGCGCGTCGAAACGGATGGGCATGGATGGGCGAGAGTAACAATGCTCCAGCGGTGATGCAAGCGGTGATGCGGAGAACGATCCAGAGACAAAACGAGGCGAGGACATAGACGAAAACTGTCACGCAAACGAGCGTCACCGCAAGCAAGCCTGTACGAGCGTACAGGTTCCTGTTACAGAACGAGCCGAAACGGGAGCGCAGATTCCCATTGGAGCGCGTGCTAATGTGAGGACTTCTGGCAGGAATTGTTTTCGCGGACTTTTGCGCACAGGAGCCGGGTGAATGTCGTCTCGCTTGGGCGAAATACTGGTTCGAGACAGCCTGATTTCGCAAGACCAGCTAAAGCAGGCGCTCGATTACCAGAAAAGAGAAGGGGGACGGCTGGGAACCTGCCTGGTGCGGCTCGGGCTGGTCAGCGACGAAGACATTACAGCAGTACTCTCGCGGCAGTATGGCGTTCCTTCCATCAACTTGAAGTTCTACGAAGTGGATCCCACGGTCATCAAGCTGATTCCGCAGGAAACGGCAGTGCGTTACCAGATCGTGCCGCTCTCGCGCGTGGGCTCGACGCTGACGATTGCGATGACCGATCCGACGAACGTGTTCGCCATGGACGATATCAAGTTCATGACGGGCTTCAATGTGGAGCCGGTGGTGGCGTCGGAAACAGCCATCAGCGAGGCCATCGGAAAATTCTACGGCGCGGTCGAGAGCGTGGAAGAGCTGGACAAGGTGATGAAAGACCTTGCCGGCGAAGACGCGGCGCTGGAGCTAACGCAAGAAGAAGCGGACATGGATTTGGCGTCGCTGGAAAAAGCGGCGGAAGAAGCTCCGATTATCAAGCTGGTGAACCTGGTTTTGACGGACGCGGTGAAGCGGGGCGCGAGCGATATTCACGTGGAGCCGTATGAGAAGGAATACCGCGTGCGATTCCGCATTGACGGTGTGATGCAAACAGTGATGACGCCCCCGATGAAGTTGAAAGATGCGATAACCAGCCGCATCAAGATCATGGCCAAGCTGGACATCAGCGAAAAGCGGCTGCCGCAAGACGGCCGCATCATGATCAAGTACGCAAAAGACGGAAAAAAGAAGGAATTGGACTTCCGCGTTTCGACGGTGCCGACGCTCTTCGGCGAAAAGGTCGTGATGCGCTTGCTGGACAAAGAGAATTTGCGGCTGGACATGACCAAACTCGGATTCGAGCAGGAATCTCTGGACAGATTCACGCGGGCGATTCTGCGGCCTTACGGAATGGTGCTCGTGACGGGGCCGACCGGATCGGGCAAGACGAACACGCTCTATTCGTCTGTAGCGCGGCTGAACACGCCGGATACGAACATCATGACCGCGGAAGATCCGGTCGAGTTTCAGTTGCCGGGAATCAATCAGGTGCAGATGAAGGAGCAGATTGGGCTGAACTTCGCGTCGGCGCTGCGTGCGTTTTTGCGGCAGGACCCGAACATCATCCTGGTCGGCGAAATTCGAGACTTCGAAACGGCGGAAATTGCCGTGAAAGCCGCGCTGACCGGCCACCTGGTGCTTTCGACGTTGCACACGAACGATGCGCCCTCAACCATCAGTCGTTTGATGAACATGGGAATCGAGCCTTTCCTGGTGGCCACCTCGGTGAACTTGATTGCGGCGCAGCGATTGGTACGCCGTATCTGCAGCCAATGCAAAGAGGCGATGAACATTACGCCGCAGGCTCTCGCGGATGCCGGTTACACGGCGGAGGAAGCGAAAACCACGACGGTGTATCACGGGCGAGGCTGCGGGACGTGCAACAACACGGGTTACAAAGGGCGCGTGGCTTTGTACGAAGTGATGGAAGTGAACGACGAGTTGAAGGAATTGATTCTGGTAGGCGCCTCGGCGCTTGAGCTGAAGAAGAAGGCTCTGGAAACGGGAATGATCACGCTGCGGCGCAGTGGGTTGATCAAGGTTGCCGCGGGAATGACCACGCTGGAAGAAGTGATTCGCGAGACGGTGCTGTAAGCGAGGAGCGGAAAGATGCCGAGTGTTTCGCTGAGCGAGTTGCTGAAGGTGATGATTGAAATGGGGGGCAGCGATTTGCATCTGTCCACGAACAGCGCGCCGCGCGTGCGCGTGCACGGGCATTTGCGGCCGCTGGATATGCCTCCGCTGACAGCCGCGGATACGAAAGCGCTGGCCTACAGCGTGCTGACCGACGCGCAGAAACACCGTCTGGAAGAGAATCTGGAATTGGACTTTTCGTTCGGGTTGAAGAGCCTGGCGCGATTCCGCGCGAACGTTTTTCATCAGCGTGGCGCGGTGGCCGCCGTTTTTCGAACCATTCCGTGGGAAATCAAGAGCTTTGACGCGCTGGGTCTGGCGCCCGTGGTGCGGTCGTTGTGCGACAAGCCGCGCGGGCTGGTGCTGGTGACTGGGCCGACCGGGTCGGGGAAGTCCACGACGCTCGCCGCGATGCTGGACAAGATTAACAGCGAGCGCGAAGAGCACATGATCACCATCGAGGACCCGATCGAATTCCTGCACAATCACAAGAAATGCTTGGTGAACCAGCGCGAAGTGCACGCGGACACGCATTCGTTTGCCAATTCGCTGCGCGCGGCGTTGCGCGAAGACCCGGACGTGGTGCTCATCGGCGAAATGCGCGATTTGGAGACGATTGAATCAGCGCTACGCATCGCGGAAACGGGCCACCTGACATTCGCGACATTGCACACCAATTCGGCGGCTTCGACGATCAACCGCATCATTGACGTTTTTCCGGCGCACCAGCAGCCGCAAGTGCGCGCGCAGCTTTCGATGGTGCTGGAGGGAATTCTTTGCCAGTCGCTCCTGCCGCGCGTGGACGGGCGCGGGCGCGCGATGGTGATGGAAATCTTGATACCTACGGCGGCCATACGCAACCTAATTCGCGAAGACAAAATTCACCAGATTTATTCAGCGATGCAGACGGGAACCGGGCAATCAGGAATGCAGACGTTCAATCAGGCGCTGGCGAACGCGTACTTTCAGAAGACCATCACCCTGGAGATTGCGCTTTCGCGTTCGTCGAATCCCGATGAATTGCAGGATTTGATTAATCGCGGAGTCACTGCTCCGGCCCCAAGCGGAAGATCACCGCTCCGCCGGTAAGGGCTCAGCGAGGCGAAGAAACAGGAGGCAATCAACATGCCAGTCTATACATATACGGGAATGAATCGCGCGGGAACGAAAGTGGCGGGAGAGCGTTCCGCGACGACTAAGGCTGAACTGCAGAACGCGCTGCGGCGCGAGCAGATCAGCGTCAGCAAAGTTTCGGAGAAGGGGAAGGAATTCGCGATTCCTTCGTTCGGCGGCAACAAGGTCAAGACCAAGGAGCTGGCGGTGTTCACACGGCAGTTCTCGGTGATGATTGATGCCGGATTGCCGCTGGTGCAGTGTCTCGAAATTCTCGCGCAGCAGCAGGAGAACAAGACGTTCCAGAAGATTTTGACGGGCGTGCGCGGCTCGGTGGAAGGCGGCGCGACGCTGTCTACTTCGATGAAGCAGTACGAAAAAGTGTTCGATCCGCTGTACACCAACATGGTGGAAGCGGGCGAGACGGGCGGTATTTTGGACACGATTCTGCAGCGGCTCTCCACGTTCATCGAGAAAAACGTAAAACTGAAAAGAGCTGTGAAGTCCGCGATGATTTATCCGATCTCGGTGCTGGGCATCGCGGCGGGCGTCATTGCGCTGCTCTTGTGGAAGGTCGTGCCGATTTTCGTGACGTTGTTCAACGGATTGGGCGCGGCGCTGCCGTTGCCGACCCGGGTCGTGATTGCAATGAGCAACTTCGTTGGAAGCATCTGGGGATTGCTGATTGTGGTCTTCCTCGTTGGCGGAGGATTTGCGCTGAAGATTTGGTACGGCACGCCACAGGGAAGAATGACGATTGACACCGTACTGCTGAAAATGCCCGTGCTGGGAATGATTCTGCGGAAGATCGCCGTGGCGCGATTCACGCGAACGTTGGGAACTTTGATTTCGAGCGGCGTGCCGATTCTGGAAGGCCTGGACATTACCGCGCGCACTTCCGGAAATGCGGTAGTCGAGCAGGCCATTCTAAAAACCCGAAAAGCGGTGGAAGCTGGCCGTTCGCTGGTTGATCCGCTGAAGGAAACGGACGTTTTCCCGGGCATGGTTACGCAGATGATCGCGGTGGGCGAACAGACCGGCGCGATGGACACCATGCTGGGCAAAATCGCCGATTTCTACGAAGAGGAAGTGGACGCGGCGGTGAAGGATTTGCTGACGCTGATCGAGCCCGTGATGATCCTTTTCCTCGGAATTGTGGTTGGCGGAATCGTGATCTCGATGTACATGCCATTGTTCTCGATGATCGGCAAGCTGGCCAGTCAGTCGAGTTAGTTTTTCAGGTAAGCACGGGGAACTGGATCGGGCGGGCTTCCGCTGAAAGAGAACGGAGGCGCCGCCCGTTTCATCAAGGGCCCGACGAAACAAACGGCGTCAAGCATAGCTCGTCGCAAGAAGACCAGGCATGGAGCTTACGCAAAATACAGATCAATGGCTGAGATGGCTGGGACGTGTCCGCTTCCTGGTGATTTCCTTCCTGCTGGCCGTGGTGCTCGCGGTTCATCAACTGACGCCGCTGCCGCTGGTCACAAAGTATTTCGTGCCGGTGATTTTGCTCTGGTACTTCCTGGGGACCTGCTACGTGATTTTGCTGCGATGGATTCCCGCAGCGCGATGGCACGCGCCGCTGCAAATCACCGGCGATCTAATTCTGATCACCGGATTGGTGTACTCGACCGGCGGACACGAGAGCTATTTCATTTCACTTTACCTTCTGGCGATTTTGATGGGCAGCGTGCTTTTCGAGAGGCGTGGAGTATTTCTGGTCGCCGGCGGGGCGTTCACGCTGCTGGGCGCGGTAGTGGAATTCACGGAGTACGGATTGATCCCGCGGACTTCGCTCGCGACGCCGACCGCGCGAGCGCTGGAATCGTGGGTGCTGCTCAACCTGGTGGCGTTTTTGGCTGTTGCGTACCTCGGCAGCTTGCTGGCGCACATGCTGCGCAGCAAGGGAGTCGAACTCGAAGAAAAGCGCGAAGAGCTGCGCGATTTGCAGACGTTCAATGAGGACATTATTGACTCGATGCGCGGTGGGCTGGTGACCACGGATTTAGAAGGAAAAATCCTGCTGGTGAATCGCGCGGGCGGGGAAATTGCCGGAATTTCGCCGGCGGCGTTTTTTGGCAAGCAGATTCGCGAAGTCCTGCCGGGATTTTGGCTGACGGACGTGGATACGGAAATGGGATTTCTGGCCTCGCGGAAAGAAACGGAAATTCACACGCCTGCCGGAGAGAAGCGGTATTTGGGTCTTTCCGTCGCGCCGCTGCGAACGGCGCAGCACGACGTGAGCGGATACGTTTTCAGCTTTCAGGATTTGACCGATTTGAAGAGGCTCGAACGTGAAGTGGAGACAAAAAATCGCCTGGCTGCGGTAGGACGCTTATCGGCCGGGATTGCGCACGAGATCCGCCAGCCGTTAACGGCAATGACGGGAGCACTCAAGGAGCTGGCGCGGCTGGCTCCGCTCGATGAGGACGATAAGCGGCTGGTGCAGATTGTCAGCCGGGAATCGGAGCGGCTGAATCAGATCATCACGGATTTTCTCGAGTATTCGCGCGATAAAAATTATTCGTTCGCGGAGTGTGACGTTGCGTTGCTTGTGGACGAGGCGCTCACGCTGATCGAGCGCCAGCAGGGCGCAGACGGGAAATACCGGATTGAGCGGCGATTCCAGGCCGAGCATATTCCCGTGAAAGTGGACCGCGACCGTATCAAGCAGGTGATCTGGAACCTGTGCAACAACGCTCTGCGCGCCATGCCCAAGGGCGGGACGCTCACGGTGACTCTCGATACGGATCGCGACTGGGCGCGCATCGGCATACGCGATACGGGAGTGGGTTTGAATGCGCGGCAGGCCTCGAAATTGTTCGAACCATTTCAATCAGGCTTCGCGAGCGGGACGGGATTGGGATTGGCGGTTGTATACCAGGTGGTACAGGCGCACAGCGGGCGAATTCATGTGGAATCGGAACCAGGACACGGTTCGGAATTCGTGATCGAGTTGCCGCGCCAGACTGCGATGGGACGCAAAGCGGCGGCGGGCGCCGAGGCCGGCGCGCAATTGACTTTGAGCCAGTGGAAGTGAGGAACGATGGCGCATTTGCTGGTCGTGGATGACGAAAAGTCCATCTGCGAATTGCTGGAAATCTCGTTTCGCAAAGAAGGGCATCGCGTTGAGACGGCTTGCAACGGCGAAGCGGCGAAGCGCCGTCTGGAATCGCAGGTATACGACATTGTGATTTCCGACATTCGCATGCCGGATATGAGCGGAGTGGATTTGCTGCGGTATTCGAAGGAAGTCTCGCCATCTACCGTGTTCATCCTGATTACGGGCGTGCCTACCTTGGGAACGGCCATTGAAGCGGTGAACTCCGGCGCGGATCGTTACGTAATTAAAGGCGACAAGCTCACGGACGAATTGCGTCCGGCGGTGCAGCGCGTGGCTGAGAATTTGAAGCTGCGCAAAGAAGCGGGAATTCTGCGACGGGAATTGCGGCGGCTCACGGGATTGGACCATATTGTTGGTTCCAGCGCGAAAATGCGCGCAATTTTCGAACTCATTCAGACCATCGCGCCGCAGTCCAGCCGCGTAATGATTACCGGCGAGAGCGGCACGGGAAAAGAATTGGTGGCGCGGGCGATTCACGAGAATAGCGCGCGGGCCAAAGCGCCGTTCATCACCATTAATTGCGGCGCGTTTCCCGAGACGCTGCTCGAATCGGAACTGTTCGGCTACGTGAAAGGCGCATTCACCGGAGCCAACGAAAATCGCGTGGGATTGTTCCAGGCGGCTGACGGCGGGACGCTTTTCATGGACGAAATCGGCAACATGAGTCCGGCGATGCAGGTGAAGCTCTATCGCGTGCTGCAAGAGCGCAAAGTGCGGCCGGTGGGCAGCACGGAAGAAATGGACGTGGATGTTCGCGTGATTGCTGCGACCAATAAGGATTTGGAAAAGGAAATTGCCGAGGAGCGTTTTCGCGAGGATTTGTATTACCGCTTGAGTGTGATTCCTGTGCACGTGCCGGCGCTGCGCGATCGTCGCGAAGATATTCCGTTGCTGGCGCGGCATTTTCTCGAGCGTTTCCGGCAGGCCACCGGGAAGGACATTGAAGGCATCGAACCGAAGGCCATGGAGCGGCTCGAGGCATATGAATGGCCGGGGAACGTACGCGAACTGGAAAATACCATGGAGCGGGCGGTGGCGCTCGAAACCGGGAAGCGCATTTCGCTCGAAGGCTTGCCGGAACGAATTTTGATGTATTACCAGAACAATTTTGCGAAGCAGCAGGAGCAGGAGAATTCGAGCAGGCTGATTCCGGACGGAGGCTTGGACCTCGAGAAGCATATCGCCGAATTGGAACGCGCCTATTTGCTCGGCGCGCTGGAATGTTCCGGAGGCGTGAGGACCAAGGCGGCGGAGCTGTTGAGGATGACATACCGGTCGTTCCGCCATTACGCCAAAAAATACGAAGTGTAGCTCAGGTCCCGTTCGCGTCGTTTGCGAACTGACCTGAGGGTTTTCGTCACCATTGGCCGGAACAACCTCACGTCAGACCGGCAAAAAACGCCGGTCGGGACGTGAGCTACAATGCGGCGTAAACAGCATCTGCCAGAACGAACGGCCTCACGTCAGTCCGCGGACGGCGCGGACGGGGCATGAGCTACAGGGTATACTCGCGGCATGTCTCGGCTGCGGCGACTTCTTGAATCCCACAGAATTTTCTTCGTAACGACGCATTTTGATGCGAGCGCACTTCCTATCTCGGACACAGAACGGCAAATCATCATCCAATCGCTTTCAGATTCCCGCGACAGGCGGAGATTTCAAATGATGGCATACTGCCTGATGCCTACTCACCTGCATCTCATAGTCATTCCGGAGGACAGCGATACACTGGGGAACGTCATGCGGGAAACAAAAATCACCGCCTCCAAGCGATTATCGGCAGCGCGAGGACGTCCCGGTAAACTGTGGCAGGCACGTTCATTCGACAGGATCATGCGCAATGGAAAAGAGCTTGGAGAGACGCTCGATTATATCCATCTTAATCCCGTGAAGGACGGGCTGGTTGCTGCACCTGGAGACTGGAAGTGGTCAAGCTGGGCAGCCTGGCAAAATGTCAAAACGGACATTCGGGTTGACATTATGGACCTTCCAGTAGATGGACGTGTGCCGCTGCGCTGGTGATGCACTTGTAGCTCAGGTCCCGTTCGCGTTTTGTGCGAACTGACCTGAGGGTTTTAGGTTCCCGTCCGGTTAGCGAACGATGGGCGGCCGGACGAAAGGCCTTCATGTCGGACCGGCGAAAAAACGCCGGTCGCGACGTGATCTGCAATTCGATGCAAGAAACGACACCCGAACGAAGGCCTCACGTCAGTCCCGCGAACTGCGGCGAAACGGGACGTGAGCTACAAGCAAGAAGCCGAGCACGGACGACGTACGATGGCGGGATGCCGTGACGATTTGCGTCACTTTTCGCATTGTTTTGGACGGGCCCGGCAGACGGCTGGACGGCTGTTACGCCTTTGGATGTAAACGCCGTGTTATGATGCTCTTGCGGAGCGGAACCTGGCTGTGGTAATGGTACCGGATTGGCACGCTGGATGCTCTTATACCCGTGCCGCCAAACAAGTTTAAGCATTACGGCTATGAATGGAAAGACTTCTCAAGGAGAGAAAATGAACATCCGAAAGAACCAAAAGGGTTTCACCCTTATCGAACTGTTGATCGTCGTGGCGATCATTTTGATCATCGCGGCGATTGCAATTCCGAACCTGCTCCGTTCGAAGATGGCCGCGAACGAAGCGTCCGCAGTGGGCTCACTGCGCACGATTCT
>DASUAV010000287.1:0-9577 GCA_035763605.1 Candidatus Acidiferrales bacterium
GCCAGCGAATAATATTCGCGTCATCACGCAATATATGGGCGGCGGGTTCGGCAGCAAATTCGCCGCAGACACGTGGGGCATTGCTTGCGCGCAGCTTTCCAAGAAAACCGGCCGGCCAGTGAAGATGATGCTGGAACGCGACCAGGAAATGATGGGTGCCGGCTGCCGGCCCTCGCTTTACGCCAACGTAAAAGTGGCCGCCAAACATGATGGAACCCTCGTCGCCTGGACCTCTGATTCTTGGGGTACTCAAGGACCGCAAGCCGAAGGCGCCCCGGGCACGCAACTGCCCTATATCCTGAACCCTCCGAATCTTCGTGTGACCTATCGGCCGATTCTGAATAACATCGGCCCCTCGCGCGCTTGGCGCGCCCCTAACCATCCTCAATTCGCGGCGATAACAAATTGCGCTCTCGAGGACCTCGCTGCCAAGCTCAACATGGATCCGATGGATTTCTTCCTCAAGAACATTGATCTCGCTGGTGACCACGCCAAGATCTATCGCGACGAATTTCCTATCGCTGCGCGCCTGATGGATTGGAAGGCTAAATGGCATCCGCGCGGCCAGGGCGGCTCAGGAACCATCAAACGCGGCCTCGGCCTCTCGATTCATACATGGGGTGGCCGTGGCAATCGGAGCAACTGCCAGGTAGTCATCCAACCCGACGGTTCCGTCGAGACCAACATCGGCAGCCAGGACCTCGGCACCGGCACGCGCACTGTGATAAACATCGTGACCGCCGAGACGCTCGGCCTTCCGCTCGATGCAGTGAAGGTCAATCTCGGCGATAACAAGTACCCGCCCTCGGGCGCTTCCGGGGGCTCAACCACCGTGAGCGGCGTCAGCACCTCAACTCGAATGGCCGCTACGAATGCGCTGAATGAACTTCTCGCTAAAGTCGCGCCTTCGCTCGGCGTTTCGGCGGACAAACTGGAAGCCTGGCAGGGAAAAATTCAAGTCATCGGCGATCCGTCCAAATCCATTCCGTGGAAGCAGGCCTGCGCCAAGCTTGGCGCTTCGCCTGTGACCGGCACGGGCCGCACGAATCCCGCGCTGATGTCCAGCGGCGTCGGCGGCGTGCAGATGAGCGAAGTTGACGTGGACACCGAAACCGGCGTCGTCCGAATGATTAAGCATGTCGCCGTACAGGATTGCGGCCTGGTCATTGACGTCAAGACCGCCGAAAGCCAGGTCTACGGCGCATGCATCATGGGCGTGGCCTACGCGCTCTATGAAGAGAAAATCATGGATCAGGCCTCTGGCCGCTGCCTCAATCCCAACATGGAATTCTATAAACTCGCGGGCATCGGCGATATCGGCGAAATCGTGGTGCATATGATGACTGGGCCCGGCTATGACGAGCGCGGCACGATTGGCCTCGGCGAGCCTCCCGTGGTTTCGCCCGGTGCGGCGATTTCCAACGCTGTCGCCAACGCCATCGGCGCGCGCGTTACCCAACTACCGCTTTCTCCTGACCGCGTTCTCGAGGCTCTCGGCAAAGTTCCGGCGGCAGGCGGTGTGACAGGAGGTATAGCCTAATGGAAGCCTTCGAATACGCAACCCCTTCCAGCGTTAAAGAAGCGCTCGCGCTGCTCGGCGCGAATTTTGAGGACGCTTCTCTCTACGGCGGCGGCACCGATTTGTTGTCGTTGCTGAAGGACAACGTCGAAGACACCAAGCGTCTCGTCAACGTGAAGAAAATCGGCGCGCTGCACGCCATTCAAAACGAAAATGGCAGTTTGCGCATCGGAGCGGCGGTCACGCTCGAGCAACTGATTTCTGCTTCCGACGTCCGCGAGCATTTCCGCGCCATTACGGACGCCGCCGAAAATATCAGCAGCCCCCAAATTCACAACATGGCTACCGTCGGCGGCTGGATTTGTCAGCGTCCGCGCTGCTGGTATTACCGCAATGGCTTTGGCCTGCTCGCTCTCGATAAGGACGGCAAATCGCTTGTAGCGCAGGGCGACAATCGCTATCACGCCATTTTCGGCAATTCTGGCCCGGCGAAATTCATCAGCCCGTCGAGCCTGGGGCCTGCGCTGCTTGCGCTGGATGGGCGCATCCATATCGAAGGATCAAACGGCGCGCGCGAAGTCTCAGTCGCCGAGTTTTTTATTGTTCCGCAAAAAGAGGGCGAGCGCGAGCACGCTCTGGGCCCGCGGGAAATCGTCACCGCAATCAGCATTCCTGCCGCTTCTCGCGGCCTGAAGAACGCGATGTATGAAGTGAAGCAAAAAGAGGGCATGGACTGGCCGCTCACGTCCGCGGCCGTGGCCTTGCGCATACGCGGCAATACCGTTGAGAGCGCGCGCATCGTCCTCGGCCATGTCGCGCCCAAGCCCTGGCCCGCCGAGGAAGCTGCGAAGTCGCTCGAAGGCAAAACTGTCAACGAAGATACTGCCGCAAAAGCAGGCGATCTTGCGGTACAGGGTGCCACACCGCTCAGCCGCAATGGTTACAAAGTCCAGCTCGCACGCGTCACAGTGAAACGCGCCCTGCTGCGAGCCGCTGGCGTCCCATTTGCGGAAGCGAAAGGAGCTGCATAGCCATGTTGAAAACTCCCGCTGGTCCAAGCCTCAACATCCTTATTTCCACTGGGCAGATTTGCCAGTCCCTTCGCTCGAAAAAGCTGTTTTATCAGACAGAAGAGGACGCATCCGACGCGCGCAATGCAGGGCCGTTCTGGTGTGGCCGCACCCAATCTGCCGTCGGACCGGATGGCCAGCTCGTCGGATTCGAGGCCTGCCGCGCAAGCCGTTCGTGCTGCCGCACGGCCTAGCTCAATCATCTGCGCAATCAGCAAAACAGTCTTGTCACCGGGAGAATTCTAGGTAGGACGTTCAGTATTCCGACACAACCGCCAGTCCTTCTTTGACCAGTCGGCGCACCACAACAATTTTCTCTTCTTCCCCCAGCTCGCCCGGCAAATCATCCACCGCGAATCTCTCGTTATGCAAAGCGAATCGCACTGCATCCGCCGCTTGCGCCGGAAAACTGATTCGCCGGCCATAGCAATCCACGTGCAGTCCATCAGCAGATGCATGCATCCGAAACATCGCTTCCGGACGCACGCCTGCGATGCTTTTCGCGCTGATTCGCTCCAGCGCCGCAACCTGCGCCATTTGCCCGCGCAGCACAGGACGGCTCTTCGAAATGAAATCGTCCGCAAAATGCTCCAGCGCGCCGTCGAAATCGCCCGCTTCCGCCGCCCGTTTCAGCAGCCTGAGCAAGTTCTCCCGCGCCTGCGTCCTGTCGAACGCTTCGCGCGTAAATTCCGGCGGCAACGATTTCCTGAATTCCGTATCGCGCAAACTTGCGCTCGCCAGAAATTCCAGCAGCAAATCCGTCCACGTGTACCGCAGCACGCCTGCAGTAATGTGCAGCGAAGTCGTGTCTGTGGAACGCGCATCGTGAACCACCCCGCGCGGCACATACGCCACATCCCCCGCCTCGAGCGTGAACTCTTGCGTCACCTCGCCGAGCGCGTGCTTCTCCGAATCAAAATCCTGACCGGGCAGCGGCAGTTCCACAGGCGTGCCGTAAATCACCCATTTTTTCGTCCCGCTGATTTGCAGCACAAAAACATCGTGCGTATCGTAATGCGCTTTCGCTCCCTGCGCATTCGGAGGCGTCAAATAAATGTTTGTTTGGAACGGGCAGCTGAACTCTTTTTCCAGGCATCGGCAAAATTGCGTGAGCTGAGGGACCACGGTATCCAAAAACGCCAGCGTAATCGTCGAGCCTTCGCCAAAAAGCTGGCACACTCTTGCCACGTCCAGATCGCCGTCGACGGTGTAATCTTCCGCGTTCGTTTCGCGTCTGGCATTTTTCAGAATGATTTCATCCGTGCTGCGGTTGAGAGTGGTCAACACGCGGTCAATTTCATCGAGCGAAAGCAAATTTCGAAAATATTCCGGCTCGTTCCTTTTCACCACCAGCGGCTTCTTTTCGAAATAGCTCTGAAAGAATTCGCTTTTGCCAGCGGGATGAATCAGCCATTCGAGCGAGGGCTTGACTTCGCGGGAATTCGCGCTTGATTTCGATTTCTGCGCGATGATGCGAGGAGATGGATGCGCCATGGACATGGAACAGGCGCACGCCACCTGGCGCAAGCGCTCAGGTGGCGCTCAGAGCCTGTTGCTGCTTTCTCGTTCGACTAGAGCCGGGACCCGTCGGGATCGGACTTCGGCGCCGGTTTTGGCTTCGCCTTCGACGTCTTTTTCTTGTCCGGATCCGAGCCCTTCTTCATCCCGCCCTTGGATGACTTCTTTGCTGTCTTCTTCGGCTTGTCCTTCGAATCCGGGTCCGTCGCCTTTTCCTGCGCCGAAACCCGAACACCGGATGCTACTGCCGCCGCGCCTGCCAGCAATGCGCCCGCCGCCGTCAAAAACGAGCGGCGCGGGAATTTCCGCTGCGTGAGAATCTGCTCGTCGGTCACTTTCTTCTCGGACATGCTCTGCATCCTTTCGCCTCCTCCGTGGTATGGCTTGCGCGATCTTTCGCGTAATGCCGCCGCCGGAGGCGCCGTCCATCGTAGGGGCTGGTTTCCTACGATAGCTGCTCTTATCATGCATCTTCATATTGCGTCAATGATTATCCTTGCAGGACTTGCTTCGCGAGCCTCACAGTGCGAAACTAATACCATCTGGAGGCGCAAATGAAATCGAAAGTCGCTCTTCTCGCCGCCGTGTTCCTGATGGCCATCCCCGCTCTGGCTCTGGCCAATCACGTTTCCGGCAATTACATGGAATTTCGCAATGCTGACGTTTATACCGGCCCCTGTTTCGCGAATTCTCAGGTCGGTCTGACTGGTCAGAACGCCGTCCTCGGCTGGCAAATCACGAATGGCGAATGGAATGGCGTTTCATTGTCCGGGCTGAATGTCGTCGCCGTCGTGCGCGCCAGCGCCACTCTTGGCGACCCCTACGGCGATCCGCTTCCGGCGAAGGCAGTGTTCTTCGTAGACTCGCATGCCAATACCGCGCAGCAGGCCGCGCTCATTTCCTTCGCACAATCTCAGTCGGCCGGACTACTCAACGATGTCGTCGCCGTGAATTCCGCGCCCATTTCCTTTTCGGCTGATTCGAGCCGCATGGGATTTCAAACCCTTGCTGTCGGCAACGTGGTGAAACTCTCCACTCGCGCCATCACCATGAACGATGAGATCTGCCACAATGAAGAAACCTACTATGCTCCACTTTCCGCGCATCTGACGCATTCGATGCCCGTGGTAGCAGAAGACAGCAGCTATCGCGGAAATTCTCTCGGCGTTACCTGGAGCGACTCCGGCAGCCGCAGCTCGTTCATCGGCAAGTTCGCTGAGTAAATTCGCATCAGGGAATTGCCGCAACATTTCAAAGCAAGGCCTGCCGCTCTTCGGCGGGCCTTCTTTTTTGCTACTCGTTTTTCTGCTTGCTCCTATTTGCCCCGAAACCGCCCGCGCGTCATAATCATCCCATAATGATGCGCGTCAATTTCGACCATACTCATTCAGGAGCAATCGCGATGATTCGTCCACCCGCTACTCGCTTCAAGGCAATCGTGCTCGCCGCCGCAGCGTTATTTTCGGGAGCTGTCGTGGCGCAGGCGCAGGATTTTAAGGCCGCCGTCGGCAGCACGCCGGTTCCCTCCGAGATCCAATCCTCCGTTCGCTCGCTTCTCGCTCCCGTCTCGACCAACGTAACTTCCGGAAACTCTCCGTATTGTGAGATTTGGACGCGCGCGTCCATTCCCGCTGCGTCTACTCCCGCCACTGCCCTCGGGGTAACGTACACTACCCTGGTTGAGGGCGAAATCGTCGGCGCCATCCATTTTGATGTGCTGGTAAAAGACTTCCGCAACCAAGCTGTCCAGCCGGGAACATATATCCTCCGCTACGGCCAGCAGCCTGTGGACGGCAATCATCAGGGCGTTTCCGACTACCGCGATTTCCTGCTGCTCACTCCCCCCGCGCAGGACAACTCCGCGGACAACCTAGCGGATAAGGATCTCTACGTTCTCAGCCGCAAGACCACCACCACGGGTCATCCCTCCGTCTGGAGCATGGTTCCCACCGATAGCGCGCCCACACTCCTCCCCGGGATAAAAGCCAATACTGATGAACAATTCACCGCCGCCTATTTCAAAGCGACCGTCGGAACTTCGCCTATCACCATCGGCTTGGTGATTTCCGGTCACGCGCAAACGCCGTAGCCGCGCCCGCCCGCATGTACCTCTGCCAAAATTGCCAGCAGCCTATTAATTCCGCGAGCGCCGTGTGCCCGTATTGCGGCGCGGAGCAAACCGAACCTGAACCTGTTCTTCCGAAAAAGGCCCGCGGGCGGCCGAGCACGCTGAAAATCTCGATTGCCTTCCTGATTGTTGTCGCCGGCATATGGGCCATCATCTGGTTCGCGTTGCCGCTGCGATTCGCGAGCTCGCGCACAGCCGCCGAGCGAGATGCTGTTCAGTCCATCCGCTCGCTTCAGCAACAGCTCGCCACCTATCAGAATGGAGCCGGAAATTTTCCCGCGAGTCTCGAGTCGCTTGGCGAACCGGCCCGCCAGTCCGCTCAAGCCGCCATGTCCGGCGGATATTCCGTCCGCTACACACCCGGGAATCCCGACGCCGACGGAAAAACGCATTCCTACACTTTGCTGGCCGTGCCGCTAAATTATGGCTACGAGAGTTTGTACACGGATCAATCCGGCGTAATCCATTTCACGCGCGAGAGCCGGTCAGCCACGCCTCAGGACCCCGTTCTGAAGTAGCTAGTGGTATCCTGCGGGTTGTATTCGCCTGTAAGAGGGAAATGTGTTGGACAAAAGCAAGAGCGCCGCGAATCTCGCTCGAAACTGGCGCGAAATCGCGGCGCTCCAATTTTCTAAATTGCAGAAACTACGATTTTAGCGGCGTTTCCGTCCCTTTGAACGGCCTTTCGCCTTGGACTTTCCCTTTGCTTTCTTCTTGGCTGCTGGACGTTTCGCTTTGCGCGCCTTCTTCGGCTTTGCTTTGCCCCGGGATTTCTTGGCTCGGCTAGGAGCTCTCCGAGGCGCAGGCCCGGCAGGCGCGGCTCCCCCTGGTTCTTCTTCGTCCCCAGAGTCAATCTCGAGCACTTCCTCTTCGACGGCTATGCCTTCCTCGTCGCCGCCGGTTTCACCCGTTTCCTCTTCCTCTTCGTATCCCGGAACTTCATTCTCTTCTTCGTGGTCATTAAACTTCGCATCGAACATGTGTCTTTCCTCCGTGGGTGGTGGCTCAGCGGCGATTCCCCACTCCGATTCTTTTAACTGTACTCGCTGAACTTTGTCAAGGCGCAACTGCAACACTACAGGAACACTTCCGAAAACGTGCAGCTTCGCCCGTTGCAGTTCATATTTTTAGCATTTATAGGAGTTTACCGCTATCGTGGCGTGACGTTCAGGCGGTCGCCTGCTTCGAGTCCGCGCGTTGCCAAAAAGGGATTTGCCGCTTTCAGCGCGTCAACCGTCATTCCATACATATGCGCAATGGACCACAGCGTCTCGCCGGCGCGCACGCGATGCGTGAGCGTTTCGCCAGACGCCGATTCCACTCGCGCCATCTTTCTTCCAGCAACTATGCGTGCAGTCGCCTGTTCGCCGGGCTCTGCAAAGTACCCGTGCTCGTAAACTCGCAGCAAATGCCCCTGGTAGACGGCATTGCCTCGCATGTGGTTCCATTCCCGCAATTCGCTCGTCGTCACATGATGCTGCGCGGCAATGCGTCCCAGCGTGTCGCCGCGCCGGACCCTGTACCATGTCAACCGAATCGCCGGCGCTGCCGGCACAATCAGCATTTTTCCCGCATCGGGCGGATCATCCGGATGAAGTTCGTTCGCATCTTCGAGAACCGCCAGCTTGACGTGGTACTTCCGCGCCATTTCATCCAATGTGTCGCCTTGCGCGAATTTCACCAGCCGCCACGAGGTCAGCTTATCTGTCGGAATTCCCGCAATCTCGGTTTTCAACTGCTCCGCTGTGCCCTTCGGCACATTAAACGCGAATCCTTCCGGCGCGATTCCGCGAATCAGCTCCGGGTTCATGGCTTGCACCTCGTCGAGTGTTGAGCCTGTGGCATCCGCGACAAGTTGTAAGCTGATAGCATGGTCGAGCTTCGTGCTTTCCATTGCGGGCGCCGGTTCGGGAGTCACCTGAATACCGTAAAGCCCGGGATCCTTCGCCACCAGTGCGAGCGCCAAAATAATCGGAACGTAATTCTTCGTCTGCAGCGGCAGCGCATTCATGGACTGCAATTTCCAGAAATCCGCGTAGCCTGTCCGCTCCACCGCTCGGGTGACGTTCATCGGACCCGAGTTATACGCGGCCATCGCCAGATACCAATCGCCGAACGTCGCGTACAAATCGCGCAGCATTTCCGCCGCCGATTGCGTGGCTTGTACCGGATCATCCCGCTCATCCACCCAGAATGAATGATGCAGCCCGTAAATCTCGCCCGTATACGGCATGAATTGCCACACGCCGCGCGCCCCCGTCCGCGAAATCACTCGGGGTTTGAATGCCGATTCCGCCTGCGCCAAATAGATCAAATCCAGCGGCAAGCCTTCTTTTTTCAGCGTGGATTCAATCATCGCGCGGTAACGTCCCGCGCGCGCCAATCCCATTTCCACAATGTCTCGCCCGCGCGGCGAGGCGAAAAAACTCAAGTACTGCAAGACCGAAGCATTCAGCGTCAGCGGCAGATCGTGCGGAACCGTGATCAGCTCTTTCCCGGCCAGCGCCGCTAATTTCGGGTCCGTTGCTGGCAAATTCTCCAGCTCCGCCACTTCTTCAATAGGCGCTGTGGATTCCGGGGGAGCCGCCTGCGCGTTTGCCTGATCGGCGTTCTGCGCCGCCGACTGGTCTGCTGAATTGTCTGCGTTGTCGCTGTTCTCGTCGTTATCCGCGGCTTCTTCGTTTTCTTCCGCGGTCTGTTCGTCTTTCTGCTCCGCCTCCATCTCGTAGCTCTGCATCGTATCCACGATGCGATTGAAGAGCTCGCGCAACCGCTGGTCGCCAGTCGCTTCCAGCTTGCTGTTCATCAGCATGTGCGCGGCGGCGTTGAAGTCCTTCCGCGCCACGTCCGGCTGGCCCGCTTGATATGCCTGCTGGCCCGCGTCGAAACGCGCCTGGGCCTGAGCAAGCAGAGCGTCCACCGGCGTCTGCGGACGGGCAGTAAGCTTCGAGTATTCGCTTTCGTTGCTCGGAATCGGCAAGCCTTGGACGGAGGAGGACGATTTGCCAGTCCCGTTCGCGGCGCTTTGCGGCTGCGGCGTTGCCGCCGGCTGAGGTACACGCACAGCGTGCTTAGCGGTATCCTGGCAGCCGGAAATCGCCGCCAGCGACGCGGCCAGGCCCACTGCCGCCAGCATCAGCTCTCTGCGAACCCTCATTCGCTCTCCACGGCTTCCAGTTTAGACACTTACCCTCGGCCTGCCGTTGTATGGCGGCAATCCGCACGGCAACACTTCACCCGCAGGCCGGACGGGCTTTTTGTCTCTTGCAGGCCAAATTGTACGAACAGAGAGACATCCTGGTCAACCGGCCATGCGTACAGGGTTCGAGAACCGAGAGTTGC